>NZ_LXFY01000001.1:0-264973 GCF_021432585.1 Pectobacterium sp. IFB5596
AAAAAAAACGCCATGGATACTGCATCCATGGCGTTTTTGTTGTCCGTTGATGGCAGAATTACATCTTCTCGACGGTTTCGATACCTAGTGTATCCAGACCTTGCTTCAGCGTTTTCGCTGTAAGCAGCGCCAGTCTCAGACGGCTCTGACGCACGTTGTCATTTTCAGCATTAAGAATCGGGCAGTGCTCGTAAAAACCAGAGAACAGGCCAGCCAGGTCGTACAGATAGCTACACATCACATGCGGCGTGCCTTCACGGGCGACGGAGGTGATGGTTTCTTCAAATTGCAGCAGGCGTGTGGCAAGCGCAAACTCACGCTCATCGCTCAGCGTAATCGGCTGCGTTAAGGTGTCTTCCTGTATTCCTGCTCGCTTGAAAATGGACGCGACACGTGTATAGGCGTATTGCATATAAGGCGCGGTATTGCCCTCAAACGCCAGCATGTTGTCCCAATCAAAAACGTAATCTGTGGTGCGGCTCTTCGACAGGTCGGCATATTTAATGGCGCCGATAGAAACCACTTTCGCCAATGTTTCTAACTCATCGCTTTCCATCTGTGGATTTTTTTCTGTGATGAGTTTCAGTGCGCGATCGTAGGCTTCGTCCAACAGTTCGGACAGCTTGATCGTTCCACCTGCACGTGTTTTGAATGGTTTACCGTCTTTGCCCAGCATCATACCGAACATATGGTGTTCCAGGCTGACAGAGTCAGGCACGTAGCCAGCTTTACGCACGATGGTCCAAGCTTGCATCAAATGCTGATGCTGGCGAGAATCGATATAGTAAAGCACACGATCGGCGTTCAGGGTTTCATAACGGTATTTGGCACAGGCGATATCTGTCGTGGTGTAGAGGTAGCCACCATCCTTTTTCTGGATGATGACGCCCATCGGTTCGCCTTCCTTGTTTTTATATTCATCAAGGAAAACCACCGTTGCACCTTCGCTTTCAACCGCTAAACCTTTCGCTTTCAGATCGGCAACGATGCCCGGCAGCATACTGTTATACAGGCTTTCACCCATCACATCCTGTTTAGTCAGCGTGACATTAAGACGTTCATAGTTGATCTGGTTCTGCGTCATAGTGATATCGACGAGCTTACGCCACATCTGACGGCAATATTCGTCGCCACCCTGTAATTTCACTACGTAACCGCGTGCGCGTTCGGCGAAATCAGCATCTTCATCGTAGTGTTTCTTTGCTTCACGATAAAACGCTTCGAGATCGGACAGATCCATTTCGCTGGCGCTTTCGTTTTGCATTTTTTCAAGGTACGCAATCAGCATGCCGAACTGCGTACCCCAATCGCCAACGTGATTAGCGCGAATGATATTGTGGCCTAAAAACTCCAGCGTACGGGCGGCTGCATCACCAATAATGGTTGAGCGTAGATGGCCGACGTGCATTTCCTTCGCGACGTTGGGGGCGGAGTAGTCAATCACGATCGTTTGTGGTTCAACGGGCGTTAAACCCAGTTTTGGTGCATTCAGGGCGTTCTCAACCTGGCTCGCAACCCACTGCTTATCGAGAAAAATATTAATAAATCCCGGGCCTGCGATTTCTGTTTTTTCCGCAACGCCCTCCAGTTCCAAAAGCTGGACGACTTTTTCGGCCAATTGTCTCGGCGGCATGCCTAGTTTTTTTGCCACGGCCATGACGCCATTAGCCTGGTAATCACCAAACTGTGCTTTTGCCGACTGGCGGATCTGAGCTTCGCTGTCTGCTGGCGCGCCTGCCGCAGTTAACGCCTGGCTGACTTTTTCGGAGAGAAGAGCCTGAATATTCACCGGTTTACCTTAAATAAAAAATCAAGCCTTGCTTATACCATATTTGCCTTTCCCCGTCAGCAGACGGGCAGGGGGGAACTGAGAGATATTCAGATGAAAAATGCCTGCCGAGCGAGAGATGAAAAAAGAGGGGGATATGAAAAAATAAACAAGGAGAACACGAAAAAAGAGAAAGTAACGTTAGGCAGAATGAAAATAAATAGAAGTCGCGCTCTTAACGTTTTCTTGAACGATTATTTACACCAATTTTATGTGAGTCTCTGGTTTTAAAATGACGAAAAATAGCATATGCCGCAATAGCAATAAGCACGATAGATATAATGAGTAAAACCATAGTGATATCTCTGCGTTATTATTTGATTCCCTAATTTATACTTTTTCATTCTAATACTCAATGGGCTAGGTCTTATTTAAGATTCTTCCCAGAATAGATTGCGAAAAGTATCTCAAATTAACGTCAGGTAAAAAACATTGCCGTTTATTAACTGAGTGACATGATTTTCTTTTCTTTGCATTTAATGCGTTTTATGTGGAAACAGGGTAAGTCAATACATTCGCGAGGGACGTATAATTTAATTAGAAAATGTTATGAATGTGATATTCTCACTGCGTGAATAGCCGTTGATATGTGAGATGCTGTGAGGAGCCTTACCTGATATGTTGCCCGATGATTTGATAACAGATTTAGCGCGTTTTGAGCAAGAACTACAGGAATTCGCTGGTGCACTTCAGTTGGATTTACATGCATTTCAGGCTGACCATATTTCTTTGCGTTGCCATCAGAATACGACGGCTGAATCATGGAAAACGGCGTTACTAAAAGCGGGCACTTTGTTGTCTGAAAACCGTATCAATGGTCGTCCAATCTGCTTGTTTATACTGGATAAAGCCATCCTGATTGGTCCTTGGCAGATTACGTGTATTGAGCTGCCGTGGCCAGGAGAGAAGTACTATCCCCATGAAGGCTGGGAGCATGTAGAACTGGTACTGCCTGGCGATGCGGAGACGCTGCATCAGCGTGCGCTAGCCTGCTTGTCTGATGACGCATTGCGTACACCGGGTATCAAACTTAAATTTAGCTCTCCGCAAGGCGAAAAAGAACGAATGCCTAACCCAACATTGGCGATAACCAATGGGAAAGTGACAATAAAATTTCACCCATGTGATATACGAGATGTTGTCGCGAGTGAAAGCTCTCCTCTATAGAAAGAAAATAGTAAATAACCTGAACATAAGGTAATCAGAAAGATAACCATGGCTGAAAGATAAAATGCGATATCGCGTTATTCATGCCAATTGCTTTTGCTGTAGAACATATTAATAAAATTGTGGTTTATGTCATGTTTATTTCGCTAATGTATCGTGTTCATTGTGACTCCTGTCTCCTCACGATATGAATGTGAATGCCATAGTTATGACTTTAATCGGCGTGATGATTCGTCGATTTTCGATGATTAAGAAAAAGAGTCTGGGAGTTTATATGGAGGAGTCGCGATGACGAAACTGGAAGTATGCTGTTATAGCGTTGATTGTGCGATAACGGCAGCGCAGTCTGGGGCCGACAGAATTGAACTCTGCGCAGGACAGCGAGAGGGGGGATTAACGCCATCCTATGGTGCGCTGCGTGGTGCCAGCGAAAAGGTCGCGATTCCTGTTCACCCTATTGTACGCCCGAGAGGAGGGGATTTTTGCTACAGCCCGACGGAGTTTGCTGCTATCAAGTATGACATTGAGCAGATTCGCGAGATGGGATTTCCCGGCGTCGTTGTCGGCGTACTCAATGAGGAAGGGCACATTGATTTGCCCAAAATGCGCGAAATCATGGCGGTGGCGCAGGGGATGGCAGTCACCTTCCATCGAGCATTTGATATGTGCCTGAACCCTTATATTGCATTAGAACAACTTACCGATCTTGGCGTATCGCGCATATTGAGTTCTGGGCAGCAGCAGACTGCGGAAAATGGATTACGACTGTTACGTGAACTAACGCAGGCCAGTCGCGGTCCTATTATTATGGCGGGTTCCGGCGTGCGGTTAACCAACGTGCATAAATTTCAGCAAGCGGGTATCCGGGAGTTGCATAGCTCTGCTGGGCAGTGGGCCCCATCTCCTATGCGTTATCGCAAGATCGGTGTGTCGATGTGTTCTGACGCGGAGTTAGATGAATTTAGTCAGTACTGTGTGGATGGCGACGTGGTCGCAGCAATGAAGCGGGCGGTCAGCCCAGACCGTGAAACGCAGTGCGCGTCATGACGTAAGAAATTTCACAGTATAGGAATAGACTGTATTGCGATAAACACCCCATCGTCATTCTTCAATTTTGCCGCGCCGCATACCATCAGGTTTGCATGGCAAGTACCAAGCCCCAGTGTCTTACTGGGGCTTTTTTTATTGAGTGCAGTCATTTAGGGCTGATAGGTACCCGGTTTATTGGCAACCAATACCGCCCGTACTGGCGCAGGGTAGCCTTCTACCGTTTTCGTTGGATCTTCTGGATCGAGAAATTCGGCCAGCGACTCCGTGATCATCCAGTCTGTCCGGCGTTGTTCCTGCGTCGTGGTGACACAACTATCGACGATACGGACATTAACGAACCCACATTTCTCAAGCCACGTTGTTAAGGCCGCAGCGGACGGAATGAAGTACACATTGCGCATTTGCGCGTAACGTTCTCCTGGCACTAACACCTGATTCTCATCACCTTCAATGACCAGCGTTTCCAGCACCAGCTCGCCGCCTGCCACCAGTTGGTTTTTCAATTGCCACAGATGATCGAGTGGGGAACGACGATGGTACAGTACACCCATGGAAAATACGGTATCGAAAGCCGCAAGTTCAGGAAGTTGTTCAATGCCGAGCGGTAGAACGTGCGCGCGCTGATCGTCACCGAGCAGCTTGCGCACGGCTTCAAACTGACATAAGAACAGCTGCATGGGATCGATACCGACTGCCATCGTGGCGCCTTCTCCGACCATCCGCCACAGGTGATAGCCGCTACCACAGCCTACATCCAGAATGAGGCGATTCTTCAGCGGGCTGATGTGCGGCAGAACGCGCTGCCATTTCCAATCTGAACGCCATTCCGTGTTGATATCCACGCCGTAAAGCGAAAACGGGCCTTTACGCCAGGGCATCAGGTTACGCAGCAGTTTTTCAATGCCTTCACGCTGGCCGATGGAAATATCGGGTTCCACGCGCGCGGTGACGCTATCGTTCAAATCCAGCGAGGTCGGCGTCAGCGAGGGGAGATGTTCCAACGAGTTAAACCATAACTTGAACTTACCGTGTAAGGATTCTTGCTGCCAACTGCTGAGCTGTGAAGGTAGCGTATTAAGCCAGTGGCTGAGCGGACCCTTTGCGATTTGCTGATAAAAATTGCCGAAATCGATCACGCCTTTTCCTCTGCTTTCACGGCTAATAACGAACCAAAATTAAAACACTGAAACCACACTTCGCTGTGTTCAAAGCCAGCATCTGCCAGTCGCGCCTTATGAGTTTCTACCGAGTCGGTCAGCATGACGTTTTCCAGCATACTGCGTTTCTGACTGATTTCTAACTCGCTGTAACCATTGGCTCGTTTGAAATCGAGATGCATATTGAACAGCAATTCACCGACGTCTTTGTCTGCAAAATTGAACTTCTCAGAAAGCACCAGAACGCCGCCGGGATTTAATCCCTGATAAATACGCTCGATAAGCACCTGACGCTGAGACGGTTCCAGAAATTGAAGGGTGAAATTCAGCACAACCATGGAAGCATTTTCAATATCAATATTCAGGATGTCGGCTTCGACAATCTCGACAGGGGTATTGGAGCGGAAAGCATCAATGTGGCTACGGCAGCGTTTCACCATTGCCGGAGAATTATCTACCGCGATAATTTTGCAACCCGGAACGTGGATATTACGTCGCATAGATAGCGTGGCTGCGCCTAGCGAACACCCTAGATCGTAGACAAGGCTATCCGGGCGGGCGAATCGCTCTGCCAGCATACCAATCATCGAAATGATGTTGGAATAACCGGGTACAGAACGTTGGATCATATCGGGAAATACGTCGGCAACGCGTTCATCGAATGTCCAGTCGCCTAAATTGGCAATTGGCACAGAAAAAAGCATATCGCGGTTTGGCATGGCAGAAAGTGCACTGAGAGTAATAAAGAGGCGCGTATTCTAGCAGAATACGCCATACCCGTCATACTTCAAGTTGCATGTGCGTTGGCTGCGCTTACTCACCCGAATCACTTACTTGAGTAAGCTCATCGGGACTCACTCGCTTGCCGCCTGCCTGAAACTCGAATTATTTAGGGTATATGATCTTCGCCTTCCACATGTGGACGCGGTTTTTGATTCCCGGACGCATTATGTCTGTGCGCCCGAGAACGGCGGGTATTATTTTTGTCTCACGATATCAATACAGCGTGAAAACCAGATCCCAAGGAAGGTAATAGAGGTTTGCTGCAATCATCAGAATGAGTGAGGCATAGGTTGCTGCCATACCTGAACGTCGCCAGCGGAATTCGCGATGCCGAAGGCCGTAGTAGTGAACTAAGCGCCCGGCGATCAATAAAATGCCGCAAAAGTGGATCATGATGATAAGCGCGCCATTCATTTCCATCAGCACCAGCAAAATCGCCGCAATCGGAATATATTCCACCGCATTGCCATGTACTCGGATTGCGGTTTGTAACTCATAAAATCCACCGTCGCCATACGCCACGCGATACTGCATTCTCAGTTTTACAACATCAATAGACAGCTTTATCAACAAGATTGCGCCGAGCACGATATAGAGCGCACTTACCATTTTTTACTCCGTGACCTAACCGAAAACGGCTTGCAGAATAATAGCTTTACCTGGCGCACCTGTCGCCTGTAAAGCCCAATTTTTTTAGCGGAAATGGGTTACGTTGAGGGAGTGTTTATAACTAAACGAACTAACACATCCCCTGTTTACTGGATCAAAAAAGCGTTGCCTGCTGCGGCCAATCCGGTTGCGGTGGCAATGTTGGGTCGATCTCGGCGAGTAATGGCCAAAGCCGTTGTGCTAGCGGTGGGGCATCACCAATATCCGGCGTGTGAATAAAGAAGAAGGGATTTGCCTCAGGCCACTGCGGCAGCTTATTACGCCATGACTCGAACCAGCGCAGGTTTTCTTCCTGTGTTTCACTGCCAATAAAGCGGATCAGCGGCTGCGTGGCGGTCAGTACGGCGTGTACCGGTACGCGCGGCTTTTTACGCTGTGCCTCACGCATAGCGGCACTATCTGGTGCGGCGTGATGAACTGGGCGGCTGTCTAAAATCACGCGATTGACGCCGCGCTGCTGTAGCCCCTGATTGAGCGCACGTTCCTCATCACCTTTAGCAAAAAATAGCGGGTGGCGCACTTCCACGCCGTAGCTAAATTCCTGCGGTAAGGCCTCAAGAAAGCGCCACAAAATGGGCAATTGTGCGGGGCTGAAGACGGCAGGAAGCTGTAGCCATAGCTGTCCGATACGGTGCTCAATCGGCTCAAGGCATTGATAAAAAAGGGCAACATCGCTATCACAGTTTTGCAAGGCTGCTTTATGGCTGATCGTTGAGGGAAATTTGAAGCAAAAGCGGAAGTTATCATGCGTCATATCACGCCAGCGCCCGACAATCTCGCGCGAAGGTAACGCATAAAAGGTCGTGTTACCTTCAACACAGGTAAAATAACGGCTGTAGTCGGCAAGGTCGTTTAACCCCAGCCGACTCCACGCAGGGTGCTGCCATTGTGGTAATCCGATGTACATCTACTGCACCATCACATCATTGAGCCTCAATAGGATGTTTGCCATTATTGCGTAATCGACAGGGGAGCGCGAGTGAGTTGAGGGAAATCGTTTATAAAATCTCATCCGCCCACTGTGTGGCCTCCATTATCATGGTAAAGAAGTTTTCTTCATCGACACCTAACTGGTTTAAGAGGTGTTCAAGTTCTTCCCATTCTTGCTGTTCGTATTTAGCAATTAACGTCAGATAAATTGCCAGTTCGCCGGTGTTTTCTAATAAGCTCTGGTTAATTTTTTCGGATAGCGCGATTTGTGAAAGCAGCAGCGGCATGGGGGAATCGAGTACGGCATCAAGCAGCGATAATAATCCGCATAGAAACGCTTCAGTGGTATCTTCCTTCACATTAAAGGAGGCATACAATAATTCAAAAAATCTGGCGCGAATTAAGCTGGTACGATAAAGCTCGCTGGGTTTATTTTCATTACTGTTGGTAATGCTAATTAATGAGACAAAACGTTTAAGTTCACGCTGCCCAAGCAGCATTGCCATCGAACGAAACGACATCGAGGTCGCGGTGATGCCAAAGCGGGTATTGTATTTGATATTGGTGATATGGCGCATCAACTTATAATAAAGCGACAGATCGGCGCAGACCAATTCTTCGATCGTGGCATAGTTGATCTCAGGTTTATTGACTTCTCTCAGCAACCTGACGGTGTTGCTGGAGTTATTAACTAATTTTTTCGACTTAATCATTTCAGGACGACTGAAGAAATATCCCTGAAAAAGTGAGATTCCCAGCTTTTTGCTTTGCAGATATTGCTCATGTGTCTCTACTTTTTCCGCCAGGTAGGTTAACTTGCGCGGTGCTGTTCTTTTGATGAATTTTTCAATTTCATCAAACGTCGACTGGGTCAAATCAAATTTGATGATATCCGTGTAAGGCAAAAAGCGATCCCATTCTGAATCCATCGAAAAATCATCAAGTGCAATTCTGAAGCCCTTTCTTTTTAGCTTTTTTACAGCAGCAAAGAGATCATTATTGGGTATCGCATTTTCAAGGATTTCAATCACGACCTTTTCCTGTGGCAATACTTCGGCCTGGCCATTGATCAGCATCTGATGGGGAAAATTAATATAGTAAGGTTGTTCCACGACAGATTTTGTCAGTGGGTTGGTCAAGAACTGATCGGAAATAAGCTGTGCAGTCGCAAATTCAGGGCTGACATCAGGAAATTTATTGGTGATGTCCATGCGAAAAAGTAGCTCGTAGGCAACGGTTTGTAGGTGCTGATTTAAGATAGGCTGACGGGCAACAAATGAATACATAGCTGTTCTCCATGTAAATCATACGCATTGGCCAATAATGGGAAAGCGCTTTTTATTAAAATTTTTATAAAAATAATGAGTTACTTATTAACTTTAGCAGGTTTTATTAAAAGGGAAGGCGGGTTTCCACAAATCCTTGCGCGATGGGCTGGGAGGGGGAAAACGGAAGTGGCTTCACGTCGACATTGCTGAGAAGTGATGCCTTTGGACGTTATGGTGCCGTGTTTTGCAACAACACTGTCCTGATCGGTGAACATTTCGTTAACCAGCAGAGAAATTTCGTAAAAAGAGTAGGCACCTGCATCGTAGAGCGTTACCTTCATACTTATCGTCCGCGCTATTATCCTTTATAATAGCCGCCTTTTTTCACCGAACAGTAACCCAGAAAAACCATACCGCGCAGCGAAAATGCCACGGTTTTTGCATTGTGATCTACCGTGAAGCGTGATCTACCGTGAAAACGTGTGAGCTGGCGGATGAGTAAAAGGACATCGTGATGCGTACTAATTATTGCGGGCAGTTGAATTCGTCCCATGTGGGCCAGGAAGTGACATTGTGCGGTTGGGTTAACCGCCGCCGCGATCTGGGTGGTTTGATTTTTATTGATATGCGTGACCGTGAAGGGCTGGTTCAAGTGTTCTTTGACCCGGATCGTCAGGACGCATTTAAACTGGCATCCGAGTTGCGTAACGAGTTCTGTATCCAACTTACCGGTGTAGTACGTGCACGTCCAGAAAGCCAAATCAACAAAGATATGGCGACGGGCGAAGTCGAGATTTTTGCTAATGCTCTGACGATCGTTAACCGTTCTGAGGCATTGCCGCTGGATTCCAACCAAACCAACACCGAAGAAGCGCGTCTCAAATTCCGCTATCTGGATTTGCGTCGCCCAGAAATGGCGCAACGCCTGAAAACGCGTGCTCGCATCACCAGTTTTGTTCGCCGCTTTATGGACGATCACGGTTTTCTGGACATTGAAACGCCGATGTTGACGAAAGCGACGCCGGAAGGCGCGCGTGACTATCTGGTGCCGAGCCGCGTACATAAAGGCAAATTTTATGCGCTGCCGCAGTCCCCACAGCTGTTCAAACAGTTGCTGATGATGTCTGGTTTTGACCGTTACTATCAGATCGTCAAATGCTTCCGTGATGAAGACCTGCGCGCCGACAGACAGCCTGAATTTACTCAGATCGATGTGGAAACCTCTTTCATGACTGCGCCACAGGTGCGTGAAGTGATGGAGAAACTGGTGCGTGAGTTGTGGCTGGATGTGAAAGGCGTCGATCTGGGCGATTTCCCGATCATGACGTTCGCAGAGGCCATGCGTCGTTTTGGTTCCGACAAGCCAGATCTGCGCAACCCGCTGGAGCTGGTTGACGTTGCCGATCTGGTTAAAGACATTGACTTTAAAGTGTTCTCCGGCCCGGCAAACGATGCCAAAGGTCGCGTTGCCGCTATCCGCGTACCGGGCGGCGCACAGCTGAGCCGTAAGCAGATTGATGAATACGGCAAGTTTATTGAAATTTATGGCGCGAAAGGTTTGGCTTATATCAAGGTCAACGAGCGTGCCAAAGGACTGGAAGGCGTTCAAAGTCCGGTCGCAAAATTCCTGAATGAAGACAGGCTGTCTGCATTGTTGGAACGCACAGCGGCGCAAGATGGTGACATTCTGTTCTTCGGTGCGGACAGCGCGAAAGTGGTGACTGATGCGCTGGGCGCGCTGCGCCTTAAACTGGGTCGCGATCTGGGCTTGACGAAAGACGATAGTTGGGAACCACTGTGGGTGGTTGATTTCCCTATGTTTGAGGAAGATGGCGAAGGTGGGCTGGCCGCGATGCACCATCCGTTTACCGCGCCGCGTGACATGTTGCCTTCAGAACTGTCAGCCAATCCAGTGGCGGCGATCGCCAACGCCTATGACATGGTGATTAACGGTTATGAAGTGGGCGGCGGTTCCGTGCGTATTCACAGTGGTGAAATGCAGCAAACGGTGTTCGGTATTCTGGGCATTACCGAGCAAGAACAGCGTGAGAAATTTGGCTTCCTGTTGGACGCGCTGAAATACGGTACACCACCGCACGCGGGTCTGGCGTTTGGCCTTGACCGTCTGGTGATGTTGCTGACGGGTACCGATAACATTCGTGACGTTATCGCCTTCCCGAAAACAACGGCGGCGGCGTGCCTGATGACGGAAGCGCCAAGCTTCGCCAACCCGGCCTCGCTGGAAGAGCTTGCGATTGCGGTTGTTGTGAAAGGGAAAGCGGCTCAGGATGGAAAATCCGAGAACGAATAAGATGGTATATAAGCGACCCGTTTCGGTGTTGGTGGTGATTTATGCCCGTGACACTGGGCGAGTGCTGATGCTGCAACGGCGCGACGATCCTGAATTCTGGCAATCCGTGACGGGGAGTATAGAAGAAGGGGAAAGTGCGCCGTATGCTGCACAGCGTGAAGTCAAAGAAGAAGTTAACATTGATATATCCGCTGAAGCGTTATCACTCTTTGACTGTCAGCGCTGTATTGAGTTTGAGCTATTTGCTCATTTGAGACGTCGCTATGCGCCGGGGGTCACGCACAATACCGAACATTGGTATTGCCTTGCGTTACCTGCTGAGCGCGAGGTGCAATTATCCGAGCATCTTGCTTACCAGTGGCTGGATGTGCCCCATGCGGCACAGTTAACTAAGTCCTGGAGCAATCGGCAGGCGATTGAAGAGTTTGTTATTTATCCGGCCTGAACAGGCTTTTTTCGGAGATTTTTATGGCAGGTCATAGTAAGTGGGCTAACACAAAGCATCGTAAAGCAGCACAGGATGCCAAGCGCGGTAAGATCTTTACCAAGATTATCCGCGAACTGGTTACCGCAGCCCGTCTGGGTGGCGGCGATCCTGGGTCTAACCCACGTCTGCGCGCAGCGATCGATAAAGCACTGTCCAACAACATGACGCGCGATACGCTGAATCGCGCCATTGCTCGTGGTGTCGGCGGTGACGATGATGCCAACATGGAAACCATCATTTATGAAGGTTACGGACCGGGTGGCACGGCTGTCATGGTGGAATGCCTGAGTGACAACCGCAACCGTACCGTTTCCGAGGTGCGTCATGCGTTTACCAAAACCGGCGGTAATCTGGGGACTGATGGTTCCGTGTCATACCTCTTCACCAAGAAAGGCGTCATTTCTTATGCGCCGGGTCTGGATGAAGATGCGGTGATGGATGCGGCGCTAGAAGCCGGTGCTGATGATGTTGTGACGTATGACGACGGTGCGATTGACGTCTTCACGCCGTGGGAAACGTTCGGTAACGTGAAAGATGCGTTGGATGCGGCTGGCCTGAAAGCCGAAGCGGCTGAAGTGTCCATGATTCCGTCAACCAAGGCGGATATGGATGCAGAAACGGCACCGAAGCTGATGCGTCTGATCGACATGCTGGAAGACTGCGACGATGTGCAGGAGGTTTACCATAACGGTGAGATCTCCGATGAGGTGGCTGAACTGCTGTAACGGCCGCTCGGTAATGCTAAATAGAAACGACTATCTACACGGGCGAATCGGCGGAGCAGCATGATGATGATCGTAGCACTATGACAATCGTAGCACTATGACAATAATAGTCGGCATTGACCCCGGTTCGCGCGTCACGGGTTATGGCATTATCCGCCAGCAGGGACGGCATCTGACGTATCTCGGTAGTGGTTGCATTCGTACCGTGGTGGATGACATGCCCACGCGGTTGAAGCTGATTTATGCGGGCGTCAGTGAAATCATTACGCAATTTCGGCCAGACTGTATGGCGATTGAGCAAGTTTTCATGGCGAAAAACCCGGATTCGGCTTTGAAGCTGGGGCAGGCACGCGGTGTGGCTATCGTCGCCGGCGTGAATCAGGATCTGCCCGTGTTTGAATACGCGGCGCGGTTGGTCAAGCAAACCGTGGTAGGAACAGGTGCGGCGGATAAAAAGCAGGTGCAGCATATGGTTCGCTCATTGCTGAAACTGTCGGCTAGTCCGCAGGCAGATGCCGCAGATGCCTTGGCGATTGCCATTACACATTGCCACTTTAATCAGAGCCTGCTGCGAACTGCGGCGGCGAAAGTTAACCCGCTGGCAGGACGACTGCGTTGAAACAGGAGGCTGGATATTCATCCAGCCTTTTTTATGTTATATACTCGTCATACTTCAAGCCATTCATTCCCTACGTAAAAGGAAGCGCAACGTGATAGGTCGTCTCAGAGGCATTATTCTGGAAAAACAGCCACCGCAGGTGCTGATAGAAGCTAACGGTGTGGGTTATGAAGTCCATATGCCGATGACGTGCTTTTACGAGCTTCCTGAACTCAATCAGGAAGCGATTATTTTTACCCAGTTTGTGGTTCGCGAAGATGCGCAATTGCTGTACGGCTTTAATGATAAGCAGGAGAGGGCACTGTTCCGCGAGCTGATTAAAGTGAACGGCGTTGGGCCTAAGCTGGCGCTGGCGATTCTCTCTGGCATGTCCGCGCCGCAGTTTGTCAGTGCGGTCGAGCGTGAAGAGATCGGTGCGTTGGTTAAACTCCCTGGCGTCGGTAAGAAAACGGCAGAACGGCTGGTGGTGGAAATGAAAGATCGCTTCAAGGGCTTGAGCGGCGATCTGTTTAATCCGGTCAGCGATATTCCGTTGGCATCGCCAGCTAGCGCAGAAAGCCGTGCCAGCGATCCCGAATCGGAAGCTGCCGCGGCGCTGGTGGCGCTGGGCTATAAGCCGCAGGAAGCCAGCCGTATGATTTCCAAGATCGCGCGTCCTGATGCTGACTGTGAAACCCTGATCAGGGATGCACTGCGCGCAGCGCTGTGAGGTATTCATGATAGAAGCCGATCGTTTAATTTCCGCTGACGCTATTCCCGAAGAAGAATTTCTCGACCGCGCGATGCGCCCTAAGCTGCTGAAAGAGTATGTGGGCCAGCCACAGGTGCGTGAGCAGATGGAAATTTTCATTCAAGCCGCTCGCAAACGTGGGGATGCGCTGGATCATCTGCTAATTTTTGGTCCTCCCGGCTTGGGTAAAACGACGTTGGCGAATATTGTCGCCAATGAGATGGGCGTGAACATGCGCACAACGTCGGGCCCGGTGTTGGAAAAAGCGGGCGATCTTGCTGCGTTGTTGACCAATCTCGAGCCGCATGATGTCTTGTTTATCGATGAAATTCATCGTTTGTCGCCCGTGGTGGAAGAAGTGCTGTATCCGGCGATGGAAGATTATCAACTGGATATCATGATCGGCGAGGGGCCAGCGGCCCGCTCAATTAAGCTCGATTTACCTCCTTTCACGCTGATTGGCGCAACGACGCGTGCGGGGTCGTTAACCTCGCCGCTGCGCGATCGTTTTGGCATCGTGCAGCGTCTGGAATTTTATAATGTGGCGGATTTACAGTATATCGTTGGCCGCAGCGCACAGTGCCTGGGGCTGGATCTGACACCGGAAGGTTCCCTTGAAGTGGCTCGTCGTGCGCGTGGCACGCCGCGTATTGCTAACCGGCTGTTGCGCCGGGTACGTGATTTCTCTGAGGTTAAATCGGAAGGTGCGATTACCGGAGCCGTAGCGACGCAGGCGTTGGATATGCTGGCGGTGGATACCGAAGGTTTTGACTACATGGATCGTAAGCTGCTGTTGGCGATCATCGATAAATTCATGGGCGGCCCTGTCGGGCTGGACAATTTGGCCGCCGCGATTGGCGAAGAGCGCGAAACTATCGAAGATGTATTGGAACCGTTTCTTATTCAACAAGGATTTATTCAGCGTACACCGCGTGGTCGAATGGCGACGCAGCACGCCTATCGGCATTTTGGCTTAACGCGTGAAGATTTAAGTTAACGAGTGAAAAAACGTATCGCTTAAGAAATGCTTTCCATACTCAGGGAGACCACGCGGTCTCCCTGAATTTATGTGATTAGAACCAGGCTTCCCACATTGCCCCAACGTTGAACGAATCCAGCTGCGTGTTGACGCCGGTCGTTGTCCGCGCGGTGTGCTTGTTATCCACTTCACCGCCGGTGACATAGAAGCGCAGCATCGGTCTGAACTCCGGTCCCATGGCGATCGAGACATTCTGGGAAAGCGTCAGTTTCCATCCTTTGTTATCACCTCCCTGACCGTAATCTACATGCTGATAGCCTGCTTCAAGCCAGGTGGAATGCACATCATTCCAGAAATACATCGGGCGAACGATGGCATTGTAGTTACGACGATCGTCCTGACTGGCTGAGTCATTCGAGTAGTCGTGGTAGGCCAGCAGATATTCGACCTGCGTTTGCGGCGTGAATTTGTATTTGCCTTCAAAGCTGGCATAGAAGGTTTTCAGGTTGTCCGTTTTGTTGTAAACGCTGTTATCCGCATTGTTCGAATAGCGAGTGATAAACTGATTGAGGCTATTTTTCCCCGTGTGGCTCAGGACCGCGCCGCCTTGCCAGGCTTTCAGACGCGCATTGTTATCCACTGCTTTTGAATCAAAACCGTAGTTTGCGTACAGAGCGAGGTCCAACGGCCCCAGCTTGATGCCATGAACTTTGGACGTCAGCGCGTAATTGCCTTTATCACCCGTACCAGAACTGCCAGTACAGCTGATGCGTGAAGGGTTCGCATTATTCGTGATTATTTCAGGGTTACAGGATTCCACGGCCGCGACGGCCGCGACATCAAATTGAATACCGCCGAGATCAAAATTCTTTATCCCCGCGCCCTGACCGTCGTGGTTCATCCAGAAGTAGTCGTTGATACCCTGCTGTGGACGCTGATGGAAATCACGACCGGCCCACAGGTAGGCATTTGGCTGAGAGGCGAAAAGGTTAGTAACGCCCGCATAGGCCTTCTTCAGATTAACCTCATCACCCCAGTGGTCGATCATCACGACGACATCCCAGATTGCGCCGTTGTCACTCTTGAATGCCTTGGAAAGTTGAAATTCACCGCCGTTGCCTTCATTACCCAGACGACCCAGCGCGGAACCCCCGTTGTAGGAACCGTCAACCGCAACATATTTCTGGTCACCGCTCTGGAATTGCGCGCCGTAACGTGCATAACCGGTGAATTCGACGCCATAGGGTATCGCCATGTCAGGGGTTTTTGGTGCCTCAGGTGTTGTCAGAGGATCGACTTGCTTGCTGGCAATCGCGTCTAACTTGGCCTGACGCTCTGCCAGCGCTTTTTCCACTGCCTGAGCAACAATTCGGTCTAATTGTTCCTGAGTAATCGTTTCTTGTGCGAGCGCGGAACCGGAGCAAAGGGCAGCCAGTACCGCCAGCGTAACGGGAAGTTTTTTGCAATTTGTCATAGTCATCTCAATTCGGTAAGTTATTTTCAGACAATAACCATCCCGCTCTGATTGGCGTAATAATGATGCGACGCTCAGAACAAGGTGATTGTTATTTTTTTAACAGCATGACGTAATTAAATAACTGACGTAATCGCTCCTCCTTTCAAGAGGCATTCATTATTTGCATTATTGCCGTTGATAAAGATGAATAATTTCTTCTGATAATTCGCGAGCAAGTAGCGATGTCATTAAATGATCTTGAGCATGAACCATAATTAATGTCATCGGTTGTCTGGCTTCCCCTGCATCCTGCTCGATCAACTGGGTTTGCATATGATGCGCTTTACGTGCATAGCCATCGGCTTCCTTCAACAAATTTTTAGCTTCATCAATATCGCCTTTTCTTGCTGCATGCAGTGCTTCAAAACACAGACTGCGCGACTGCCCAGCATTGACGATAATTTCCATTACTGCATCTTCTAATGTAATCATCATAGAACCTATTTTTTATTTAACTGAATATTAGCGACAATAGTTATGTCTCTTATGCCGCATTCTTTAATGCTATCTAAGGCGGAAAATGGAAATATATTTATCCTGAACGCTTCCTCGCTGTTATTTACTCTTTTTATCTAACCGAATTAATTACTCTTTGCTGGTTTAATTAATGACAGATCGCTCTGTATTTTTTGTTCCTCAGTTTTCATTAGCGTACGTTCATAGGCACGCAGGAACGGTAAATACATTAGCGCGGAAAACACCATACACAGCAGGCACATGATCAGCGGGCTGAAACTCCAGTTTGCTGCCCACGATGCGCCAATGGGAGCCGGTGTCGTCCAGGGTGTGAGCGATACGACCTGTGCCAGCCAGCCCATTTTGGTTGCCGTGTACGCCAGTACGGCATTGATCATAGGTACGAAGACGAAAGGGAGAAACAGCATCGGGTTCATGATGATCGGTGCGCCGAACATGATCGGCTCGTTGATGTTGAAGAAGCTCGGTACAACACCCATTCTGCCGATGGTACGCAAGTGCGAGACTTTGCTGCGTAACAGCAGAAATGCCAAAGGCAACGTTGAGCCGACGCCACCGATTAGCAGATAGTGATCCCAAAATCCCTGTAAATAGATATGCGGCAATACTTCGCCTGCCGCCAGCGCGGCCTGATTCACGGCCAGATTAGTCATCCAGAATGGATTCATGATGCCCGTGACAATCAGCGAACCGTGGATACCCGAAAACCAGAAAAGCTGGCACAGCAGCACGGACAGCAGAATAGCGGGCAGAGAATCTGAGGCGGAAACCAGCGGTGCCAGCAGGTGCATAATCGCTTCGGGAATGATCATCCCTGTTTGCGCCTCAACGAAGAGGTTAAGTGGATGCAGTGTGGCGACAATCACTAACACGGGAATGAGAATTTCAAATGAGCGGGCGACTCCCGTTGGCACCTCTTTCGGCAGGCGAATCGTAATCTTGTGCTGCTTCAGGGCGGCATAAACGCGAGTGGCGTAGATAGACGTCAGTAAGGCGGTAAAGATGCCTTGCCCTGACAGATACTCGGTAGAAATTTTGTCATCTGCGTAAGGCGCCGCGACGAGCAGGAAAGCCATAAATGCCAACAGGCCAGACATCACGGAATCGAGTTGAAGCTGTCGTCCCAGGCTGGCCCCCACACCTACGG
Organism: Pectobacterium sp. IFB5596; assembly: GCF_021432585.1. Taxonomy (NCBI): domain Bacteria; kingdom Pseudomonadati; phylum Pseudomonadota; class Gammaproteobacteria; order Enterobacterales; family Pectobacteriaceae; genus Pectobacterium; species Pectobacterium sp. IFB5596. The sequence goes on from NZ_LXFY01000001.1 coordinate 17,844, forward strand.
AGATGAAAAATGTCATCACGCCCATGCTCAACTCGAAAGGCAGCATCAATTGTTCGCGATAGGTGATAGAAAAGTCCAACCAGGCGCGCGCAAACCCGACGGTGGTATTGGCGGAGAAGGGGGGGAAAATAAACACCAACATAAACGAGCCGATGATCATAAAGGGGAGAGCGGCGGTAAAGCCATCGCGGATAGCGATCACATACTTTTGTTGCCCTAAACGCCCAGCCAGTGGGGTAATCGATTGTTCGATAGCGGCAATCATTGATTGATATAAGGAACTCATATGAACACCTTTTTATGTATCGCCGCGGCGGCGATAGATCATCATCAAGTACGTTATCGCTACATTACATCTCGTAACCCCTTGTATTAACAGGTCCGATGAAAATGTCGCGTGCTGCAACCTTTTATGAACATAGGCTTATACCGTTATGTTTCTTCCGCAACGGATCGCATTTTTCGCTAAGCAGAATGTAAAAAGTTATTGCCAGGATGATTGGATATCATATGGAAACCGTTTTCCATTCAAAGAAAAGAGAACTGTGATGCCCGTCAATGTGTGACGATTTCCGGCGGTATTAATTAGATTTACATCACATCTTAATGGCTGAAATGTCTATTGGCTGTTAAATGGATAATCGGTTTCCATGCTGAATGGAAACGGTTATACTGCAAGGCAATATAATTTAGGGTCAGTGCACAGATTTCGAGTCGGATTTAGCGTTCTCCAGGGGCAAATAATGTCTACAATCAACGATGTATCGCGTTTAGCTGGGGTGTCCAAAGCCACAGTCTCCCGGGTGTTGAGTGGTTCACGCGGTGTAAAGGAAGCCAGCCGGCTTGCGGTATTAAAAGCGGTTGATGAGCTTAAATATCGGCCAAACGTTATCGCTCAATCGCTGTTAAGCCAGTCAACTGGGTGTATCGGCGTCATTTGCGCACAGGACAACATCAACCAGACGACCGGCTATCTCTATGCGCTGGAAAAACACTTTAGTCGGCATCAAAAGCACCTCTTGTTACGGTTTGCCAGCAGTAGGACAGAAGTGCTGAGTGTGCTGGATGAACTGACTAGCGGCTTGTGTGATGATATTTTAATCATCGGCGCCCGTTTTCCGCTGAATCTGGCCGATAAGAACATTATTCTGATCGACTGCATGGAGGCTGATACCACCAACAGCCTACAATTCGATCATGCTTTTGCCACAGAAACAGCGTGTAATTACCTGATTCGGCAGGGACGACGGCAAATCGCACTGATTAATCCCGCCGCCAGCAGCTCGGCGGAACAGGTGCTGTTAGGGTATAAGCGAGCGCTAGAAAATAACTTTCTGCCGTTTAACCGCAACCTGATTTTTATGGATTCCTCTTCATCGTCATCGGTAGCGTTGCAAGTGCTGCTCAATAACAGTACGACGCTGAATTTCAATGCGTTGCTGGTCGCGGATGAACTGGAAGCCAAGCGTGTTATTACACAGCTTCAGGCGTTTAATAAATCGGTGCCAAAAGACATTATGGTATTCAGTCTTGCCGGTTCTCTCGATGTTCCGGGCATCCCGGCAATACCGGCAATTGAATACTCGATGGATGCGGTAGCCGCCAGAATTGTCTCCTGGCTCAATGAAAAAACGCAGGATGTACTGGGTTCGTATGTCTTACGGGGCGATTTAATCATTCCAGATATGGCCAACCGGAAATAGAAACGGGTCACGCTGCCTTCAAAATATAAAGCCCTTCTGAATATCTGATTCAGAAGGGCTTTTCGTTTTGGTTTTTTACCAATGACTAAGTGGGTTGCCGCTTAATCAGGCTGACAATAAACAGCAATGATGCGCACAGTACCACCGAGGGTCCCGCCGGTGTATTGTAGCCAGCCGAGAAGGCCAAACCGCCTGTCACGGCAATCATGCCAACAATAATCGCGATGCTTGCCATTTGTTCCGGCGTCCGTGCAAAACGTCTGGCGCTAGCGGCGGGAATGATCAGCAGTGAGGTAATGATCAATGCGCCAACAAATTTCATGGCAATGCCAATCGTTAATGCAGTCGTCAGCATGAGAAGCAACTTGGTGCGTTGGAGTTTCACGCCGTCGACATGCGCCAGCTCAGGGCTGATCGTCATGGAAAGCAGGGCGCGCCATTGCCAACGCATGACGGCGACAACGACGATCACGCCAGCACTGATAACCCACAGATCTTCTGTGGTGACGGAGAGTAAATCGCCAAACAGGTACGCCATCAGGTCCACGCGTACATTGTTCATTAGGCTGACGACGACCAATCCAAGCGAAAGCGCACTGTGTGCCATGATGCCGAGCAAGGTATCGACGGCCAGATAGGGGCGTCGCTCCAGCCAGACCAATCCAAGTGCCAGAATGAGCGTTACGGCGATGACGGCGGAAAAAAGGTTGATGTTTAGCAGCAGACCAAATGCAACGCCGAGTAAGGATGCGTGCGCCAGCGTATCGCCGAAGTAAGACATCCGTCGCCAGACGACGAACGAACCGAGCGGGCCTGCGGCAATAGCCAGCAAAATCCCCGCCAGCCAACCGGGAAACAGCAGCTCTATCATGCGTCGTTTCCACCTTGTCTTTTTAGAATGATGCGCCCTTGCAGGTCATGGCGATGATTATGATGATGGCGATAAATGGCTAATTGCTCCGTGCCGCGGTGACCAAACATGGCTAAAAATTCGGGATGAAGGGAAACCACTTCGGGCGTACCGGAGCAACAAACATGCTGATTAAGGCACAGGACTTCATCGGTTTTCGCCATCACCAAATGCAGATCGTGTGACACCATCAGTACGCCGCAGTGGAATTCCTGCCGTAGCTGATTAATCAGGTCGTACAGTGCCAGTTGCCCATTGACGTCGACACCCTGTGTCGGTTCATCCAGCACCAGAAGCTGAGGCTGGTTGAGCAGTGCGCGAGCTAAGAGGACGCGCTGGGTTTCGCCACCGGAGAGTTTCTGCATCGGTTGTTCCAGCAGGTGCGCAGCCTGAACGCGTTTAAGGGCGGGTAAAATATCCTGCTTTTTCACGCCGGGGCGCAGTTGCATAAAACGGCTGACGGTTAAGGGCAGGGTGGTATCCAGATGCAGCTTCTGTGGAACGTAACCGATACGCAGCGCAGGATCGCGCACCAGCGAGCCAGAAGTGGGGGAAAGCAGTCCCAGGACCACGCGCACTAACGTTGATTTTCCTGCGCCATTCGGCCCAAGCAGCGTCAGAATTCGACCTTCCTGCAAGGTCAGAGAAATATCTGACAGAACCTTTCGGCTGCCAAATGTTACTGAAATATTATTAAGTGATACCAATGTAGACATATAATTCGGTTTGCATAACTCATGTAACGTTATAATATAACAAACAACACGATAAAAATCGATGGGATCGACTTTCATGCAGCAATCAATTCAACAAAAAAAATGTATTCAGCCCAAAAAATGGTTAAAAAGTGTGTTTGTTGCCAGCGCGCTACTCGCAAGTGGGATGTCAATCAACGCGGCATCCGCTGCGGTTATTACGTCCATTCGCCCTTTGGGATTCATTGCGTCGGCGATTGCCGATGGCGTGACGCCAACTGAGGTTCTATTACCTGATGGTGCATCGCCCCACGATTATGCCTTGCGCCCGTCTGATGTCCAGCGTTTACAGTCCGCCGACCTGGTGATTTGGGTTGGGCCGGAAATGGAAGCCTTCCTTGGGAAACCGTTAGCGAAAATTTCGCCAGCAAAGCAAATTGCGCTTTCCACGCTGCCAGGCATTAAATCTGCGCTGGAAAAAGAGGCAGGACACGATCATGAAGATAGCCATGAGCAGGCACATGATGAGCATGAAAAAGGTCACGAGCACAGCCATGATGACGGCGACGATGATCACCATCATGGTGAGTACAATATGCACATTTGGCTCTCGCCGGAGATGACAAAACAGGCGGTAATCGCTATTCATGCAAAATTATTGGAACTTATGCCTCAGAATAAGGACAAACTAGACGCGAATCTGCTTTATTTCACGGATAAAATTGCACAAGCAGATGAAAAAATTGTTAAGATGCTAGCGCCTGTGCAGGGTAGAGGCTATTTCGTGTTCCATGATGCCTATGGCTATTTTGAGAAACACTATGGATTAAGTCCCTTGGGTTACTTTACTGTTAACCCCGAAATTCAGCCCGGTGCACAGCGTTTACATCAAATACGAACACAGTTGGTTGAGCACAAAGCCGTATGCGTTTTTGCTGAACCACAATTCAGGCCAGCCGTTATTAATGCTGTTGCCAAGGGAACCGACGTGCGCTCGGGTGTGCTCGATCCATTGGGAAGCAATATTGCACTGGGTAGAGATAGCTATGCCGATTTCTTGTTGCAACTATCGAACCAGTATGTGAGCTGTCTGGAGGAAAAATTATGAGGATACGAATAAGTGCAGCAGATAGTCCGAACTATCGCTCTGGCGTATAACAGTTTACCACGCCCCCATCGCGTCATGCTGGGGTCGCTTACCGTTGTGACATTGGCCGTCGCTGTTTGGCGGCCTTTTGTTTATCCCCACGTCGATGATGCCCCTGTCATTGTGAAAGATATCGACCTGGAAACCAGCCAACTGCGTACTCTGACGCCTGAAGCCAGTGAGCCGATAGATCAACCCTCGCCTGATGATGACATCCCACAAGATGAGCTCGATGATAAGGTTGCCGATGAAGGCGGCGTCCACGAGTACATCGTCTCTACGGGGGATACCTTAAGCAGTATTTTGACGCAGTACGGCATTGATATTGCCGATGTCACCCAACTCGCTGACCAGAATAAAGATTTGCGAAACTTGAAAATTGGTCAACAGCTATCCTGGGCTTTGGGAGAGAATGGCGATCTGCAAAGCTTGACCTGGCAGATGTCCCGCCGTGAAACTCGCATTTATGAGCGTGTGGGTACAGATTTTAAAGAGCGAATTGAAACGCTGAAAGGTGAGTGGCGCAACAGCGTACTGAATGGTCGGGTGAGTGGCAGTTTTGTCAGCAGCGCAAAAAATGCTGGCTTGACCAGCACAGAAGTGCGTGAAGTCATCAAAGCACTGCAATGGCAGTTGGATTTCCGTAAATTACGCAAAGACGATACCTTCTCTGTGCTGATGTCCCGTGAAATGCTTGATGGTAAAAGTGAACAAAGTGAGCTGGTCGGTGTTCGCCTGAATACCGGTGGTAAAGACTATTACGCCATTCGTGCGGAAGACGGCAAATTCTACGATCGCGAAGGCTCTGGTCTGACGCGTGGTTTTATGCGTTTCCCGACCATGAAACAGTTCCGAATTTCCTCCAACTTTAATCCACGTCGTTTGAATCCGGTGACCGGGCGCGTCGCACCGCATAAAGGTGTCGATTTTGCTATGCCGGTAGGGTCACCCGTTCTAGCTGTTGGGGATGGCGAAGTGGTGATTGCAAAGCGCAGCGGTGCTGCGGGGAATTATGTCGCTATACGTCACGGCCGCCAGTACACCACGCGCTACATGCATATGCACCGTATTCTGGTTAAGCCAGGGCAGAAAGTGAAACGTGGCGATCGCATCGGGCTATCTGGTAACACAGGGCGCTCCACTGGGCCGCATCTGCACTACGAATTCTGGATCAACCAGCAGGCAGTTAACCCGTTAACGGCGCAACTGCCGCGCTCTGAAGGGCTGGCAGGTAAAGAGCGTCGTGACTATCTGGCGCAGGTGAAGGAAGTCGTGCCGCAGCTTAAGTTTGATTAACGATATCCGTCATACTTTACGTTGTTTGTGCGTTGGTCAAAATGTTAACGTTTTGTCACGCAACTCGAATGATTTAGGATAGTACGGACTGCATGTTATGCCGGTGGCTTGCTGCCGGCATTTTCATTTATAGAACGCAGGCTCTTGGTTTTTATTGTCGAGCAGATGTGTTTTTGCGTAATTGTTGGCGGGTGTTGCTAAACGCTAAGCGACAATTATGATTGTGTTTATTGATTGATCTGAAGAGTTTAGGCATGGAAAAAGAAAAAAAATCGAACGCTGAATTTGTTCCCCAGTTTCAACGCGCCTTTTTTCATCCGCGCTATTGGGGCGTTTGGTTAGGCGTTGGTGTGATGGCACTCGCAGCCTATATTCCCGCTCGGTTAAGAAACCCGGTGCTGGGCGGGTTAGGGCGTTTTGTTGGGAGAATATCAAAAGGTGCTCGCCGCCGTGCTCGCATTAATCTGCTGTATTGCATGCCGGAATTAACGGAAGCACAGCGCGAAGCCATCATTGATGACATGTTTGCGACGGCACCTCAGTCGATGATCATGATGGTAGAAGTGGGGATTCGTAACCCGAAGAAAATAGAGAAGTATGTGCGCTGGCATGGTGAAGACATTCTTGAACGCATTAAAGCGCAAGAGAAGAACGTGATCTTTCTGGTTCCGCATGGATGGGGCGTTGATATCCCAGCGATGCTGCTGACCTCTCGCGGGCAGCGTATGGCGGCGATGTTCCACAACCAGAAAAATGCGCTGGTGGATTATTGGTGGAATCGGTTACGTCGTCGCTTCGGTGGACGCATCCATGCCCGCAACGATGGTATTAAACCATTTATTAGCTCCGTGCGCTCCGGGTGCTGGGGATATTATTTACCCGATCAGGATCACGGCCCTGAGCACAGCGAGTTTGTGGATTTCTTCGCAACCTATAAGGCAACGTTGCCTGCCGTCGGACGGCTGATGAAAGTGTGTCGCGCTGATATTGTGCCGCTGTTCCCGGTGTATAACGCCAAAGACGGTTGTCTGGATGTGTTTATTCGTCCGCCGATGGATGATTTGGCGGAAGCGGATGATGCTTACATTGCACGGCGCATGAATGAAGAAGTAGAGATTCTGGTCAGGCCGAACCCAGAACAGTACACCTGGATTCTGAAGCTGTTAAAAACCCGTAAGCCGGGAGAAATTGAACCGTATTGTCGGGATGATTTATACCGTAATTAATTGCGAGATGAATCGCGGGTAGCCGCTGATTGATAAAAAAGCCGGACGAGAAATCGTCCGGCTTTTTGCTCGAATGAACCGCCCACCACTGCGTAGCGGATCGGTCATGCAATGATTATTCCACGCGTAGAATGCGAATCGTGTTGGTTGTACCTACCGTCCCCATGATGTCGCCCTGTGTAACGATGACCAGATCCCCAGACATCAGGAAGCCTTTATCGCGCAGTCGGATCACCGCATCATTGGCCGCGGCAACGCCATCGGTGTAACTATCGAAATGTACAGGGGTGACGCCGCGATACAGTGCGGTCAGATTCAGCGTGTGCTCATGACGAGACATGGCGAAAATGGGCAGGCCGGAACTGATACGGGACATCATTAGCGCAGTGCGGCCAGATTCCGTCATGGCGATCAGCGCGGTAACCCCTTTCAGGTGGTTGGCCGCGTACATGGAAGACATCGCAATGGATTCCTCCGTGTTATCAAACTGCACGTCAAGGCGATGTTTGGAAACGTTGATGCTTGGAATTTTCTCCGCGCCTAAACACACTTTCGCCATGGCAGCGACGGTTTCAGCAGGATATTGACCCGCCGCGGTCTCTGCTGACAGCATCACTGCATCGGTGCCATCGAGTACGGCGTTGGCGACGTCCATCACCTCGGCGCGTGTTGGCATCGGATTGGTGATCATCGATTCCATCATCTGCGTAGCGGTAATAACCGCACGGTTCAACTGACGGGCGCGGCGAATCAACTTCTTCTGAATCCCCACCAGTTCTGGATCGCCAATTTCGACGCCCAGATCGCCCCTCGCGACCATCACCACGTCGGAAGCCAGAATAATGTCATCCATTGCGGCATCTGAACAAACGGCTTCTGCGCGTTCAACTTTTGATACGATCTTGGCGTTACAGCCTGCGTCACGTGCGAGTCGGCGTGCGTAGTTGAGGTCTTCACCGGTACGAGGGAAAGAGACAGCCAGATAGTCGACGCCAATTTTTGCGGCAGTAATAATGTCGGCTTTATCTTTTTCCGTCAGCGCTTCGGCAGATAAGCCGCCACCGAGTTTGTTGATACCTTTGTTGTTAGACAACGGCCCACCAACGGTGACTTCGGTATATACTTTCAGACCTTCAACCTGAAGGACTTTCAACTGTACCCGACCATCATCCAATAGCAGGATATCGCCTGGCACCACGTCGCTCGGCAAGCCTTTATAATCGATCCCGACTTTTTCTTTATCGCCTTCGCCTTTCGCTAAATTGGCATCTAGTAAGAATTTGTCGCCGACATTCAGGAAAATTTTACCTTCTTTGAAGGTAGAAACACGGATTTTTGGACCCTGTAGATCGCCAAGAATGGCAACATGGCGGCCTAATTTTGCCGCAATTTCACGAACTTTGTTGGCACGTAATTGATGGTCTTCTGCTGTGCCGTGAGAAAAATTCATGCGTACTACGTTAGCGCCCGCACTGATAATCTTTTCAAGATTATTATCACGGTCGGTAGCGGGCCCCAGGGTGGTGACAATCTTGGTTCTTCTGAGCCGTCTGGACATGTATAACTCCGTTCACTTGTGAAGCTGTCGTGTTGCGATTAAGCGTCGAATAACGGTGCAAAATGTCACTTTACAACAAAACTATTTCACCTGCGTTATTCGAACATCGTGTTGAGTCTGATTATCATACTGTACAGGTAATCCCCGTCATCTTTCCATGACCGTAGTCTCTGGTCACCTCAAGATGAAACAGGTTGATGATACCGCTCATTTCTCATTACCCGTCATACTTCAAGTTACATGTGCGTTGGCTGCGTTTAGTCACCCGAATCACTTACTTGAGTAAGCTCATCGGGACTCCCTCGCTTGCCGCCTTCCTGAAACTCGAATTATTTAGGGTATAAGGTATAACTCAAAAACAAAGCACAATCTAAAAATGACCTATCACCTGAAGGGATTGATCAATCGTTCATCTTTATCAAAGCGTGATTCGCGCAAGGCCTCTTTGACCCGTTTCAGGTTATCACGAAATTTTTCTCCGCGGCGTAAAGTAAATCCTGTCGCCAGCACATCGATCAGCGTTAACTGAGCGATACGGGACACCATCGGCATATAGACATCGGTATCTTCAGGCACATCAAGCCGCAGTGCTAGCGAGGCTTCACGCGCCAGCGGTGTGCCGTCCGAGGTAATGGCGATCACGGTTGCATCATTCTCGCGCGCTAACTGCGCCATTTCGACCAGACTCTTGGTTCTGCCAGTATGGGAGATCAACACTACGACATCGCCGTCGCTGGAATTCATGCAGCTCATGCGCTGCATAACGATGTCATCGAAATAAACGACGGGGATATTGAAGCGGAAAAATTTGTTCATCGCATCGTGTGCGACGGCGGCGGAGGCACCCAAGCCAAAGAAAGAGATTTTCTTTGCCTGCGTGAGCAAATCCACGGCGCGGTTGACGGCAGTGACATCCAGACTGGATTTCACCTGCTCTAAGCCAGCCATCGCGGATTCAAAGATTTTACTGGTGTAGGCGTCAACGCTGTCATCTTCTTCAACGTTACGGTTCACATACGGCGTACCGTTTGCCAGACTTTGCGCCAGATGTAGTTTAAAATCGGGAAAACCCTTAGTTTCAAGGCGACGACAGAAACGATTAACCGTTGGTTCACTGACGTCGGCCATTTTTGCCAAGGTCGCGATGCTGGAGTGAATGGCCGTCTGCGGAGTGCTCAGGATCACTTCAGCCACTTTTCTTTCTGATTTGCTCAAGAGTTCTAAGTGACTCTGGATTTTTTCCAGCATATTCATACGACAAGGGCCATGTAAGTTTTTTCCAATTTCAACTAAAGGTACAACTGGCATGCATTACGTGAAAAAATGCAGGTCATGAAAATATACTACGACCCTGTGGTGGTTGGCAGCGGGCAACATGCTAAGTTGGGTCCTTTTTTTGCCAGAACATGACATGTGTCTAACTTTCAGAAAAGTAATCGACTGTCAAAAACGACGAAAAATTTCGGTTTAGGGCAAATCAATAAGTGATTCCAACCACGGCACAGACCGATTTATGTGTGGTTTTCGGTCAATACCACCCGTTATTTGGCATTTTTATGATGGGTTTACTGGCTGTAGTCAAAAAGAGTACATTAGCGCTGTAATAAAATTACAGCATCCTGCAACGAGGAGATGAACATGGCGGTAACTTCAACAGCCCAAGCGTGCGATCTGGTTATTTTCGGTGCCAAGGGCGATCTGGCGCGCCGTAAATTGCTGCCTTCCCTGTACCAGTTGGAAAAAGCAGGGCACATCCATACGGACACCAAAATTATTGGAGTGGGTCGTGCGGATTGGGATAAAGCGGAGTATACCCGCGTCGTGCGCGAAGCGCTTGACACCTTTATGAAAGAAGCCATCGACGATAAGTTGTGGGAAACGCTAAGCAGTCGTTTGGATTTCTGCAATCTTGATGTGGAAGACACGAAAGCGTTCAACAAACTGGGCAAGATGCTTGACCAGAAAAATCGTACTACCATCAACTATTTTGCGATGCCGCCCAGCACATTTGGTGCGATTTGCAAAGGGTTGGGGGCCGCAGGGCTAAATAAAGACCCGGCACGTGTGGTGATGGAAAAACCGCTGGGTACCGATTTAGCGTCCTCGCGTGTGATTAACGATCAGGTCGCGGAATTCTTTAACGAATGCCAGGTTTACCGCATCGACCACTATCTGGGTAAAGAAACCGTTCTAAACCTGTTGGCGTTGCGCTTTGCCAACTCGTTGTTCTCTTCAAATTGGGACAACCGGACGATCGACCATGTACAGATTACGGTAGCGGAAGAAGTCGGGATTGAAGGGCGCTGGGGCTATTTTGACAAAGCCGGTCAGATGCGCGACATGATCCAGAATCACCTGTTACAAATTCTGACGATGATTGCGATGTCACCGCCGTCTGATTTGACGACGGATCGCATCCGTGACGAAAAAGTGAAAGTGTTGCGTTCACTGCGTCGTATTGACCGTTCCAACGTGCACGAAACGACCGTACGCGGCCAATATACTTCTGGTTTTGTTCAGGGTCATAAAGTGCCGGGCTACCTGGAAGAAGAAGGTGCGAATAAAAGTAGCAGTACGGAAACCTTTGTCTCGATTCGTGTCGACATCGACGACTGGCGCTGGTCTGGCGTGCCGTTCTACCTGCGTACGGGTAAACGTTTGCCGACAAAATGCTCAGAAGTGGTGGTGTACTTTAAAAATCCTGCGTTGAATCTGTTCCATGATTCATACCAGCAGTTACCGCAGAACAAACTGATCATTCGCTTACAGCCGGATGAAGGTGTGGAAATCCAGATTCTGAATAAAATTCCGGGATTAGAGCATAAGCACCGCCTGCAAACGGTGAAGCTGGATTTGAGTTTTTCTGAAACTTTTAATCAGCAGCATTTGGCAGATGCCTATGAGCGTCTGTTGCTTGAAACGATGCGCGGGATTCAGGCGCTGTTCGTCCGCCGTGATGAAGTTGAAGAAGCCTGGAAATGGGTGGATTCCATCATGGATGCGTGGGCGATGGACAACGATGCACCGAAGCCTTACCAGGCGGGAAGCTGGGGGCCTGTCGCATCCGTAGCGATGATCACTCGCGATGGTCGTTCCTGGAATGAGTTCGAGTAATTTTTTGATAATACGTCAGTAGCTGGAATGCCGAAGTATGCCGGCATTCCACGGTTTTAATGTATGGCTTACGGTGCGGTTGGCATCTGCGGCAACGCAGATCCCTGTGGCAGGGGCGCGCTATATAATTAATGATGCCTTCGGGCATGACTGGAGATAACTTTTGATGAAAAACTGGAAAACGAGCGCGGAACAGATTTTGACAACGGGTCCCGTTGTTCCTGTGATTGTGGTCAACAAACTGGAACACGCGGTGCCGATGGCAAAAGCGTTAGTCGCGGGCGGCGTTCGCGTTCTGGAACTGACATTGCGTACCGACTGTGCTATCGATGCGATCCGTGCGATTGCCAAAGAAGTACCTGAAGCCATTGTGGGTGCGGGTACGGTGACAAACCCTGAGCAACTGGCTGCGGTGGTTGAGGCGGGTGCGCAGTTTGCCATTAGTCCGGGATTGACCGAGCCGCTGCTGAAAGCGGCAACGGAAGGCAATATTCCGTTGATTCCAGGTATTAGTACCGTGTCTGAACTGATGTTGGGTATGGATTACGGCTTACGTGAGTTCAAATTTTTCCCAGCCGAAGCTAACGGCGGCGTGAAAGCGCTTCAGGCGATCGCGGGTCCATTTGCTCATATCCGTTTCTGCCCGACTGGTGGTATTACGCCGAATAACTACCGTGATTACCTGGCGCTGAAAAGCGTGCTGTGTGTGGGTGGTTCTTGGCTGGTGCCGAACGATGCACTGGAAAGCGGTGATTACGCACGTATTACTGAACTGGCGCGTGAAGCTGTTGCAGGCGCAAAAGCGTAAGTTTACTGGCTACTGAATGACGAAGGCCACTCACTGCGAGTGGCCTTTTTTATGACGGACATCCTTGTCCATCACCCTGCGGGCCGTCGCAAGCGACGTTAAAAAACGTTCCCTACGTTTTTTTATGACGGACATCCTTGTCCGTCAACCTTCGGGCCGTCGCAAGCGACGTTAAAAAACGTTCCCTACGTTTTTTTATGACGGATATCCTTGTCCATCACCCTGCGGGCCGTCGCAAGCGACGTTGAAAAACGTTCCCTACGTTTTTTTATGACAAGCGTTGTGTACGCCGTCAGTGACGGTTTACCCCACCTAATCAGCAACAGTAGATATTAACCGCTAACGTTTACGCTCGCCGCGACGCGCTTGGCGATTTCAACAGCATCGTCCGTCGTTTCTGCACTGGCTAGCGCAACGCCCATACGGCGTTTGCCGCTGATATCCGGTTTGCCAAACAGGCGAATTTGCGTATGAGGGAGGAGCGCGCTTTCCAGTCCCTGATAGCGTACGTTGTTGCTCTCCAGTTCAGGCAAAATCACGGCAGAAGCCGATGCGCCGTACTGACGAATCGCGCCAATTGGCAGCCCAAGGAAAGCGCGAACGTGTAGGGCAAATTCGGACAGATCCTGAGAGATCATCGTCACCATGCCGGTATCGTGTGGGCGAGGGGAGACTTCACTAAAGATGACGTCATCCCCGCAGACGAACAGTTCAACGCCGAACAGGCCATAACCGCCGAGCGCTTTTACGACATCGCTGGCCATTTTTTGCGCGCGTTTCTGTGCCAGTTCACTCATCTGTTGCGGCTGCCAGGATTCACGATAGTCACCCTCTTCTTGTCGGTGACCGATTGGTGCACAGAAATGAATGCCGTCAATTGCATGGATGGTCAGCAGGGTGATCTCAAAATCAAAATTTACCAACCCTTCAACGATGACGCGCCCGCCGCCTGCACGACCACCCTGTTGGGCGTAGTTCCACGCTTGATCTAACTGCTCAGCGGAGCGAATCAGGCTTTGCCCTTTGCCGGATGAACTCATGACTGGCTTCACAATGCAGGGGTAGCCAATTGCCTCTACTGCCTGATGAAAGCTCTCTTTGCTGTCGGCAAAACGGTAGGTGGATGTCGGCACACCGAGGGTTTCGGCAGCTAGACGACGGATGCCTTCACGGTTCATCGTCAGGCGTGTCGCTTCAGCACAGGGGACAACATGGTGGCCTTGTTTTTCCAATGCCACCAGCATATCGGTGGCGATGGCTTCAATTTCCGGCACGATATAATCAGGACGTTCTGCTTCAACCAACACTTTTAATGCGTCGCCATCCAACATATTGATGACGTGGCTGCGATGTGCAATCTGCATCGCAGGGGCATCGGCATAGCGATCGACCGCAATCACTTCGATTCCAAGGCGCTGACACTCAATCGCCACTTCTTTGCCTAATTCACCGGAGCCAAGCAGCATCACTCGTGTGGCATCCGCACGCAGGGCGGTTCCAATCGTTAACATAACCTTATACCTGATCGGGTTGTGAAAAATGGCCGCAGTATAAACGAAAACGTTTGCGTGCGCATTAAAGAGGGCGGGCTCTGGAATGTATTACGCAAAAGCGCACCAAGAGACAAGGACGTGGCTTGGCATTGCTGGGCAATCGTGCCACTCTTCTTACAGAGTGAAAATTTTATGTCAAGACAATGAGATCCGACGCGATGAAGACACCGCAAGCTGAAAAAAAGCCCCACGCGATAAGCACACATGGCGATACGCGTATCGACAATTATTACTGGCTGCGTGATGACCAGCGTACCGATCCGCAGGTGTTGTCCTACCTGGAACAGGAAAATGCCTATAGTGAAGCCATTATGGCGCCTCACGAAGCACGTAAACGGTCGCTGTATGACGAAATGGTTAAACGCATACCGTCGACGGACATGTCGGTGCCGTATGTCAGAAAAGGCTATCGCTACCAAAGTCGCTATGAGCCGGGTAAAGAGTACGCCATCTATCTGCGCCAGCTTGAGCACGCAACAGAAACGTGGGAAATGCTGTTAGATGGGAATCAACGTGCGGAGGGACATGAATTTTATAGTCTCGGCGCACTTGAGGTTAGCCCAAACAACACACTGTTGGCGCTCTCGGAGGATTTTTTATCCCGTCGGCAGTACACACTTCGTTTTCGCGATCTTAACAGCGGCGAATGGTTACCGGATGTGATCGAAAATGTGACCGCAGGTGCTGAATGGTCGGCAGATTCGACGGTGTTGTACTACGTGCGTAAACATGAACAAACGCTGTTGCCGTATCAGGTCTACCGTCACCGTCTGGGGAGCGACCCGGCACAAGATGAACTGATATATGAAGAGAAAGATGACACCTATTATGTCAGCCTGAGCAAAACGACATCAGAGCACTACATCACCATTTATCTCAGCAGCACCACAACGACTGAGGTGCTATTGCTCGACGCGACAATCCCAGAGGCTGTGCCGCAGGTATACATTCCACGCCGGAAAGATCATGAATATGGCATCGATCACTATCAGGGACGATTTTACCTACGCTCCAACCGAGAAGGAAAGAACTTCGGCCTTTACCGTTCGGATAAACCTGATGAGCAAACGCTGGAAACACTGATTGTTCCAAGTGAACACCGCGTTCTGGAAGGTTTTGAACTGTTCCGTGATTGGCTGGTGGTCGAAGAAAGGGAACGCGGTTTAACCCGATTACGTCAGATCCATTGGCATACACAGGAAGAGAAAACGATCGCTTTCAATGATGCGAGCTATGTGACGTGGCTGTCGTACAATCCTACGCCAGAAACGGCATTGATGCGATATGGTTACTCATCAATGACAACGCCCAGCACGCTGTATGAATTGAATCTGGACACGGGCGACCAGCAGTTACTTAAGCAAGCTGAGGTAAAAGATTTCTCCCCGGATAACTATCGGAGCGAGCGTTTATGGATCACCGTCAGGGACGGTGTTGATGTACCCGTTTCCCTCGTTTATCACCGCGATCACTTCAGCCCTGGTAAGAACCCGATACTGGTTTACGGTTATGGTGCCTATGGAAATAGCATGGAGCCAGATTTCAGCGTTAGCCGTCTGAGCCTGTTGGATCGAGGGTTCGTTTTTGCCTTAACGCACATTCGTGGCGGTGGTGAATTGGGTCAGCGGTGGTATGACGATGGTCGGTTGCTCAATAAGATGCATTCCTTCACGGATTTCATCGATGTGTCCCAGGCATTGATAGAAAAAGGCTATGGCGACAGAGAAAACATGTTCGCGATGGGAGGGAGTGCGGGAGGGCTCTTGATGGGCGCGGTAGTCAATATGGCACCCGATCTGTTCAAAGGGGTTGTGGCCCAGGTTCCGTTTGTTGATGTGTTGACGACAATGCTGGATGAGTCAATTCCGCTGACGACCGGAGAATATGACGAGTGGGGCGATCCGAATGAACAAACCTACTATGACTACATCAAGCAATATAGTCCTTATGACGGTGTGACCGCTCAGCGCTATCCACATTTACTGGTGACTACTGGGTTACACGACTCTCAGGTTCAGTATTGGGAACCTGCAAAGTGGGTAGCAAAATTACGGGAAGTTAAAACGGACGATCGTCTGGTGTTGTTATACACCGATATGGATGCTGGGCACGGTGGAAAATCCGGTCGCTTCAAACGCTATGATGATATCGCGCTAGAATATGCTTTCCTATTGATGGTGCTTGAAAAAGCAGAAGACGGTCACGAATAAGGGCTAGCAACTGCGGTTATGAGGGTAAACCCATTTTCGGGTTTACCCGATCGGCATGGCACATTACTTGGGCAACATCAGGACTCAGGTAATATCAGCTTGTGCTTTCTTCGCTCTTTTGTCGGCCCGTTTTTCGGCGGCCGTTTTCAATGGTTTTTTCTTACCGTTCTTTTTGCTATCCAGTCCTTTACTCATATCTTGCCTCGCTTGATAAAAGGTTAGGGTGCTATTCCATTAACCTCTTGTGCGAGCCAATATGCAAGCAGAAAATCATTTTTGCTGTGTAAGAATGTAACCCGTGGAAAGCGATGTTTTCCACGGTAAACCCGTATTGGATTGGAAGGAGGGAAATCGCTATTTAGACTTAGGCTCGTAGGGTAAACGAGAGAACTGTAACGAGCGTTGGCGATAAAACATCACACGTTCACGAAAGTAGTTACGCAGGTGCTCGGGCTGTTCTCTTTCCACAACCTCAGGAATGACTGGCATATTATAACGTTCTTTGAAGGCAACACCTGATGCTGCCAGATCTACGTTAACTTTATCCATATCCTCTTTGGACAATTCTGCCAGATTATGTCCCATATCGCTTTCTCCTGCCTATTGGCCACAGACTGATAGGTGTCACGGTAAAGTAGCGACAGAAAAATGGCAAGTGTTCACTTTGTCATGTGGATGTTTATTATTCTGATTACGGAATAGGAATCATTTTTAATACAGATTTATCGTAAGTGATATAGCTCGATATTGTAACTTTTTTGGTAATAAAAATGATTCGCAATAATACATTAAAATCGCTCTTAAGTG
Organism: Pectobacterium sp. IFB5596; assembly: GCF_021432585.1. Taxonomy (NCBI): domain Bacteria; kingdom Pseudomonadati; phylum Pseudomonadota; class Gammaproteobacteria; order Enterobacterales; family Pectobacteriaceae; genus Pectobacterium; species Pectobacterium sp. IFB5596. Next base: position 34,871 of record NZ_LXFY01000001.1, read on the forward strand.
ATAATAAATATCAATAGCAACTTTTGTAATGCATTGTTTTTTATGTTTATTGTATTAATATTTTGTTGCTGTTAATAAAGTGTTTTTTATTTTGTTTTTTCAGGCATAATGCCCTAAATAATTTCACCTGCCGGGAAAAATAGGGAGTTACTATGCTAAAAAAAGAAATGATTCAGAAGCTGAATGAGCAACTTAATCTGGAGTTTTATTCCGCGAATTTGTATTTGCAAATGAGTGCATGGTGCGGTGATAAAGGTTTTGAAGGCGCATCGAGTTTCCTGAAGACACATTCTCAGGAAGAAATGCAGCACATGCAGCGCCTGTTTGACTATCTGGATGATACGGGAAGCCTGCCTGTGCTAGGCGCGATTGCTGCACCGCCGATTGATTTTGATTCACTGGCTGACGTCTTCAAGTTGACCTATGAACACGAACAGTTGATTACAGCAAAAATTAATGAGCTGGCGCATGCGGCGATGGCTTTGCAGGATTATTCTACCTTTAATTTCCTGCAATGGTACGTGGCCGAACAGCATGAAGAAGAAAAGCTGTTCCGTTCTATTTTGGACAAATTGGCTCTGGTCAAAGCGAGTGAAGGCGGTCTATTCTTCATCGATCAGGACTTGAAAAAAATGTCTGCGGCGGCACCGTCAGCCTAATGACAATCGACGCCTCTGTCGGTTAATACGCATTTGAATAACGCGGGATAATGTTCTTTTTATCCCGCTATTTCTTTCCTCAAACGATCTTCTTGCTTATCTCTCTCAGCCGATTTTATTCTTTGCTTCGCGCTCGACTTCATCCCTCTCTGTCGCTATGATCGCGCTAGTAGTGATATACAACTTTATGTTTTATAAGGTTTGATGCTGTCTTTCTGTGATCTGGATAAGGCTGTAAAACTCACATACATCATTGTCTGAATACGCATGTCGGGAATACCATGATGAAGAAACTTTTGCTATCTATCGTGCTTACCTCACTTTCTGCGAATGCTTTTGCTGCCGCCAAACTGGCAAATATCAGCCGGCTGGAATATGGCGATCGCTGGGCTTTTACTCGCGAAGAAGTTCAACTGATTTGTCGCCCTGGCAATGCGCTGTACGCCTTACATACAGGGACGCTGATGCAATATCCGCTAAACGATATCGCCATTGAGCAGATGAAGTCCGGGCAGGTAAGTGCACAACCGATAGACGTGATTTGGCTGGACGATCCTAAGCATCCCGGACAGAAGAAAAGCCTTCAGCCATTTATCGAGCGAGCAGAACAATTATGCTTGCCAGATGGTAAGCCATGAAGTAATTGATTTACCTATTTAATGTTAACTAATTACTTCCATCTGGTTAAGATAAAGTGTGAAATCTGTTCCATTTGTGATAATTACGAACGGGGTGACGCTGGAAAACGCGGTGGAGTTGGCTACGCTTAAGGTACAAGGCTAGTGCAGCTTGTATAAATGCCAACTTTTAGCGCACGGCTCTCCCAAGAGCCATTTCCCTAGACCGAATACAGGAATCGTGTTCGGTCTTTTTTTTAAATTGTTGATTTTTAATGGTTTATTTTAGGTGGCGCGAAAATACACGAAAAACCCACGAAATTTAATATACGGCCTTTTATAGATAGGTGTATTTCTTCCCCCCGAGTATCCAGTATCCGCGAACTGGCCGTATCCGCAAGCGGCAGAAACCTGCCACTAGTGCGGTTTTTTATTAAAGCGATGCTGCTTCTACTGTGCTCGCTGTGTAAATTAACAGATAACTATTAGCAACATAACGCTGGTATCATTGGCATTCTATTTATGGATGAGTGAACACTGGAGTGTGTATGAAATCGGTTTTATCGTTTGTTGTTGCTATTTTGTTGTCCTTTTCTGCCTGCGCTTCCGATTTGACTGAAGACCAAAGATTAGCGGATTTAATTTGGTCAAAAACATCAAATAAAGAAGCGATCCAATTAATCAATAAGAATCCTGAGTTAATCAATTCAAAGACTGGCGCTGGGTTCACTCCGCTGCATTTAGCGGGAATGATTGGTAACAAAGAAATGGCTATATTTCTTCTGGAAAAAGGGGCAGATGTTAATGCTGTTAATGACAGCGGATACAGTCCTTTAGTGGTGACTATAGCTAACGGCAATCAGGATATAGCAGACATCTTGATAAAGAACGGCGGCAAGGAGCTAAGACTTTAACGTCGCAAATGAAAAACCATTTCCAGGCTCGCTTTAGCGAGCCTTTTTATTTCAAAGAGATTGACGTTAAAATGCGCAACATCATTATGTTAGTACTGGCTTTACCATTAGTATCGTTTGCTGCCATTAATGATACCAGCCAAGCTGCACATGAAATCTGCCTGACTGAGTGGAATATTACTGACAAGGCGGGATCAACGGACAGAGATGTACTGGCAATTGTTAATGAAGAGGTATCCAGTTTCAAAGAACGCGGTTTTAGCCTTTCAGATTTTGGTATTGATGAGTCGGAGTATATTGTTACATCGGCTAAGATTGCCGAATCATTCCGTCAAGATCATCGCCCTCCTAATCGACAATATGACGATGATATAAGGGGTACACTCAGAGAGTTGATGGTTCCTCGTTGTGTGACAAAGGTAAAAGAAAGCTTAACTAACCATTAGCTGTAGCGGTACGAAGAATATGCGGTCAGTTCAAACTGTAGTAGTCAACTAGCCGCTATGTTTGAGCTGGTACAGCGGTAGTACTTTGGCTAAACGATGGTTTTCTGTGCCACACGGTAATATCACTACTCGTAGCGGAAATGATGAATTCACCATTCCATGAAAATCCCGTACAACGGAAATGGTCGGAAAGCAGTTTAAGGCACCCCTCCTGATGACCTATGCATAACGCATCTTTACTTGGTGGGCACCAGATTAGGACTTCAAGGGGCCATTCTGGTGCGGCCCGTACCAATGTTTCACCATATTGATTACACATTGGCAATCCGCCGCCACATAGTCCGGCAATGGAAATATCCTCATCGGCTAGTGGACCTATGCCTTTACAGGTTAAATTGATGGGATCGTACCAGCTCCCGTATTCCTCTACGTCTCTGGCAACCTTTTCGCCAGTAATACAGTTGAACACTCCTCGTCCTGAGGAGGATATGACCAGTAACAGATGGTTTTGTCGATGAGAAAAGCCGATCTCTGTTAATCCTCCAACAGCAATCTCTACTCTGGGATGCCATGCAGTCGGGGGCGACGGAATATTGAGCAATAGCTTGATATAGTTATTCTCGTACTCTTTTTTACGCCAGCCAAACATCTAAATCCCTCTCTAGGACAGGAAATTTTTAAGTTCTCCAATGACAACAGTACCATACAAAGCTCAGATAACCGCGGATATTCAGACACCCATCACCTTTGGGTTGCTACTGTAATAGGAGCAAGTCGTACGCGATATACCCGCTACGTTAATAATCTAGAGTGTTTACTCTGGAGTGAGTGCAATGCGCTTTCAATCGGAAATAAGAGAGGCTGTTGATGTTATCGCAAATGGAAACGAACAAGAGTGTGTCGCAGAGGCTGGGGCTGGGGACAATTAGGCTATGGCAAACTAAATAAATGGTAAAAATCCTCTTGGCTGCTGATAAAACATCCGCTTATTTTCATGATTATCGCGGTTCAGCGTCTGGTGCCGTGTCTTTTAAACGCTTTTAAAATAAATGCTTGCTAAAGATTTTTATACGTGCGTTAATAGCTCGTCGGTTTGATTCGCAGACCTAAAAAGCAGTTTAGTAAAGCAGTTCTCATTTCAAAGTGTTATCCATAGATATCCCTTCTTTTGAGCCTCCTTATTGTTGCTAATTAAATTCTGTGCACAGGCCCTATTTGCCGGAAGGCGCTATAAAAAATTAAGGTAATTTCTATGTCTAACAAAATGACTGGTTTAGTAAAATGGTTTGACGCTGGTAAAGGTTTCGGTTTCATTACTCCTGACAACGGTAGCAAAGATGTATTCGTACATTTCTCTGCTATTCAGAGCAACGATTTCAAAACGCTGGACGAAGGCCAAAAGGTTGAGTTCACCATTGAAAATGGTCAGAAAGGCCCATCAGCTGGCAACGTTGTTGCGCTGTAATCAAGTTGCGCTGTAATAAGCCAAATTGAATTAATGTTTCTCTTGCGATAGCGATGATGGTTTGAACCGGAGCGGCCAAGAAAAGCACCCAAAAACCCTAGCGTAAAGCTGGGGTTTTTTGTTTATAAATCATTATGATTTTCGGCTGGTCTTCTGTACTTAGATCTCAGCGAGTGACTGAATATGAACTCATAAAGCGTGGCGGGCTATTTTAAATGCAGTGTGTATTTATGGGATAGCTAATATCTCTTTGCTCTAAGTGGCGGAAAACGTGAGTCGTTTTCGCAAGGTATTCCATCATTGTCGCCATCCATTTTGGTATCAGGACAATTTTGAATGAAAAAATATGCCTCTTCTCTAGAACTCATTTGAGAACAATATTGTCTACCATCACAGACGAAACGATTTTTCTCTTGTTTTTTATCTTCTATTTTTGTTTTTCCAGTGCTCTGGCTATTACTATCATGATGGTACTGATAAGACGATGTTGCCTGAACAGTAGAAGAGAATGCTATAGATAGCAACACAATGAGGAGTTTCTGTTTCATTGATATATACCTGAAAGAGTAATGTCGAAGAATATTATCATTGTTATTAAAGAAGGAAATCTTAATAATTATTAATCCTCCCGGTATTTTAGGGGGGGCGGTATTTTATTATCTTTCTGATACTATTGATTTTAACTCGGTAACGGAGGGGAAGGAAACTGTTGATATGTGGAGGGTTTTAATAAGTAAGTCCTTGGATTACCTAAAATAAATGATATAAATGTAGAGGCGTTCATCTCAATGTTTTTTATTCGTCTATTCTTCTCTGAAATAGAGGCTATCGAGAAAATTAATAGAACACGATGCGATGGACGAAATTCCTAGCAAGCGTGATCACCACAAGGATGATGTAAAAGGCTCCTTTGTGCAACCCCGTTGCTGAGCAAAATACGACAGAGGAGCCCTGAGGCTCCCTGACGTCTGGTATGAATTATTTATACAGAATAGCGGTCCCGTGTAACCGATCGTGACCGGTAGCAGAAACGATGCGATATGATGATGCGCCTGCCTTTTGGGCTTTTTGAGCGACCTGAGCTTCGAAAGAATCCAACGTTTTTGCACCGCTGATGGAAACGGTCGCGATTTCTTGAGCGGCAAACGCACCGAAGGACAAGGTAGAGAGTGCGATAACTGCGATAAAATTTTTGATGCTTTTCATGGTTCATTCCTTCACGGTTTATTTGATTAACTAGGCGTTTTTACTTGATGTGTTGAATGATATTCCTCCTCGATTGAAATGAATATCAGAGGGATTTGCTTTTCTTTTTCAAAAATACTGTTCTTTATTTCCTATGCCATTCATTCCGGTTCCGCAGTAGGATGAATTCTGTGAATAATCAATCAGTGGATGAAAGGAAGGGATATGCAGATTTCAGTCAATCGTCTGATGGCGACAGTGCAAGTCGTATTGCAGAAAGCAGGATGTGAAAAAAGTGAAGCCCGTATTGTCACTGAACACCTTGTGACCGCTAACTTAAAAGGGCATGACAGCCATGGCGTAGGGATGTTGCCGCACTATGTGGCGTTCATCGGAAAAGGGATTATGCACCCGAACACTCCGGCGCGTTTACTCCGTGACAGTGGAGCTGTACTGCAATTTACCGGCGATCGTGGCTTTGGTCAGCGTACGGGTAAAGAAGCGATGCAAGCGGCCATTGAGCGGGTGAAAACGACAGGCGTGTGTTTAATGACCCTGTCGTCGACCTGTCACCTAGGACGCATCGGCACCTATGGGGAAATGGCGGCGGACGCCGGGCTTGTTTCGATACACTTTGTCAATGTTAACGATCTCGACCCGATCGTGGCTCCCTGGTGTGGTAGTGAAGCGCGCTTCGGAACAAACCCGATCTGTATTGCATTCCCGCCAACAGAGCACAATGCGGCTTTTGTTCTGGATTTTGCCACCAGCGTGGTGGCGCTGGGGAAAACCCGCGTTGCGTACCTGGCAGGTAAAACGTTTGATGAAGAGGTGATGCTCGATTGCAACGGTGTTTCCACTAACGATCCGAAAGTCATGTGGGAAGGCGAAAAACACGGGGCATTGAAGCCGATTGCGAAACATAAAGGTGGCGGGTTGATTTTAGCGGCTGAAATGTTGGCGGGGCTGCTTTCCGGTGGCGGAACTATTCAGCCGGAGAATACACGTCAGGGGGCGATAGTGAATAATATGACGACGATTGTCATCGATCCCACCAGCATGGTTTCCATGGCGTGGTTGCAAAAAGAATATGATGCCATGCTGGACTACGTCCGTTCTTCAACCGCTCCCGATCCGACACAGCCTATCTTAATCGCGGGCGAGCCAGAAAAATTGTCTCAGGCGCAACGTCATGCTGACGGTATTTATCTGTCCGATCAGGAGTGGCAGAAAATCGCGGAGGCGGGAATATCACTGGGGATGAGTCCGGCCGAATTCGCATTAATAGCATAATATTGTTCAGGAGAAGAAAATAACCGGGGCAATGCTGATGCGGAGATGGTTGATATTTGCTGTGATGCTGGGGGCGCTAATTGCCTTGTCGCCCTGGATTCAACGCCAGCTTCCACCCGGTTACGATCCCTTTTCTCCGCTGTCTGTCGATGACCCGCCCACGTTTATTACCCGATTGAAAATGAAGTCTGTCGCCAGCGACCCTGATGCCTGTTTGGCGGTGTTAAAGCAGGCACAGGAAAACGGACGGCTGAGATTCGCCGAGGCCAATGACATCAGTGGGCAATGTCCGGTAATGTCTCCCGTTCGGGTTCAACGTTTTGGTGCGGTCACGCTGAGTTCCAGTTTTCTCGCCAGTTGTCCATTGGCGTTGAGTAGCACCATGTTTGTGACGCAGGTTGCGGTGCCGCAGGCGCAAGCTCTTGGCACATCGTTGGCGCGTATCGACCATATGGGCAGCTACGCCTGCCGCAATGTGTATCACAGGCCAGAAGGGCGTTTGAGTGAACATGCAACGGCAGATGCGTGGGATGTCGCCGCTTTTCGGTTCTCTGATGGTCGACAGGTTAGCGTCCTGAGTCAGTGGCCGGCCATGGATGAACGCGGCAGTTATTTGCGTACTACATTCAGGGAAAGTTGCCATTTTTTCGGTAATGCTCTGGGGCCGGAATATAATGCCGCACATGCTAATCACTTTCACTTTGGTATGCGCGGTTTTGGCGTATGTCGATAAAAAGGTGGCGTTGAAAACGAGGTGAGGGCGGTAGTGTCACCGCCCTGATCGATATGTAGTGATGAGTCGTTAGGAAATCACGGGGTCAGGTATTGAGAATTTTTTTCTAAACTCGGTGAGTTTATTATGTGACTCCAGTAGTTCTTCAGGCTTCATTTTCAAAGTAAGAGTCATAACTGGCTGGTATGCTTCATTTTTTCCGTTTGCCAATGCAATAGAAAGCCAGGTGTGGGCTAACGTATTATCTTGAGGAACACCTTTTCCCTCATAATACATCAGACCCAGATTATATTGTGCATCCGGTAGATTTTGTTCGGCAGCTTTGGTGTACCACGCTACGGCTTGGGCGTGATCTTTCTTAACGCCGTTACCATTGTTATAAGCGAGACCCAGATTGTATTGCGCATGGACTTGGCCTTGTTCAGCGGCTTTTTGATACCAGGCTATTGCTTGGGTACGATCTCGCGCAATACCTTTTCCGGTATCATATAAATACCCCAAATCTGTTTGTGCATCAGCATCCCCTTGCTTTGCTGCCTTGGTATACCATATCAGGGCTTGAGCATAATCTTGTGGAACACCTTTTCCAGATTCATACAATAAACCCAAATTGGTTTGTGCGCGGACATTTCCCTTTTCTGCCGCTTTGGTATACCAGGCAAGGGCTTTGGCATAATCTTGCTGAACACCGTTCCCTGTTTCATATAAATAAGCCAGATTGGTTTGTGCGCGGGCATTCCCTTTTTCCGCCGCTTTGGTGTACAAGGCAAGGGCTTTGGCATAATCTTGCTGAACGCCGTTACCCTTATCATACAAATAAGCCAGATTGGTTTGTGCGTAGGTACTTCCCTGTTCCGCCGCTTTGGTATACCAGATCAGAGCTTGGGCATAATCTTGCTGAACACCTTCACCGGTATCATATAAATCTGCCAGATTGGTTTGCGCCCATGCATAACCTTGTTCGGCGGCTTTGGTGTACCAGACAACCGCTTGAGCATAATCTTGTTGGACGCTTTCTCCGTTAGCAAACATATAACCCAGGCTGTATTGGGCTTCAGGATTGTTTTGCGCGGCGGCTTTTTGATACCAGCTGATTGCCTGCTGATAATCTTGTTTTACGCCAGAGCCATCGTAATACATATCGCCTAATGCGTTCTGCGCTTCGGCATCATTTTGATTGGCTACGGTTTGTACTTCATCGAATGTTTTGTTGTCAAATTTGCTCGAAAACGCAGGTGTGGTGTAGAAGGCGCATATGAGCGTCGCTGACAAGAATAATGAAGGTATTGATAACAATGTCATGTGTAATCCGTCACGTGAGAGTTATTAAAGTAGGTATCCTGATTGATAAGCAACGCCGCATGATTTCCCTGGTTGGGCATGCGGAGCGGGGAGAATACTGAACCTAAACACTAAGATAATCAAATAACTGACAGGATTTAGGCGCAATTATAGGAATTGATAATCAGATGAAGGATTGGCCGCGTGTGCCGATGAGAATACGCAGAGAGAGGATTAGAAATCAGCGTACTCTTGGGCAGGAACCCAGAAGCCATCAATATACTCTTCAATGGGGAAGCAGCCAGCCCGACGCAGACGCTGTTCGTCCATCGCTTGTAGACACTGCGCGTCGGTGTTGTAGGCACCGACGACCAAATCGTCACAGCCATGCCCGAGATAACAAACGAATATCACTAACGCAAACATGTCGCTCTCCAGATATTACTGAGTTTCTCTATCTGTCAGGGTAATTGTAGATGAGAATCAGTAAGAAAAGGGCGGATGAGCGGTTCATCAGGTGGTTTTATCGCCACCTGATGCAGAAAGCGCATTTATTCATTAGCAAGAGGCTGTGCGGAAGAAGCACCATCCCGAACTAAATCGCGCGGTAGGCTGTTTTTTATCCGGCTGCTGATGCGTTTTGCCAGGCCAACGGGCGTATTCTGATAAGTTAAAATCAGCTCATCCGCAGTAGGAAGCGGGTCTGGGTAGCTGTCTTTACCCTGAAACCACTCGCAGGCGATGCGGTCGTTCAGCGCGTAGGCATTGTCCGCACTTGGATCGGCCAATGCCACAACCGCTTCATGCTGCCAGCGGAAGCCTTTGGGGAAGCGTTCGGCGAGCTTAATGCCAATGCGTGAGAATTTGATATTGCCAAAAGCGGAGGCAAGTGCCGTAGGAAAAAGCCAAATCTCGCTATCACGCTGCCATAGTTGAAGTTGCTCCTCATCCCAGTGAATACCCTGTTTACGCGCGGCCTCTGTAAGTAACACACGATCTTTGTGTGTGACGGGAGAGAACGGGAATTTGCCGACTTTATAACTCGGACGTGGCAGTGGTGGTACGCTAGCAGTTTTACGTAAACGGGCAACAAAGAAGCCTTCACTGTCATAAATCTGCGGGAAGACGTGCAGGAAGCCTTCTTCCGTTGTCGCGCGTTTGGCGTCGGTGAAGAGATCGTCTAATGACTCAAACTCGCAGGCATCAGGGAATTGTGCCTGTAACCAATGACAAACCTGCTGGTTTTCCTGCCGATTCAGCGTACAAGTGGAATAAATCATCACGCCGCCGGGCTTTAGGGCATGGAACGCACTCAGAATCAGGTCGCGCTGCGTAGCCGCAATGTCGAGAATACTCTCTTGCGACCAGTGGCTCATCGCCGCCGGATCTTTACGCACCACGCCTTCACCTGAACACGGGGCATCCAGCAGTATCGCATCAAAATATTCCGGCAGCGCCGCGCCGAAAACACGCCCATCGAAGTGCGTAATCGCGGTATTGCTGACGCCGCAACGGCTGATGTTAGCATGTAGCACTTTTACCCGGCTTGCCGAGTATTCGTTGGCAACAATGGCGCCTTCGTTATTCAGTCGTGCTGCGATCTGCGTCGTCTTGGAACCCGGCGCAGCGGCCACATCCAAAAGCGTCCCCAATGCATCATTACGATGAAACAGGGCGCTGACGGGCAGCATGGAGCTGGCTTCCTGAATGTAGAAGAGTCCGCTCAGGTGCTCCAATGTATTGCCGAGCCGCGTGTTTTCCTCTTCCGCATTCAGCAGCCAGAAACCTTCCTGACACCAGGGAATCGGCTCAAGCTGCCAGCCATAAGGTTGCACGAGCTGTAGAAAGGCATCAACGCTGATTTTTAACGTATTGACGCGGATGCTCCGGCGCAGCGGACGCTGGCAGGCGGCAACGAAATCCTCCATCGAAAGCGATGAAGGCATAATGTCCCGCATTGTGTCGAGAAATTCAGCAGGCAGATTGGCTGGGGTAAATTTTGCCACGACGTGGTTCCGTACCGGTTATTCAGTAAAACGAGGGGAAAGAAGTGGCGAAGTGTAACACGGATCTTGCATCGATAGCGTGAAAACGACAGGGCGACTATCGCCGCCCTGTTAGGTGCTGAACGTTAATTATCCGGGGGAGTTGGGATCGCCGTACCCCATTGCCGCCACTCTTTAGGTTCTTCGTTTCTCAGCAAGAAATGCTTCCCTTCCTGAGCCTTCGGCGCGAGTGGTGTGCTAGGCGGCGTGGCGAAAGCGATGCCGCCGCGAATAAACTGCTGGAAGGTTCCACTCTTAATAACGCCGCCAACCAGTCCGAATTCCAGATTGTAGCCAGAAGCTTGCCAGAAGACGGAATTATCGCGTACCAGATGTTGATAGCGTTTACTGATGCGCAGCGAAACGGCGATGCGATCCGACAAAGTGCCTAGCGACAGCCCAGTGACGGTACCGACTTCAATACCGCGGAACAGAACCGGCGTACCAACCTGCAATGCGCCGGCTTCCGGTGCATCAACGCTGATATTCAAGCCGTCCTGATAGCGTGAATCAGAGATAGTCGCCTGCTGAAGCTCAAAATTACGCGTTACGCTGCCATTGCCCGGTTCGACGTTAATATAAGGTTGGAATAGCGTCTCCAGATGATTTACACCCGCAGCAGAAATTTCCGGCGTGACGACGGAAAAGCGCGTTCCAGAACGGGCGAAATTACGCACGTATTCAGGGTAGAGCACCGCCTGCACCAATACGTCGTTGCGTTGTTCGGACAGCTTCAGCGAATCCAACTGGCCGATATCGATGCCCAGATAGCGGATCGGCATACCCGGTGCGAGTTTACTGGCGTCGTAGGTGCGCAGAATGATGCGGCTGCCCACGGCGCGCGCCGCCGTTTCGTTGTTGTACAGGATGCGTTTTCCGCCTTTGATTTCCGGCGCGCCTTCCAGATTATCAAAGCTGATCGCTCCCTTAAGCGCCCGATTCAGCGGGGAAGCTTGCACGGTCAGACCCGAGGTATTCAACTGCACACGGGCTCCACCTTCAGCCCAAAATACGCTGTTTTCTGTCAACAGTTTGCGATGTTCTGGACGGATATAAACCTCGACTTCAAAGGTATCCGCCTTGGGTCGCACCCGCATGATTTCACCTACCTGGAATTTACGATACAGCACGATAGAGCCGTCCTGAATATCCGGTAGACTGTCGGTTACCAGGGTGAGGGTAGGCGAGGGGGTGGCACCGCGAATACCTTCTTCGGCTTTTTCGAGATCGCTGAACAGCGGGTAACGTGCCTGAATCTCTCCCTTACTACCGGGTAAAACCTGAATGCCGCCGCTGACCCACTCTTGTGCACTGGCACCCAACACTTGAATCCCATCCAACCCCATCTTCACATTCACGCGACTGTTAACGATGAATTTGCTGTCGCGGTGCAATAGCTGGCGATAACGTGGCTCGATCACCAGAATGAAGCTGACGCCTTGTTCATCCAGTGTGCGTTTCACGACCTGACCAATTTGTACGCCGTGCAGTAGCACGGGTTGACCGCTATCAATACCATAGCTTTGTGCGGCGGTGAGCTGAATAGAAAGTGCTCCGGGCTGGGCGAGCTGCTGCTGCCCACTATCCAATACAGTAAAATGCTGGCGCGGTTCGCCTTCGCCGGGGAGTAATGTCAGCGTGGGACCGCTTAGCAGGCGTGACACATTCAGGTCGCTGAGCGAAAATTGGGGTTTGCTGAGTTCAATACGTGTACCTTCGCGCATCAACGACACCACGGAAGGATCGATGATCAGCTCCCCGCTGACCTTGCCGTCGTCCGGGTTTAAGAGAATTTTGTTCAACGTGCCGACTTCCAACCCTTGGTACATCAGAGGGGTTCGGCCTTCGGATAAGCTGTCACCGGAGGGTAAATCTAGCGTGATTTTCACACCACGTTGACTCTGCGCCAGATCGGGATAGAGGCGATAGGATTGCTCGGCGCCTGCATCCTCGCTCTCTTCTGGCGAATCGAAGGCAATTGCCCCGTTGACCAGCGCCGCCAGATTCTCCATCTCAATTTTTGCGCCGCTGACGCTGATGTCGGCATTAAAGCCGGATACATTCCAGAAACGGCTATTCTTTTTCACCAGATGGGTGAAACGGCGTTCAATCAGGACGTCAATCATCACGCCGCGACGATCCTGAGAAACGGTATAATCGTAAACTTTCCCCACCGGAATTTTACGGTAGTAAACCAGCGAGCCGGTATTCAACGATCCGAGATCGTCAGCGTGAAGATGAATCAGCAATTCTCCGGTGTTAACGCGGTATTTGGGCTGGGTATCCAGCGCAGAAAAGTGTTCTTGCGCCTCGCCGGAACCGGGCATCATGCCGATGTAGTTACCGCCCACCAGCGCATCTAGTCCCGAAACCCCGGCGAGAGAGGCCTTGGGGGTGACCAACCAGAATTGCGTACCGCTGCGCAACGCTTCCTTCATATCGCTTTTGATGCTGGCTTCGACCTGTATGGTGCGCAGGTCTTCGCTCAGCTTGATATTTTGTACGGTACCGACTTCGACACCTTGATAGCGCACAGGCGTACGTCCGGCGACAATCCCGTCGGCAGAGACGAAATCAATGGTAACCGTCGCGCCGCGCTCCTGCTGATTGGTGTAAATCAGCCAACCGGCAATCATCAGCGCAATCAACGGCAGCAGCCAAAATGGCGACAGACGGCGCTTGTTTTTCACGGTAGCTTCGGTTGGTGTCCCAGGCGTATTATCTTGCATTGTTATTCCACATCAGTGTTGTCCCACATCAGTCGGCTATCCAGCCATTCAACGGCAAGGATAGTGAGAATCACCGCCGCGCCAAAGTAAAAAGCAGCAGGCCCCATGGTGAAAGCGAGTAGTTGATCGCGGTTGACGAGCGACATCGTCAGGGCAATCACAAATAAATCGAGCATGGACCAGCGGCCGATCCAACGGATAACACGCAGCAGCTTCATGCGCATCATTATATTGCCTTCCGACTGGACATGAATGCTAACCAGCAGGCCGAACAGCACTATAACCTTAGTAAACGGCACCAGAATACTGGCGATGAAAACCACCATTGCGATCGGAATATTGCCTGATGCAAGCGAAAGAATACCGGAAAAGATCGTATCCTCCGTGCGTGCACCGTTGACATAAATAATTGATATGGGCAACAGGTTGGCGGGTAACAGTAAAATTATAGAGGCAATCAGCGCCGCCCAGGATTTCTGCAAGCTCTGACGCTGGCGTAAACGAAGCGGAATATGGCAACGGGGGCAGCGCCCACGGTTGTCGGGCGAACTGGTGAAATGGCAGGAAAGGCAGATTCGGTAGCGATCTGGAGAAATGAGCGGCCTCAGGCGCGGATAAAACCGCTGCCAAAGCTGATCGGTATTTAAGTGGATCAACGTCAACAGGCTTAAGATCATCAGCGCCAGAAAGGCAACGAGCCCGATACCCGCCTGAACATCTGCGAATTCACGGACTTTGATCGCGGCGACGGCCATACCAACCAGATAGATATCGAGCATCATCCACTCTTTTAGCCGTTGCAACATGAGCAGAATAGGGCGCAGGTTCATACCGATTCGGGGGGCAAAAAACAGGTATAACAGCGAAAAAACTAACGTTAGCGGTGCGCCAACGGTACAAAAGGCGACCATACTTGCCGTGAGCGGGTGTCCTTGTCGGGTGATTTGCCAAATACCTTCAAACAGGCTGGCATTAATCGTGACACCCAACAGACGAATGCTGATCAACGGTTCAGTGAAGGCAAAAGGCATGAGTACCAGCATGGCGACGGCCATTGCAGCAAGGCGAGAAATGGTCCAGTCTCTGCCTGAACTGACTTTGGCATCACAGCGTGGACAGTTTGCTGTCTGGTTCCGCTTCAACTGGGGTAGCGTAAAAACAGCATCGCATTCCGGGCAGCGGTGATAGCGGTCTATGGCGGACGCGGTGCTTTTTGCGCCACTGCTTAGCGGTGGGCGGGGAGAAGAAAACGGCGCAGGGCTGGTTATATTATGTATTTTCATCTTTCCTGCGATCCGGTAGAAGGTATCGAACCCCGTTATTACTAATGGATAACGTATTCACAGCGACTCAGTGTAACTGAATGATAAATTCATAAAAGGATATGATTGCTGACCGATGTTATTTTGCAGATGGAAATAGCACGATATGCACGACAACGATACCGTAAAGCGGATGATTCTTCGCGCGAAGGCGCTCATCTTATGGCATTCTGTAGCCGATGCTAATGCAGCCTGTGTGGGAATTGTCCGCACTGTTTCGAAAAGACAACGATAGACTTTATGAATAAACAAGTATGAATAAACAAGCGTTTTATCAGGATCTCATTCGCGATATGTCATCGCTTATTGCGGATGAAAACCGTTTTATTACGATTTTGTCAAACAGTAGTGCGCTGCTGTTTGAGCGTTTGGATGGGGTTAACTGGGCAGGGTTTTACCTGTTGGATAACGACACGCTTTTCCTGGGACCGTTTCAGGGTAAGGTTGCCTGTGTACGTATTCCAGTTGGCAAAGGTGTGTGCGGTACGGCGATAGCTGAAAATCGCATTCAGCGTGTGGATGATGTTCATGCGTTCCCCGGTCATATCGCCTGTGATGCCGCGAGTAATGCTGAAATCGTGCTACCGCTTGTCGTTAATGGGCAACGGATTGGCGTTCTGGATATTGACAGTACCCTTTATCAACGTTTTGACGCGGATGATGAAGAAGGGCTGAAGGCCGTAGTGAGCGTACTTTGTGCTCAACTGGAAGCGAGCGATGTGATGACATTCATCAATTCTCTCTCGTTGAGACAAGGTTAACGTGGCAATTGCCGATGGCGTCATTATAATGACGCCTGTTCATGCCTGCGCCGGTTGGCAAACCCGTTGTAATCAGGAAATTTCATGGAAAATCAACCTAAGTTGAACAGTAGTAAAGAAGTCATCGCCTTTTTGGCAGAGCGGTTCCCGCTTTGTTTCACCACTGAAGGTGAAACACGTCCGTTAAAAATCGGTATTTTTCAAGATCTTGTTGAGCGTGTACCGGAATCCGATAACGTCAGTAAGACGCAATTACGCTCTGCGCTGCGTCTTTATACTTCAAGCTGGCGGTATCTATACGGTGTAAAATTGGGTGCTCAACGTGTAGATCTGGATGGTAACCCGTGTGGCGAGTTGGAACAGCAGCATGTTGATCATGCTCGCACGCAGTTGGAAGAAGCGAAAGCGCGAGTTCAAGCTCAGCGTGCTGAGCAGCAGGCGAAAAAACGTGAAGCAGCCGGAGAAACGGCAGATGCAGCGCGTACACCTCGTCCTGCTCAGAGACGTGCGCCGCGTCGCGATGCTTCAAACGATGCATCTCGAAACCCTGCGTCTCAAAACCATGCACCGCGTAAACCACGCCAGTCTTCTTCCGGCCAATCTCAGTCCTCTTCTCAGCAATCAGCGAATGCTCAGCCGCGTCAGGCAAAGCCTGCCAGCAATGAGCGTCAGCGGGTTGCGGTTACGGATGTTTCCAAACTGCAAATCGGTCAGGAAATCAAAGTCAGAGCCGGCAAAGATGCCATGGATGCCACCGTGCTTGAAATTGCCAAAGGCGAAGTCAGAGTACAATTGGCTTCTGGACTGGCAATGATTGTACGCGCAGAACACTTGCAGTTCTGATACGGAGGCCAACCTGGGCATGAACAACTTAGTCAGAATAACCGCCATTGCAGGTTTACTGCTGGCGGGCTCTAGTTTTGCAAATGAAAACATTACGCGTGTTGAGCAGATCCCTCAGCTACATCAGGAGCCTCAACATGCCACCGTAAGCGACAGGGTGGCCTCACGTTTCCTGCGTTCGCATTATCGCCAGTTTATGCTGGATGCGCAGTTCTCTGAGAAAATTTTTAACCGCTACCTCAACATGCTGGACTACAGCCACAATGTGCTGCTGGCCTCTGATGTGGCGCAGTTTTCCGGGCAAAAAGCCCAATTGGGCGACGCGCTGAAATCCGGTCAACTGGATGTTCCGTACGCGTTGTACAATCTGGCGCAGAAGCGTCGGTTTGAGCGTTTTCAATATGCACTGTCGCTGCTGGAAAAACCGGTCGATCTGACGGGTAATGATACGTTTGAGCTCGATCGTAGCAAAGCGCCTTGGCCGCAGAACGCAGGGGAACTTAACCGCCTGTGGGATGCCAAGGTGAAATATGACTGGCTCAGCCTAAAGCTGACGGGTAAAGATGATAAAGACATCAAAGAGACGCTGACCAAGCGTTACCAGTTTGCGATTCGTCGTTTGGCGCAGAGCAACAGCGAAGATGTTTTCCAACTGATCATGAACGCCTTTGCGCGTGAAATTGACCCGCATACCAGCTACCTGTCACCGCGTAACACCGAGCAATTCAATACCGAAATGAGCCTATCGCTCGAAGGGATTGGTGCCGTGTTGCAGATGGATGATGACTACACCATGATTAATTCCATGGTGCCCGGTGGCCCCGCAGCGAAGAGCAAAAATATTACTGTCGGTGACCGCGTGGTTGGCGTAGGCCAAAGCGGTAAGCCAATGGTAGATGTTATCGGCTGGCGTCTGGATGATGTCGTTGCGCTGATTAAAGGGCCGAAAGGCAGTAAGGTGCGTTTGGAGATTCTGCCCGCAGGTAAAGGGACGAAAACCCGTATTGTCACGCTGACGCGTGAACGTATCCGCCTTGAAGATCGCGCAGTTAAAATGTCCGTCAAGACGGTTGGCAAAGATAAAGTCGGCGTGTTGGATATCCCAGGTTTCTATGTCGGTCTGACGGATGACGTAAAAGTTCAGCTCCAGAAACTGGAAAAACAGAACGTCAGCAGCATCGTGATTGACTTGCGGACGAACGGCGGCGGTGCGCTGACGGAAGCAGTAGGGCTTTCCGGTCTGTTTATCCCAAGCGGCCCTGTCGTTCAGGTACGCGATAATAATGGCAAGGTGCGCGAAGACAGCGATACCGACGGCATTGTGTATTACAAAGGCCCGCTGGTGGTGTTGGTTGACCGTTTCAGTGCTTCCGCTTCCGAGATCTTCGCGGCGGCGATGCAGGATTACGGTCGTGCACTGATCGTGGGTGAACCGACGTTTGGTAAAGGCACCGTACAGCAGTATCGCTCGCTGAATCGGATTTACGATCAGATGCTGCGCCCTGACTGGCCTGCGTTGGGTTCCGTGCAGTACACGATTCAGAAGTTCTATCGTATTGACGGCGGTAGTACTCAGATGAAAGGCGTGACGCCAGATGTGATGATGCCAACGGGCACCGAAACGGTAGATACCGGCGAGAAGTTCGAAGATAACGCGTTACCGTGGGATAGCATTAAAGCAGCCAACTACATCAAGAGCGGCGATCTGAAGGCGTTGATTAGCAAACTGAATGAACATCATCAGGAGCGTATCGCCAAAGATCCCGAGTTCCAGTTTGTTGCTCAGGATATTGCCCGCTACAACGCGATGAAGGATAAGCGCAATTTCGTCTCGCTCAATCTTGCCCAGCGTGAGAAAGAGAATGACGATGATGAAGCGTTGCGTCTGAACCGGATTAACGATCGGCTCGTGCGAGAAGGCAAGAAGCCACTCAAATCGCTGGACGATTTGCCGAAAGATTATCAGGCACCCGATCCTTATCTGGATGAAACGGTGAAAATCGCTCACGATTTGGCGCAAGAACAGAAAGAGTAATATGCCAACGTTGTTCTGATTATATTTTGAGTTGTTGCTTAGCGCCCTGTTGGTCTATCTGACAGGGCGCTTTGTTTTGGATGTTGCCGGTGATGGTGTTGTCTCGTCGATGACGGATTAACGAATTTTGGTGGGTGAACAGCCAAAACGGTTTTTAAACCGTTCGGAAAAACGCGCAGAGGATTTATACCCGCAGGCCTCAGCCAAACGTTGCATGCTCCATGACGTCGTCTGTACCAACATCATCGCGTGCTGCATCCGTGTCTCTAGCAACAATACTTCAAAGCGCGTCTGCTCGGCGGATAGCCTTCGGCGTAACGTAGCTTCACTCATAGCCAGCAAACGCCCCGCTGACTGTGCCGTCCAGTGGCGCTCCGGCTCTTCACTGATAAGCGCGCGTAGCTGGGTAGAAACGCCTGGCTGTGGCGGCACGCCAAAACGATATCCTCGCTCTGATAACACCAGCAGCATGTCCATCAACCGGAGCTCTAGACGCGATTCATTGAGCGTGTTGCCGGTAATCCCTTCAACCAGATGCTGTAATGTGCTGGTGAGATCGTCATCCAACGTGAAAATCGTGAAGGGGGATGGGGGTTGCGCAGGAACGTGTTCATCAGGATAGCGGAGATAAAAACGCGTCAGAAGCGTGGATGAAAACGTCAGAAAGATCGACCGGAAAGCGGAATCACGACCGCCGGGCGTTTTCGCCAGATCGGCGCTTGCGTCAGGCGTAATCAGACAAAGCTGAGACGGCGTGTCGACAATCGTCGTTTTGTTTTGTTCGAGAATGGTTAGTTGGCCGGAGAGAACCAGCAGAAGCGTGGCTTCATAAAAATGAAAACGCGTTGTCTGCTGGGGGGCGCGTAGATGAGGTTGTGCTAATGCACACAGGCCATACCGCTGTAGCGGCTGGCCTGATGGCAAACGCCAGTCCGCCTCTGCAATGATAGACGGAGAAGCAGGGCGTAAAGCGGTCACACTCATAGCAATTGAGGATTCAACGTATACAGCCCGGTGAGTTTGGCTTCAGCCAATACGGGCGCGTTAGCGAGCGCGGCACGGACACTTGTCCCGTTGATCTCACCTTCTATCGCTAAAGAAGACGTCGCGAGGGCGTAAAGTGTGAAAATATAATGATGGACGATCGCATCGTTCCACGGCGGGCAAGGGCCATCATAACCATAGTAATTGCCTTTCATTTGTTCGTCGGCGGCGAACCAGGCGGTGTAATCATTGATGCCGTGCCGGAGCCCTGCGGGGGCGTTTGGGCCTGCTTTCCCACGAGGAGTGATGGTATTGGAATGCGAGGCGGCGGCAATTTCGCTGACGCTGGCGGGAATATCCAGCAATAGCCAATGGTAGAAATCGACGCGCGGCAGAGAAGCGCTTACCTCACGGCCTTCCTGATTCACATCGTCACCGCGGCTAGGTACATCCGGGTCGTGGCAGATCAACACGAAAGACTGTGTCCCTGCGGGAGTGCCCTGCCAGACAAGATGGGGATTGTGGTTAGAAGACAGCGCAATGCGGCTGTTTGCATCCGGTATAGCAAAGGCAAATTCGCCTGGGATAGTTTCGCCGTCCTGAAAACTGTGGCTGGAGAGTTGCAGCATGATGGTGCTCCTTATCGTGGTTCTGATGAGTATGGTGTTATTATAGGAGAAGTTGCATGTAATTATTTTCCTAATGCCGTCACGATAATGCTTTTAGCTGTCAATTTGAGTGCTTTAGATATCATCGCTAAAAAAATGGCTTCCGATAAGGGAAGCCACTGTGATTTAGCCGATGCACATCACGATAGCGCGTGTGATTAACGGCCGGCTTTTAGCTGTTGGAAATAGGTTTCGTATAGCGTGCTGGCGCTGCCAACGTCGTTCTGCCATTCGCCTTTGGCAATGGTTTCATCGTCTGGATACAACGTTTTGTCACCTGACACTTCAGGAGGCAGTAATTTCTTCGCAGCCAGATTTGGCGTTGGATAGCCGATGGTTTCTGCAACCTGAGCCGCCACTTCCGGGCGCAGTAGGAAGTCGATCAACTTCATCGCACCGTCAACATTCTTTGCGTTGGCTGGAATTGCCAGGCTGTCCATCCAGAAGATGCCGCCTTCTTTGGGCCAGATAACATCCAGCGGTGTGCCCGCCTGACGCGCCACATAGGCAGAACCGTTCCATACCATACCCAGATTAACCTCACCCTCAATGAACGGGTTACCAGGGTTGTCCGAGTTGAACGTCAGTACATTTGGCATCAGGGTTTGCAGTTCTTTATACGCCGCCTCAATCTCTTTGGGATCGGTGGTGTTCGCGGAGTAACCCAGTTTACGCAGGGCGATCTGGAATACCTCACGTGCATCATCCGTTAGTAGCAGGCTGTCTTTATATTTCTTATCCCACAGATCGGCCCAACCGGTGACGCTGGCGGGGTCAATCATTTCATGATTAATACCTATCGCTGTTGCGCCCCAGATATAGGGAATGGAGTAGTCATTGTTCGGATCGAAGGACTTGTGCAGCAGGTTCGGATCGAGGTTATGGAAGTTACTGAGTTTGCTGGTATCAATTTTTTGCAGCATGCCTTCTTTACTCATCTTGGAGATGAAATAGGTCGATGGCACAACCAGATCGTAGGCACCGTCCTTATAGGTTTTCAGCTTGGCATACATACTCTCGTTGGATTCATAGGTGGAGTAAATTACCTTGATGCCCGTTTCTTTGGTGAACTGTTCCAGCAGGCCCGGCGGTACATATTCGGTCCAGTTATAAAAATAGAGCGTTTTGCCGTCGTTGGCATTAGCGGTGTTGATACCAAACGCCAGCGCGCAGGTTGCCAGTAGGTGTGGCCACTTTTTCATTATGTTTACCTCCTAGTCCCAAAGGAAATACCTGCTGGTATCAGCAGATATGAAATAACGGTAGTTATCATGCGAGTTGCAATCTTATTTTCCGGTGCGGTCGCGTAAAATCAGTTGGCTACTGAGCACCAGTACAAGCGACAGAATGAGCAAAATCGTTGCCAGCGCATTGACTTCAGGGGATACGCCAACCTTCACCATCGAGTAAATCTTCAACGGCAGAATTTCATACGCGGGGCCGGTGACAAACGAAGAGACCACCACGTCGTCCATCGACAGCGTGAAACTGAGCAGCCAACTGGCCGCGACGGCTGGCATCGCCAGTGGCAGAATAATTTTGCGCAGAATAATCACTTCACTGGCCCCTAAGTCGCGCGCCGCTTCCAGCATCCGCACGTCGAAACCTTTCAGACGCGAGTAGACGGTTACTACCACAAAGGGTAGGCAGAACGTGATGTGGGAAAACAGCAACGACCAGAACCCGAGCGATATGCCCAACAGCATGAAGAGTACCAGCAGCGAAATTGCCATCACGATATCCGGCGACATCATCACCACGAACAGCATGCCGCCGACAAAAGGCTTGCCACGAAAACGATAGCGATACAGCGCGACGGCCGTTAGAGAACCCATCAGTGTGGCGAACGTCGCGGAAAACACCGCCATGGTCAGCGAATGCTGCGCGGCCTGAAGCAGGCTGTCATTGTTCATCAGCAGTCGATACCAGTCCAGCGTAAATCCCTGCCAGTTGATGCCGAAGCGCGCCTGATTAAAGGAGTTCACGATCAGAATAACGATCGGAATGTACAGGTAAGCGTAAATGATGGACATAAATCCACCGCGGATTAAGCGTCCGATCATTCCAGCTCTCCCTTTTTATTCAGCAGGCGGGCTGTACGGTAGTAGATAAACAGCAGCACGCCCATGACCAGCGTCAGACAGATGCTAGTGGCGGCACCAAACGGCCAATCGCGGATATTAAGAAACTGGCTTTTAATCACGTTACCGATCAGCAAATTCTTGGCTCCGCCCATCAGATCGGCAACGAAGAACAATCCCATGGCAGGCAGCAGCACCAGCAGACATCCGGCGATAATTCCCGGCATGGTTAGCGGGATCACCACGCGAATGAAGGTTTGCCATTTACTGGCACCCAGATCGCGTGCGGCTTCAAGATAGGATTTATCGAGTTTTTCAATACTGGAGTAAAGCGGTAGCACCATGAAAGGCAGCAGGATATAAATCAGCCCGAGAATAACGGCTTCGGAGGTGTACATAATCCGTAGCGGTGTATCAATCAAGCCCGTCCAGAGCAGAAACTCATTCAGATGGCCGCGTGTACTAAGGAAAATTTTCAGTCCGTAAATGCGAATCAGCGAGTTGGTCCAAAATGGCACAATCAGCAGAAACAACATCAATGGCTGAACTTTTTGCGGTAAGCGTGCCAGAATAAAGGCGAACGGATAGCCCAAGATCAGACAGCAGAGCGTGGCGATAACGGCCATATTCAGCGAATGCAACAGGACTGAAGCATAAAGTGGATCGGCCAGCCGCGTGTAGTTTTCCAGCGTAAAGACCAGGCTGACGAAGTGGGTGTCATCGCGCGTCAGAAAACTGGTTCCGATGATCATCAGGTTGGGCAAGAAAACAAACAGCACCAGCCAGGCAACGATGAAGGCAATAATGGTGTTTTGAAAGCGTTTACGCGATGTCTTCATCGTGCAGGACTACCTCCCAACTTTCCACCCAGGTGACGTCCACTTTCTGGTTGAGTGAATGATCGAAGTCGGGATCGTCTTCGTTAAAGAACTCGCTAACCATGACCATCTTGCCATTTTCCAACTCGATGTTGGATTCCAGCGTCATGCCTTTATAGTTACGTTCGCGCACGTAACCCACCATTCCTTCCGCCTGCATGTCATCACCCAGTTCTTCGACGCGTAAATCTTCCGGCCGCAGCAGCACGTTGAGGTGTTGGCCAACGTTGACTGGGACGCTGACGGTAATAATGCATTCGTGGCCTTCAACCTGTGCGCGAACCCGCTGTTCGTCCAGTTGTTCCAGTGCGATGGCATCAAAGATATTGATTTCACCGATGAAACTGGCAACGAACAGATTTTTCGGTTCTTCGTAGATTTCACGCGGTGTGCCATCTTGCTCGATCCGCCCGTCGCGCATCACCACGATGCGATCGGACATCGTCAGTGCTTCTTCCTGATCGTGTGTGACAAAAATGAAGGTAATACCCAGCTTACGTTGCAGCGCTTTCAGTTCATTCTGCATCTGCTTACGCAGTTTGTAATCGAGTGCAGACAGAGATTCGTCCAGCAGCAGCACTTTCGGCTGGTTAACGACCGCGCGGGCGATGGCAACACGCTGTTGTTGGCCACCGGACAACTGGTGCGGGCGGCGCTGTGCCATTTCTTCCAACTGCACCATTTTCAACGCGTCAATCACGCGTGGGGTAATCTCCGCGGCAGGCGTTTTCTGCATGCGTAGGCCAAACGCCACGTTTTCAAACACGCTGAGATGAGGAAACAGTGCATAGCTTTGAAATACAGTATTAACGTGCCGCTGCTCGGCGGGCTGATGGGTAATGTCCTGCTTTTCCAGCATGATATTGCCGCTATCGACCGTTTCCAGACCGGCAATCAGGCGCAGTACGGTGGTTTTACCGCAGCCGGAGGGCCCGAGGATCGTTAAAAATTCACCGTCATTAATGGTGAGATTAAAGTGTGAAATGATGTCTTTGCCATCAAAACCTTTGTGGACGTTGATCAATTCAATGACCGGCACGGTTAGGGAGTTTTCTTTCATTAAGGTCTGGCTCTATTTCCTGATTTGGCCGATCAACGGCATTTCCGTTGCGATCGTACCAAGGGTTATCACCTTTCAGACAGCGTGTGCAATTAAGTGCGGCATTTTACGGGAAACGTTGCCTAACGCCAACTTGTGCGACCCTGCTTCCTGCCGATTAGTGAGTAAACGGTGGCAATTTAATCAATGGATTGGCTCATATGTCTCTCGGTTGTTATGTGGTTGTTGCCTGCTTTGGTCATTTTTCGTGGCGTGGTCGCTGCTTTTTGGCCTGAATTATGGTCTCACGGTTTGTTAAATCGGAAAAAAACTGACCTGACGCAATATCTACCGTAGTAGCCCTATCCATAATGCCTTTCAGGGTTCAGGGGGCATAGATAAGATGGATAAATTACTCGACAGATTTTTGAATTACGTTTCATTTGATACACAGTCTAAATCCGGCGTTCGGCAGGTGCCGAGCACCGATGGTCAATTGAAACTGGCGCGTGCGTTGCAGCAGGAACTGCTCGAACTGGGATTTGAACAAATCGCATTGAGCAAACAAGGTTGCCTGACGGCGACGCTGGCGGCGAATGTGGCCTGGCCCGTTCCGGCCATCGGCTTTATTTCACATATGGATACGTCACCGGATTTTAGTGGCAAAAATGTGAATCCACAGATTCTGGAAAACTACCGCGGTGGCGATATTGCCTTGGGTATGGGAGATGAAGTGCTGTCACCCGTCATGTTCCCGGTACTGCACCAGTTACTGGGACACACGCTGATTACAACAGATGGCAAAACGCTGCTGGGAGCGGATGATAAAGCGGGGATCGCTGAGATTATTACCGCGCTGGTACGATTGAAAAAAAGTCAGCTACCGCACGGTGATATTCGTATTGCCTTTACGCCCGATGAAGAGATTGGCAAGGGCGCGCAGTTTTTTGATGTCAAAGCGTTTAACGCACAGTGGGCCTATACCGTAGACGGTGGTGGTGTTGGTGAACTGGAGTATGAGAATTTTAATGCTGCATCGGTTCAGATAAAAATCGTAGGCAACAATGTGCATCCCGGTAGCGCCAAAGGCGTGATGGTCAATGCACTGACGCTGGCCGCTCGCTATCACCAGCAGGTGCCAGAGAGTGAGTCACCGGAGCAGACGGATGGCTACCAAGGGTTTTATCACCTCCACAGTATGAAAGGTTCTGTAGAACGGGCAGATCTACACTATATCGTCAGGGATTTTGACCGTAATGGCTTTGAGCGGCGTAAGCAGATGATGCTGGATATTGCTGAAAAGGTCGGCGCGGGGCTGCACCCGGATTGCTATATCGAAGTTACGATCGCCGATACCTATTACAACATGCGTGAGCAGGTTGAACAGCACCCGCATATTATCGCATTAGCACAGCAGGCGATGCGGGATTGCGATATTGAACCGAATATGAAACCGATTCGTGGCGGTACTGACGGCGCACACCTGTCATTTCAGGGGTTACCGTGCCCGAATCTGTTTACTGGTGGCTATAACTATCATGGCAAACATGAATTTGTCACGCTGGAAGGGATGGAAAAGGCGGTTTCCGTGATTATGCGCATTGCCGAGCTGACGGCGCTGCGCGCAAAACCGTAAGCGTGCCTATTTTGCAGAGATGAATAAGGCGGGAACACCCCGCCTTATCGTTGTACGAACGGCTATCTTCGTTTTATCTTAATCCGCGAAGTACCAGTAACCGCTATTAATCAGCACGGTGAGCTGTGCGAGGAAAGAGGGATCGTCCAGTGCATCGCCCAGCCGTTCCGCATCAATAGTCGTGTGCTCAGCCAACGCAAACAGCGCCGCTTTGTGCGTACTGTTCACTTTTTCCCCGTTAACGAAGCAGCTATCGCCAACGCAGATGACCCGCAAGCCACCTAAACGGCGCAGCGGTTCACCTTGTTGCAGATAGTCATACACTTCGCCTGCCTGATAAGGTGGCTCCGGCGGTGAGAGATCGAGCTCGTGACGGGACTGGGAAATAAATTCGCCAAACCAGTTCTGGAAATGCTCCGGCTGCTGCACCAGATCCAGCATCATTTTTTGCAGCGCATCCAACTCTTGCGGCAGTACGCTGGCGATATGATCGCGGGATGGAACATCAGGGTCGCTGTAGCGATAGCTGCCGAGTTCGCGGGAAAGGACATAATCCGCAAAGCCGCTGACCAGCTCGCGAGCGTTCGGTGCTCGGAACCCGACCGAGTAATTCAGCGAGTTTTCCAGTGAATAGCCTTCATGCGGGAAGCCCGGTGGAATGTACACAATATCACCCGGCTCCAGTTCTTCATCAATAATGGCCTCAAACGGCTCAACCTGAAGCAGGTCTGGATGCGGACAGTGCTGCTTCATCGGTATTTTTTCACCGATGCGCCAGCGGCGACGTCCCGTTCCCTGAATAATGAAAACATCATACTGATCCAGATGTGGCCCTACGCCACCACCGGGAACGGAAAATGAAATCATCAAATCATCGGTGCGCCAGTCCGGCAGTTGTCGAAAGGGCTGCATCAAGGCGGAAGAGGGCTCATGCCAGTGGTCGACGGCCTGTACCAGCAGCGACCAATTACTTTCCCCCAGGTGGTCATAGCTCTCGAAAGGACCATGGCTCACCTGCCAACGTCCATTCTGATGGCTGACGAGTCGGCTATCTACCTCATTTTCCAACGCCAGACCGGCGAGTTCGTCAGGTGAAATTGGGTCGATAAAATGTGTGAAACCGCCTTTAATCAGGAGCGGACGTTTTTGCCAGTAGTTCGCTAAAAAATCCTGCCAGTCGAGGTTAAGCTGATAGTCCATACCGTTTTCCAGAAACTTGTTTTTGAGGAAATGACTGTTCTTGAAGACATGATTTTTCTTGAAATAATCAGTATTTTAAAACAATCCGCATTGTGGCAATAAGTATAGCGGAAGCATCGTGCGCTGTACCGCCTTTCACCCCTCGTTCTGACTAAGGTTCTGGCGTGAAAAAATAGCTTCGACACGGGCACCGCCCAGTGCGCTGTCGCTGATGAGGATCTCCCCCTGATACTGCTCGATAATTTCAACAGCGACGGCGAGGCCGATGCCTTGTCCCGGACGCATGCGGTCGGCGCGCTGTCCACGTTGGAAAATGACCTCACGCTTGCTTTCAAGAATGCCGGGCCCGTCATCATCGATAATCAGATGCAGTTTATGATCGGAGTGCTGCACGCTAATTTCGACAAATTCCAGGCAGTACTTACAGGCGTTATCAAGGATATTTCCCATGACTTCCATGAAGTCATTCTTCTCGCCCACGAAGGTCAACTCGGGCGGAATATCGAGCGTCAAGGCGACGCCCTTACGCTGGTACACTTTATTTAACGCGGAACATAAGCCATCCAGTAATGCCGGAACTGAATGGACTTCGCGTATCAATAGATTATGTTCGGCGCGTACGCTGGCACGATGCAGGTAATACCCTATCTGCTGTGAGATACGACTGATTTGCGCCAACATGATGGGTTCAGCCTGATCGATAGTGATCTCTTTACCGGTACGCAACGCGCGTAACGTGGTCTGCAAGACCGCCAGCGGCGTTTTCAGGCTATGGGTGAGATCGGTGAGCGTTGTACGGTATTTATGGTAGCGCTGGCGTTCGTTGTTCAGCAGAATATTCAGGTTTTTTACCAGGCTGAACAATTCGCGCGGCGGATTTTCATCCAGTTGATCGCGCGTGCCTTTTTCTAATTCAGCGATCTGTTTTACCAGATGCTGAATGGGGCGCAAACTCCAGTGGGCACCAAGCCAAAGCAAGGGAAGCACCAGCAGGAGATTAGCGATCAAAACATAGCTGAACCACTCCCACACTACGTCTTCCTGTTGCAGTTCCTGTGGGATACGGTCGACCACCACAATGGTGATGGAAGGGAGATGCTCGGTCTTCGGATAAACGTTTACGGCGATGGAGTGCGTTAAGGCATTGCTTTGCGTACCATTCAGTGCTCGCAGGCTGCTTAACAGCAAAGTATTGCCCGTTAAGACCGCACTGCTGGTATCCGTGTCAGTATCTAATTCATGGTAGGCCGTTTTGTTCAGCCATTCGGATTTTATTAGCGCTTCCAGTTCTGGGACATGTTTTTCGCGCCAGAGCATATTGCCATGCTCATCATATATCAACACCAGAGTGGGGAAGTTGATGTCAACGTCGGGCGGCGTAACGATATTCAGTTGGTTGTCGCGCCACTGTGCGAGACTGTAGTAAAGGTTGCTCTCGCCACGTAATAGGCGGAATGACGTTTTATCGAAGTTGACGCTATAACCGATAATGGCGACGACGCCATAAGCTAGCGACAACGCCAGCACAATGGCCGCTGTCGCAAGTAAAAAACGAATGCGAAGCGAGAAGGGTAACTTCTTATCGGTATCACTCATACCGAGCCTGAGGGAGTATCAATATCAAAACGATATCCTTGTCCACGTACGGTAGTAATCACATCCGGCGCATCGGCTTGTTGAATTTTCTTGCGTAGTCGTCCCATCAGCACATCAATGGTATGACTTTCCCGTAGCTCTGCATCTGGATACAGCTGTAGCATCAGGGAATCTTTGCTAACGACTTTACCTTTGTTGCGAATCAACGTCTCGATAATGGTGTATTCAAACGCTGTCAATTTGATGGGAGCGCTGTGGATCACCAACTCGCGACGCGACAAATCAACCTCAAAGGGCGGTAGGCTGATGATTTGTGATGCCAACCCGCTGTTACGCCGCATCAGCGCCTGCAAACGTGCCACGACTTCTTCCATGTGGAAGGGTTTAGTGACGTAGTCATCCGCACCCGCTTCCAACACGGCAACTTTGTCTTGCCAACCCTCGCGTGCAGTCAGCACCAGAATAGGCAGCTTGGCCTGATTGGCTCGCCAGCGACGGATCATGCTCATACCATCTTCATCGGGTAACCCGAGGTCGACAATAGCAATGTCCGGCATGTTTTCATGAAGAAAGTAATCCGCTTCTTTAGCGTCAGAGGCGGCATCGACCTGATGCCCCATTTCATTCATCTGAACGGTTAAATGATGGCGTAGTAATACATTATCTTCAACGACCAGAATCCGCATCGTTATATCCTCTGTCGAATAGATAGGAGCATATTTATAAAAATACTTTTATGCACCTAATCTTTCACGAATGTCTCTCCCGCATATCAACATTATACGCAGAGAAAGTAATTTATTTTATTTGCTAAATTATCCACAGGAAGGGTAAACCGGGTATAAACGGGCTGGAAATGGTTGGTCTTAAGGGAAACTGGCGGGCAGGGTACCCGCCAGAGAACGGTCGAAATTTGTTTGAAAACGCTTATTTCAGATCGTCGACCATCGCGATAGCACGGCCGATGTAGTTGGCTGGTGTCATGGCTTTCAGGCGCGTTTTTT
This sequence comes from Pectobacterium sp. IFB5596, assembly GCF_021432585.1. Classification (NCBI taxonomy): domain Bacteria; kingdom Pseudomonadati; phylum Pseudomonadota; class Gammaproteobacteria; order Enterobacterales; family Pectobacteriaceae; genus Pectobacterium; species Pectobacterium sp. IFB5596. The sequence continues at coordinate 64,285 of NZ_LXFY01000001.1, forward strand.
CCGCTTCCGGTAAGGCAAGGCCATCGATAAATTCCTGAATACCGGCAGCATCAACGCGTTTGCCACGCGTCAGCTCTTTCAGTTTCTCGTACGGTTTTTCAATGCCGTAGCGACGCATCACGGTTTGGATTGGCTCTGCCAACACTTCCCAGTTGTGATCCAATTCGTCAGCCAGACGATCGCGGTTCACTTCCAGTTTGCTGATGCCTTTCATCGTGGCCTGATACGCAATCAGTGCATATCCCACGCCGACGCCCAGATTACGCAGCACGGTAGAGTCAGTGAGGTCACGCTGCCAACGGGAAACCGGCAGCTTGCTAGCCAGATGCCCCAGAACGGCATTCGCCAGACCCAGGTTGCCTTCTGAATTTTCGAAATCAATCGGGTTAACTTTATGCGGCATGGTGGAAGAACCGATTTCGCCCGCAATAGTTTTCTGTTTGAAGTGATTCAGTGCGATGTAGCCCCAAATATCACGATCAAAGTCGATCAAAATCGTATTAAAACGCGCGATGCAGTCGAACAACTCGGCGATGTAATCATGCGGTTCGATCTGCGTGGTGTACGGGTTCCAGTTGATGCCCAACGATGTGACAAATTTTTCGCTGAACTGATGCCAATCGACTTCCGGATAGGCTGCCAGATGGGCGTTATAGTTACCGACAGCACCATTAATTTTGCCCAGAATCTCAACCTGTTGCAGCTGACGATATTGGCGCTCCATACGGTAAGCGACGTTAGCAAACTCTTTACCGATGGTGGAAGGTGTGGCTGGCTGACCATGAGTACGGGAAAGCAGTGGAATATCGCGGTATTCCTGCGCCAGTGTTTTCAGCGCATCAATGATTTGGCGCCAGTGCGGCAGAATGACATCGCGGCGAGCGGTATCCAGCATCAGCGCGTGAGACAGGTTGTTGATGTCTTCTGAAGTACAGGCGAAGTGGATAAATTCGTTGACGGCGTGTAGTGCTGGAATCGCAGCCACTTTTTCTTTCAGGAAATACTCAACGGCTTTCACGTCATGATTGGTGGTGCGCTCGATAGTTTTAATTCGTGCTGCATCTTCTTCGCTGAATTCGGCGACAATTTTATCAAGGAAAGCGTTTGCGTCCGCGTCAAATGCAGGAACTTCCTGGATCTCTGCACAGGCCGCCAGTTTTTGCAGCCAACGTACTTCAACCTGCACACGGAATTTCAGCAAACCGAATTCGCTGAAAATGGTGCGCAACGTGCTGACTTTATCGCCGTAGCGTCCATCAATAGGGGAAACGGCGGTCAGTGAGGATAATTCCATCGCAAGCAACTCCTGAGATTGGTTTCAATAACGATTAATTTCAATAAGAACGATTAATATCAATAAGGGCGATTGATTCTCGCGACGCTGGCGTTAGTCATACCAGCGTCAGCCATAGCGGCAAGAATACCATTAAACGGACGTGCAACGTGCCAATATCTGTTTTGCTTCTTTGACCAACTGACTGCGTGAAAACATCAGTTGTAAGCGCCCGCCGCCAATCTGCTGCCAAAGCACGACAGAACGGATACCAGCCAATAGTGCAGCACGCACTTTAGCCTGCACCTGACTGTTCTGTAGCACCTCCGGTGAGCCGGTAACCTGAATGCGTGGCCCCAGCGTACTGATGACGTCCACGTAAATCGCGGCTAGTGCGCTAACGATCGTTTCGGAAAGCAGCTCGAAATGTTCCAGTTGTCGCTCCAACTGCCCGATACGTTTGCCTAATTCGTCCAGCGAGGCAGATTTCGCATTTAGCTTACGTTCCAACGCAATCAGACTGAACGCATAGCGTGATAATTCTGCACCCGCGCCTTTATTACTGCTGGTATTCAGAATACCTAGCAGCGTTTCCACCCCCACTTTCAGGTTTTGCTCATCATTGCCATAAACGGCAAGCGTGGACGCTGGATTGAGGTTTAACACGCTGTTCAGCGAGGTATGCAAAACATCGTTATTACAGTTACCCGTATGGGCCAACTGTTGGACTAAATGCGCCGATTGGCAAACGCCGGCTAGCGCCAGCGTGATTTCATAATAATTTTTAGCCACGGTTACTCCTGTAAGCGTTCTTCGATGATACCGCCACCAAGGCACACGTCGTCCAGATAAAAGACGGCAGATTGACCCGGTGTCACGGCGGCGACAGGTTCATCAAAACGTACGGTAATGCGATCGTCGCCAAGCGGCGTGACGGTGCAGGGGATGTCCGCCTGACGGTAACGCGTTTTTACTGTACAGCGTAGTTCAGCGGTGAGTGGCTGGCGGTCGACCCAGTGCAGTTGCTGCGCAATTAAACCATGTGACATCAGGCGAGGGTGCTCATGACCCTGTGCGACATACAGAATATTGTTGGCGACATCTTTATCCACCACGTACCAAGGGTCTTCGCCACCGTCTTTGACGCCGCCAATGCCTAATCCTTTGCGTTGCCCCAGCGTGTGGTACATCAGACCCTGATGTTGTCCCATCGGTTTGTTATCATCGACGGACAGAATTGGCCCCGGTTGTGCAGGCAGATAGCGTGCCAGGAAATCGGTGAATTTACGCTCGCCGATAAAGCAAATACCGGTAGAATCTTTTTTCTTCGCAGTTGCCAGCTCAAGTTCTTCGGCGATTTTGCGAACCTGTGGTTTTTCCAGTTCACCGACCGGGAACAGGCTCTGTGCGATCTGTTCGTGACCCAGCGTATAAAGAAAATAGCTTTGGTCCTTATTACCGTCCATTCCACGCAGCAAACGGCTTTTGCCGTCAACATCGTGACGGCGGACATAGTGGCCTGTCGCGATATAATCCGCCCCAAGATCCTCGGCAGCGAATTCCAGAAAGGCTTTAAATTTGATCTCTTTATTGCACAGGATATCGGGATTGGGGGTACGACCCGCTTTATATTCTTCAAGGAAGAGTTCAAAAACGTTGTCCCAATATTCAGCGGCAAAATTGACGGTATGTAACTCGATACCCAGCTTGTCGCAAACGGCCTGCGCATCGGCAAGGTCTGTGGCGGCTGAGCAATATTCGGTGTCGTCATCCTCTTCCCAGTTTTTCATGAACAGGCCTTCAACATGATAGCCCTGTTGCTGTAACAGGTAAGCGGAAACGGAGGAATCAACACCGCCGGACATACCGACAATCACTTTTTTCTGGCTGTTATCTGACATGGGAGTCTCACGAACTGAATTTACTGACGCATTGATGCGAAAAACAAGCGGCGCATTTTAGCATGTTGAACGGAGGGCTGCATCGCTATTCCTGCCGTGAGCTGGTCAGGCCATTCACGGCAGGTTAAAAAGGCGGATGCTTAAAAAGGCCAGTTAAACGCGCCCAATAAGGCTAGCGGGTAGCGCTCTGGCTGCTGATAGCAACGAATACTTTCAGCCACTAGCGGTGAACGAAGGTGGCGAGAATGCAAAATTTCCTCGGCGGTCACCCAGCGACAACATTCGATATCGCTGTCGTGTGGTTGGGTGTCGACTCTTGTAGGCAGATCGAGCGCGAAGCAAAAACGTAAAAAGGGTGTGTTGTCGGGCGCGATCCATTGATGGAGGCGTAAGAAATTTTGTGGTGTGGCCTGAATACCCGTTTCTTCCCACAGCTCACGGCTTGCCGCCTGAATCAGCGTTTCGTCGGCTTCCAAATGACCCGCAGGCTGGTTCCATAATAATTTGTCGTTAATTAACTCTTCGACGACCAGAAAATGGTTTTCGGCCTGCACGACGCAGGCAACCGTGACATGGGGTTTAAACATCCGCTATCTCCTTCCATTCTCCTGGTAACAGGTTTTCTACGATTTGATTGGCCATGCCGTATCGAATCAGACGCAGGGTAGGATACCCGATATTCGCCGTCATACGACGGACTTGTCGATTACGGCCTTCATACAGCGTGATTTTTAGCCAGCAGTCAGGGATGCTTTTACGTTCACGTATGGGCGGATTGCGCGGCCACAGCCAGTCAGGTTCTGGAACGATCTCCGCGCCTGCGGGCAGCGTTTTGCCGTCATTCAGTTCCAGACCAGTACGAAAGCGCGTCAGCGCGGCGTCATCAGGAATACCTTCTACCTGAACATAGTAGATTTTGGCCGTTTTTTCCGTTGGTTGGGTGAGCCGTGCCTGAAGCTTGCCGTCATTGGTGAGAATCATCAGACCTTCGCTGTCGCGGTCCAGACGCCCGGCGGCGTAAATACCGCTAATCGGAATGTAATCTTTCAGCGTGCGGCGTCCGGCTTCATCAGTGAATTGCGGCAAGACATCGAAGGGCTTATTGAACAAAACAATCCGGCGCGGCGCATTGTCAGGTTGCCTTTTTCTTGCTGGCTGTGAGCTGAATCGTTTAACTTTGTGATTTTTAACAGGGAATTTATTCATCATCTTTATAGTCGCGGGTAACAAAAGCATTATACTCGAAATGGTTTGCGATTGGCGCGGGCTAAATATTCAAGTAGTATTGACACGCATCTTACAAGTCATTAACAAAATTGCGCTCGAAGGAGAGGTTAATGGAAAGCAAAGTAGTTGTACCGACAGAAGGTCAGAAAATCACGGTTGATGCTCAAGGCAAACTGGTTGTTCCGAACAATCCGGTTATCCCGTTTATCGAAGGTGACGGCATTGGTATCGATGTAACGCCTGCCATGATTAACGTAGTAGACGCCGCTGTGAAGAAAGCCTATCAGGGCAAGCGCGCGATTTCCTGGATGGAAATCTATACGGGTGAGAAATCCACGCAAGTTTACGGTAAAGATGTTTGGCTGCCGGATGAAACACTGGATTTGATCCGTGAATATCGTGTAGCGATTAAGGGCCCGCTGACAACGCCAGTCGGTGGTGGGATTCGTTCTCTGAACGTTGCGCTGCGCCAACAGTTGGATCTGTACGTTTGTCTGCGTCCGGTACGCTACTACGAAGGTACACCTAGCCCGGTTAAACAGCCTGAGCTGACTGACATGGTGATCTTCCGTGAAAACGCCGAAGACATTTATGCGGGTATCGAGTGGAAAGCGGGTTCTGCTGAAGCAGACAAAGTGATCAAATTCCTGCGTGAAGAAATGGGTGTTAGCAAAATCCGTTTCCCTGAGCAGTGTGGTATCGGTGTGAAACCGTGTTCCGAAGAAGGTACCAAACGTCTGGTTCGCGCGGCGATCGAGTACGCGATTACCAACGACCGTGATTCCCTCACGCTGGTGCACAAAGGCAACATCATGAAGTTCACCGAAGGCGCGTTTAAAGACTGGGGCTACCAGTTGGCGCGTGAAGAATTCGGCGGTGAATTGATCGATGGCGGCCCATGGGTGAAGATTAAGAACCCGAACACCGGCAAAGATATCGTGGTAAAAGATGTTATCGCTGACGCATTCCTGCAACAAATTCTGCTGCGTCCTGCTGAATATGACGTGATCGCCTGTATGAACCTGAACGGTGACTACATTTCTGATGCACTGGCAGCACAGGTTGGCGGTATCGGTATTGCTCCGGGTGCTAACATTGGTGACGAGTGCGCATTGTTTGAAGCCACGCACGGTACGGCACCGAAATATGCCGGTCAGGATAAAGTGAACCCAGGTTCCGTTATTCTGTCTGCTGAAATGATGCTGCGTCACCTGCAATGGTTCGAAGCAGCTGACCTGATTGTTAAAGGCGTTGAAGGCGCGATCAAGAACAAGACCGTGACTTACGATTTCGAACGTCTGATGGAAGGCGCTACGCTGCGTAAATGTAGCGAGTTCGCGCAGGACATCATTGACAACATGTAATCTGCTCTTTAACGCAGGTTATAATGATGGGGGCCAATTCTGGCCCCTTAATTTTTCCCTTAAGCTCCTTTCCCCAAAACTATCCTGTTTTGTATTAACCACCGTTGACTTTGTCCGCTGTGATTAATGGCCAATGTTCTGTGAATCGGGAATGAGCCGGAAGTACATGTGTTCGGGAATCGGGCTGTCCCAGCCTCCGGTATACATTGCGAAACCGATCATGCCGAAAAGGATACCCAGTACCAGTACGGTCATCGTAATACCGGACAACGCGGTTTTTCGCCATAGCGGTTTTGCTGCGGAACTGCTTTTTTCCTGCGAACCTGAAGGTTTCATCAATGAAAAATGGAGCGTCGATGCCACCGGGCAGGATTCGACGCAGGTCATGCAGGCTGTGCATTCTGCTGTTCTCACCTGAATCAGTTTATCCACCGGGATGTTAGATGGACATGCCTTGGCGCATTTGCCACAGTCGATACAGCTGGTGGCGTTACGACGGATCTTGAAGGGAGACAGCAGCGAAAATACGCCTAAGAGTGCGCCGTAAGGACAGAGGTATCGACACCAAAAATGGCGAATAAACAGGCTGGCAAACATAAAGAGAAAGATACAGACCAGCGTGATGGTGCCGATATTGCGAAAGAAACCGAGCATTTTAACGTCGGCGATCAAACCATAGGGTGACATCAGAAACATATAGATGCCCTGAGCTGGCATCGATAAAGCGATATAGAGGAAAAAGCTTAATAATAGATATTTCAGGCTACGCAGCGGAATATCTAGCCACTTGGGAAGAGTGAAGTGACGTCCAAACAGTTTTTTCCCCAATGCACCCACCCACTCCGAAATCGTGCCAATAGGGCACAGCCAAGAGCAAAACGATTTCTTCAGCAATAGGCTGGTGAGAATAAAGGCGAGAAGCAATAGCATTGATGCAAGGTGGATAGGGGGAAGATTGCCCGTTTCCCATGTGAACTTAACATTCATTAATCCGGCAATCGGCAGCCAGCCCTCAATACCGCCTGGCCTTGACATATAAAAGCTTGTACCGCCAGTTTCAAAATAACGCACCCAAAAATAGAAAGTGACGCCGATATAGATGTTGATCGTCAGTAGTAGAATTTGTGTTGCTCTGCGCCAGGTCAGAGTGTTGCGCCAGTCGTTCCAAGGAAGTTTGCCACCCGTTGTTCCGGGACGACGCTGCCACCGTTTTCTTGCTTTCTCACTCATTGCTCTCAATTGCCCCCATTTATTTTTTTCACTCGGTGCATTCAGCGCACCGAAGGGATCGTGAAGCAACGTTATCACGCTCTTAGCGGTTAAAAATTGATTTATGCATTATAAATGCATGTTTGTTTTTTAGCTGACTGCGTTGAATAAGAGGATTGGAACTGGTTTGCTCGCTATAGCCTGACTGGATATCGTATTGGAAGGGGTTTCTAAGGTTAAACGTTGGAAATAATAGGATGAGAACAAAATGCACTCATCCTATTAATTACCTTGCGGTATTATATTTTAATATATCTTTCATATTTCAAACAGCGTGTGTTGGTTGGTGTCAGCGTATAGAAATATTTTTCTGCATTTGCCTCAATTCGGATGATTTAGATTTTTTTTCTTAAAAGAAGAGGTTGTTGTACTTATTAAATCATCTATTTCATGTTTTTTAATTTATCACCTTTTAATTACTCCGAAAATTGTTTTTTTGCCTGCAACTCCTCTTTTCTCATCGTTCTGACAATTTTATAAATCCATTGCAGTGAGACATTATATTTTTTGGCCAACGCGCTGTGATTACGGCCGTCGAATTCTTTATAGATTTGAAGGTCGCGTTGAGACGCGCGCCAGGATATTCCCATCGGGAAATAAACGTTTTGTCCGCCCCATACGCTCATCATATGTTTGGCAACGGCGTTGCCGACTAGTTCGGCAGTTTGTGGATCTAACTCTGTGACGTTTTTGACCGTGTCGGCAACATGTTGAGAAAGTTCGACCAGAAGTTCAGGACCCTTACTGCGAAATTGTGGCTCAGTCATAAATCACCTTATCCTTAAAGAAAATAATTACTGTTTATGTGAGAGTTCGAGTATTGCTATCCGAGGAATAACAACCGCGTTATGTGTTCATTTAAAACTATAGTTGTTTTCATGTCAACATCTTTAGTTTTAATTCAGGTTGTTTTTGGTTGTAAATCGAAATGGCAGCCTGTGAGGCTATACGCCAAAAAACTCGATGGAGGAGTAAAAAAAATCCCGCCACAGGGCGGGAAAGCAACACATAGACAGGAGGAATAACACAACATCAACAAGGGGTGATGAAACAATAGCACGATGATTGTATAAAACTGTGACGCGTGGGTAAGGTTATCTGGGCGAGGGTAAACGTTTTTGATGTATGAACCAAAGCCGATGCACCGGCTTTGGGGTGAGAGGAAAAAACGATAGGGCGTAAGCGAAAAATTACCTATATCGAGCTATAACAATACCGAATACCAGAACACGCGACCGATGATCTCGACCTCTGATTCGTAAGCTTCTTCATCCGCATCGCGGTTAAAGCTATGGATGACGAGAAGGCCACCAGGCTTGCGGTAAAGTTGTTTGATTCGCTTGAGTTTATCGTTGCCGCTGCCCTCCTGAGCAATGGCGTAGAGCTTTCCATCAATGATGCGTTTGTTGTTGGTATCAACGGCGACGGTGGTTCCATCCGGGATGATGGGTTCCATACTGTCACCCGCTGCTGGGAAACAAAGAACACCTGAACCGTCAGTGTTTGCGCCAACCTTACGCAGTGTTGCTTTAGAAAAACGGAGCTTAAAGCCGTTGTAATCCTCACTCTGAATGCGTCCGTCGCCGCAGGCAAATTCAATATCCTTTAAAAAAGGCACTTCCACCTCGTCCTTTGATAGTTCTGTCGTGCTGTCCCAAGCTGATACGGTGCCCCATTTTGATGCTGGCGGAATACTCGATTCCTGGAGCGATCGAACCACTCGGTCGCTACGCATTGGGCCTTCGCCATTTGCCAACCATTCAGGGCGAATATGGAGTGCATTGGAAAGCTCAACAATTTTGGTTGTCTGCGACGCTTTCCCCACCTCAATCTTCTGTATGGCGGCCTGAGATACACCAATCATGTCGCCAAGAGCTTTTTGGCTAAGCCCTTGTGCAGTTCTGGCGGTCTTTAATCGTTCTGCAAGTGTCGTTTTCATTCACTCAATTTACAACCTAAGTTGTAATTTATCAAGCGGATATTAATCTTGTTTAAAAAAACCAAAGCTATGTATAGTTGGTGTGCGAGGGAAATCATAAATACAACCATGAAAACAATTTAAGTTGTTATGCCGCGCAAAAAAACTGCACGGATGTATGAGATAACATCAAAATAAACGCTATCGCCGGACTATTAAAAATCCTAATAAATGTCAGGTAGCCATAGTATCGTCTTATTTCACTCCCTGATTTGACTTAAACCTGTGTGTCATTTGATCTAAATCACAATCTGGCTGCAACCATTTTGCTTTGATGGAAATCCCGTTGTGGGAAATATAACCAATGAATTCGTTTTATTATGCATGCGCATGACTGCGTGTCGCGGAGGATGTATGTCTGTAATTCGCACGTGTTTAAGTCTGTTTGGCGGTGATACGGTAATTGTCCGGTGTGCTAATACGTTTGAAGTAAAAATGAGCAATGGTGAACAGGAAACGATGGCTGAAGCGAACAGTTATACGCAGGATTCTATTTGCCGTTATGCTGAAGGTGAAGTGTATTTAACCGTCCCTTATACGGGGGTTTGGGATGTTGTTATCCGAGCGAAGAATGACACCCCAGAGCATTCAATAACCTATTTTCCCGCCTGATGATGCCTTGGTTGGCTATATTCTGTTAATAGCTTGATAATACGTTGTCGTTATCCAGTAATAAGTATTTGAATATGCCAACCCCTCTCTTTATTTTTTGTCTTCATCACCGCACGTTGTGAGTTCATCGATAGCTTTCTATTTCGCTTTTCATCTATCATCTTAATTGATGCTTCCACTTGTTATTATTAATGATTCGAAGGGATGATAGAGTTTGAATCTTTTGCCATACTCAACATTCAGCCACTCTCTGGCGAGAAAAAGAGCCTTGGTTTACTCACGTTGGCCTGGTGTTGCTCTTGTCGTGCTCATTGCTGCAATATTTTGGATTTATAGCTAACCTTTTGTCTAATCTGAACATTAATACGATGGGAGGGGGGAACCCATGAGTCGTGCCCCAATAAGCAAAGATGAAGACAAACGTCTTGCTGCTCTTCGTGAGTATGGAGTTAAGAACGCACTGTTCGATCCGAGTCTGAGCAACCTGATTAGTCTGGCTGCCAACATTTTTAGCGCCCCCATCGTTTTAGTCTCGTTGGTGGAAGCTGAGCGTCAATTGTTTGCCGCCAGCGTAGGTGTTCCTTTTTGCGAAACGCCACGCGATATCTCTTTTTGCGCCCACACGATCTTGAAGAAAAAGATTATGGTGGTGCCTGATGCACTCAAGGATGTGCGATTCAAAAATAACCCGCTGGTTGTCGGAATTCCCTATATTCGTTTTTATGCAGGGATACCCTTAATTACGCCGTCTGGGCATGCTATTGGCACGTTATGTGTTATTGATTTGAAGCCCAGAGCAGCATTCTCCAAGCGTGATGAACACAATTTGCAGGATCTGGCGTCACTGGTCATGGACAAGCTGGAAATGCGGCGTCTGGAATTGGCGCGTAAAGCCAGTCAGGTACGTTTTGAAAATATTGCCAATACCTCGCCCGATACGATTTTGTGCGTTAATGAGAAGGGGATGATTACCTTCTGGAATGCAGCCGCAGAGAAGATGTTGGAATACAGCGATGATGAAATTATCGGCCAAAATATTAATAGCATCGTACCTGATGCCTTTATCGTACAGCTTAATCATCTGGTAACTGACCGCGATTCCCTGATGAAAGGGGTGACGCTGGAGCTGAACGTACAAGCCAAAAGCGGTAGTCGGGTTCCAGTTGAACTGTCGGTTTCTATGTGGGAAGACAATGACAATGTTAGCTATGGCGCGATATTGCGTGACATTACTGAGCGTCGGCGCAACGAAGAGCGACTGTTTTTACTGGCGCACATGGACCCACTGACGGGATTGGCAAACCGGACATTATTGACATCAAATTTAGAAACCGCGCTCAAGAATGAGCCTGCGGTCTGCATCATGATGGTCGATCTGGATGGGTTCAAGGATGTTAATGACAGCCTGGGGCACTCAAGCGGCGATGATATTTTGGTACACGTTGCAAAAAAAATAAAAGCGACAGTTCGTTCCGGTGATGTGGTTGCGAGAATGGGCGGAGATGAATTTGCGCTGCTGTTTCCGGGCCTGAGTGATAAAAGGGTCGCGGGTAAAATTGCCGAGCAAATTATTCATGAAATTTCGCAGGCAATGATTATTGACGACCATCAAATCAATATTAGTGCCAGTATTGGTGCTGTGCTGTACCCAGAATATGGCGTGACCGTGCAGGATCTTTTGACCAGTGCAGATTTAGCGTTGTATCAGGCGAAATCTGAAGGTCGGAATTGTTATCGTTTTTTCACTCGCGAACTGCTTGAAGTCTTTCAGGCTAAGCATGCTTTCCAGTTAGAGTTTGTGCGAGCTTATGAGCAGCATGAATTTGAAATGTTCTATCAACCACAGGTAAAACTGGCAACAAATGAGATTGTTGGTGCTGAGGCGTTGTTACGTTGGCGTCACCCTGAGAGAGGTTTACTTGGCCCTGCCGCCTTTCTTACTGCACTGGAGAATGGTCCGTGGGCAGAACGGGTAGGGGATTGGATCGTAGAAACGGCCTGTAGGCAGGCAGCAGAATGGTGTCAGGCCAGCAATAGCTACTTCCGTATTAGTATTAACCTTTTCAGTGCGCAATTTCGTACTGGCATGTTGGCGCAAAAAATTATGGATACCCTCGCTCGTACAGGGTTGCACCCAAGCTCGCTGGAGCTTGAAATCACGGAAAATATCATTCTGCGTTACGATGAAAATATGTTACAGCCATTGAAAACGCTGCGGGATGCGGGAATCGGGATTGCGTTTGACGACTATGGGACGGGCTATGCGTCTCTCAGTATGCTGAAAAACTACCCGGTGACTCGGCTGAAGATCGATCAAACCTTTGTCAGAACGATGTGTGAATCTCCGCCGGATGCAGCGATTGTCAGGGCAATCCTCTATCTTGGAAAAAGTTTTGGTCTGGGTGTGATTGCAGAAGGGGTTGAAACGTTAGAGCAGAGTGAGCGGCTGCGAGGCAAAGGGTGTGAAGAAGCGCAGGGATATCTGTTCGGGCATCCGATGCCCGCAGAAGAGTTTACCCAGCTACTGAAGTTGAATAAACCAATTGACGTGTAAGCTGTTGTACTACAAAAATCTTTCCTGAAAGCCAGCGCTTGCTGGCTTTCATTTTTTAACACCTTCTTCGCGTTGTTAGTAGACTAAAAAGTGGAATATGGATCACATTTTTTCTATAGTGCTGGCTTGTAACCCAGTACCGGATGTCCCGTGCACGAAATATTTGAGATGCTCCTTGCGGTCTTTGACCGCGCCGCTTTGATGCTGATTTGCCTGTTCTTCCTGACGAGGACGCGCCAGTTCCGGCAATTGTTGCAAAAAGAGCAACATTCGCTGAGAGAGCGGGTGACGGTGACGGCCATCTTTTCACTGTTTGCGCTGTTCGGTACCTATTCCGGCATTAATGTAGAAGGGTCGCTTGTCAACGTACGCGTGATTGCTGTGATGTCCGGCGGCATTCTCTTTGGCCCTTGGGTGGGTATTGCGACTGGCATCATTGCGGGGGCGCACCGTTATTTAATTGATATTGATGGCATTACCTCCGTACCTTGTCTGATTACCAGCATCATCGCGGGTATCACTTCTGGCTACATCAATAAGAAAGTCAAAAAAGAGCAGCAGTGGAGCATCGGAATTCTGGGTGGAATGCTGTGTGAGTCGTTAACGATGTTGCTAGTTGTGGTATGGGCAACGCCGATCGAGTTAGGGCTGGATATTGTGTCAAAAATCGCAGTGCCGATGATTCTTGGCTCTGTATGTATTGGCCTGATCGTATTACTGGTACAGAGCGTGGCGAATGAAAAAGAGGTCATTGCCGCCAGACAAGCCAAACTCGCGCTGGATATTGCACACAAGACGCTGCCGTATTTCCGCAACATTAACAGTGATTCACTGACGGCCATTTGTCGGATCATTCGCACTGAAATAAATGCGGATGCTGTAGCGATAACGAATACGCAGCACATTCAGGCTTACGTGGGGATTGGAGAAGACAAATATAATATCGGTCACGATATTATCAGCCCGATGACGCAGCAGGCGATCCATGATGGAAAAATTATCATTAAAAATAATGATGAACAGCATCTAACACCGGAAATCCATTCGATGATTGTCATCCCGCTATGGGAGCATGGGCAGGTAACTGGCACATTGAAAATTTACTACCGTCACGCCCATAAAATTACCTATTCATTACGCGTGATGGCCGTTGGTTTATCGCAAATTATGTCAACGCAAATTGAAGTGTCCCGCACAGAGCAACTGCGTGATATGGCAAATAAAGCGGAACTGAGAGCGCTACAAAGTAAGATCAATCCGCACTTTCTTTTTAATGCGCTCAATGCGATTTCCTCATCGATTCGTATTAATCCCGATACGGCGCGCCAGTTGGTGATCAACCTGTCTCGCTATTTGCGCTATAACCTCGAACTCAACGATGATGCGCTGATCGATATAAAAAAAGAATTGTACCAAATTCAAGATTATATCGCGATTGAGCAGGCGCGGTTCGGTGCCAAATTAACGGTGATTTACGATATTGACGACGACCTGTCGTATAAGATCCCTAGCTTATTAATTCAGCCGCTGGTAGAAAACGCAATTGTTCATGGTATTCAGCCTTGCCGAGGCAAAGGAACCGTGGTGCTGTCCGTTAAGGAACAGGGCGACAAACTGCTCGTCGCGGTAAAAGATACGGGTCATGGCATCAGCCAGGAAACGATGGAACGCGTTGCGCGCAATGAGTTGCCGGGGAATAGGATTGGTCTGCTGAATGTCCATCATCGGGTGCGTTTGCTCTATGGTGATGGTCTGCATATTCGCCGTCTGGAACCCGGAACCGAGATTTATTTCTACATTCCACGAGAAGATAAAACACCGTCGGCATTGCCAGATACCGTTCTGGTGCCGTCGTCGACTTATTCTGCTGCTGAAAACAGAGGAGGCAACCCATGAAAGCCATTATTGTTGAAGATGAGTTCCTCGCACAGCAGGAGCTCAGTTACCTTATTAAGCAGCACAGTGATATTACGATTGAGGCAACATTCGATGATGGGCTGGATGTCCTGAAGTATCTGCAACATAACGACGTCGATGCGATCTTCTTAGATATCAATATTCCGTCGTTAGATGGTGTATGGCTGGCGCAAAATATCAGCAAATTCGCACACAAGCCCTATATCATCTTTATTACGGCGTATAAAGAGCACGCGGTCGAAGCCTTTGAGGTCGAGGCTTTCGATTACATTCTCAAACCGTATCATGAATCTCGTATCATCACGATGTTGCGTAAATTGGAAGCGACCTGGCAACTGCGGCAAATTGCCCCAACTGCTGAAACAGGCGTGCATGCAGGTGCTCCGAGAGGCGCCCAGCAAACGATTAATTTGATGAAAGACGAACGGATTATCGTCACGGATATTAATAATATCTACTATGCTGCCGCGCAGGAAAAGGTCACGTTGGTTTATACCCGCCGTGAGGAGTTCATCATGCCGATGAATATTACGGAGTTTTGTAATCGCTTACCGGAAGACTATTTCTTCCGTTGCCATCGCTCTTACTGCGTCAACCTGACGAAGATCCGTGAAATTGTACCGTGGTTTAACAATACCTATATCTTGCGATTGAACGATCTGGATTTTGAAGTTCCGGTAAGTCGAAGCAAGATAAAGGCGTTCAGGTCATTGATGCGTCTTTAAAGGCATTTCATTCCACGTTTCAGGCATCTCATTCCCCATTCGATCAACCACTGTCAGCCCGCTTGTATACTGACCCCAGCCCATAAGCTGACAGTGTTTTGATGGATTCTCTCTTCTCCACATCAGCTTATATTTTTTAGCGTGCCGAGCGAATCGGACTAATTTTTGATGTAGGGGAAAACCCATGAATGCTAAACCTGTTAATCGGGGAGTCATTGTCCTCGGTACGATTATCACCCAAATGGGACTCGGCACGATTTACACCTGGAGTTTATTCAACCAGCCGCTGGTGGATAAATTTGGTTGGGCGCTGAGCGCTGTGGCAACGACGTTTTCAATCACCAGTTTCTGTCTGGCATTCGCAACACTGTTTGCCGGTAAATTTCAGGAGCGTATTGGCCTGCGCCGCTTAACGATGATCGCCGGCATTGCACTGGGTATCGGTCTGATGGCAAGTGCAGTGAGTCCGTCGTTGACGTTGATCTATCTGCTGATGGGGGTGGTTGTCGGCTTTGCAGACGGCACGGCTTACATCACGACGCTGTCCAATTTGATTAAATGGTTCCCTAACCGTAAAGGGCTGATCGCGGGTATTTCGGTTGGTGCATTTGGTACCGGAAGCCTGTTGTTCAAATACGTAAACAGCTTTTTGATTGCGGAAGTCGGTGTCTCAGACGCCTTTTTCTACTGGGGAATTATCGTTATGGCGATGATTCTGGTCGGGAGTTCATTGCTGAAAGAGCCTGCTGCGGTACCCGTGCAGCAGGCTGCGGTTCAGGGATCGTCGAGTGATTTCTCGCTGGCCGAGATGTTGGCAACCAAAGAATCATATTTGCTGTTTATTATCTTTTTCACGGCGTGCATGAGCGGCCTGTATTTGATCGGGATTGTGAAAGATATCGGCGTGCAAATGGCCGGAATGGATATGGCGACGGCGGCAAATGCAGTTTCTGCGATTGCGATTTTTAATACCGTTGGGCGTATTGTGCTTGGTGCACTTTCCGATAATGTCGGACGTATGCGAGTCATTAGCTTTACGCTGTTTGTAACTATTCTTGCGGTGTCAGTGATGACTTTTCTGCCGCTTAGCCCAATTTTGTTCTTTATCTGCGTCAGTGCGATTGCCTTTTGCTTTGGTGGCAATATCACGGTATTCCCGGCGATTGTCGGCGACTTCTTTGGCCTGAAAAATCACAGCAAAAATTACGGCGTGATTTATCAGGGATTCGGTATCGGCGCGTTGTCTGGCTCATTTATCGCCGCCCAACTTGGGGGCTTTCAGGCGACATTTATGGCAATTATCATTATGTCTGTCGTCTCGCTGCTGATTACCTTGTGGATTAAACCACCTAAGCATCAACCTGTTACTGACGCAATGCGTGCGGACATGGCACATGCGCAAAGTTAATAAAATCCCACACTGACGGAATATCGCGCTGGACATGACACATGCTGTCCAGCGCGAAGCTACCCCTTTCCTGCTACATAATACCTTCTCTTCATCTGCTGAAATATCGCGATACAGTTCACCACTTTTATCGTCATCCACGTGTCACAGGCGAACTCTAGCGTCGTTATTGGCACGCCTTTTCCTGAAGCGGGCTTCCTTAAAAATAATTTTCTTTAAAAATAACTTTCTTTAAAAACAAAGCGTAGCCGGAGAAAATAACATGATGATTCGGTTTAGGTTCACATCTGTTTTTTCGATGTTGTTAAGTATGGTTTTGCTTATCCCTCTCTCTGCCAGAGCGGCGGTTGAACTGACATTCTGGCATGGCATGGACAGCAATCTGAATACCGAATTGATACGGCTGGTCAATCGGTTTAACGCATCTCAGACGACATATCATGTTGAACCTATCTATAAAGGTAGCTATGAGCAGACGCTGGCTGCGGGTATTGCCGCTTATCGCACCGGTAATGCACCGGATATTTTGCAAGTTTATGATGTCGGTACGCCGAATATGATGCACAGCGGGGCGATTGTTCCGGTGTATGACCTGTTCAAACAGGTCGGTATCGACAATGATGAAAAAGCCTTTCTGCCTGCGGTAGCATTGTTTTATAGCGACAGCCAAACCGGGCATTTGATTTCCCAACCGTTTAACAGTTCAACCCCCGTTCTCTACTACAACAAAGATGCTTTTATCAAAGCAGGACTCGATCCCGATAAACCCCCACGGACCTGGAACGAATTGGCCTACGATGCGGCACGACTGCGTCAGCGCGGGATGACATGCGGCTACACGAATGCCGGGCAACAGGGTTGGATATTGCTGGAAGCTTTTAGCGTGTGGAACGGATTGCCGATCGCGACAAAAAACAATGGATTCGACGGTGTCGATACGCATTTGCTGGTGAACGGTCCGTTGCAGGTCGCACATATCAACCAGCTTGCGGAGATGATGAAGAAGAAAGAGTTCAGCTATTTTGGTCGCAATGACGAGGGGACTACGCGCTTTTATAACGGCGATTGCGGCATATTGACGACCTCGTCGGGTGGGTTACGTAAGATTCAGAACTATGCCAAATTTCATTACGGTGTAGGCATGTTGCCTTACAGCGAAGACGCTAAAGGTGCGCCGCAGAATACGTTCATCGGCGGTGCAAGTCTCTGGGCCATGAAAGGGAAAGCCGCATCGCATTATCAAGGGATCGCTGAATTCCTACATTTCCTGACGCTGCCGGAAAATGCTGCCGAATGGCACCAGATGACGGGCTATCTTCCGGTGACGCAACCCGCTTACGAACTGACGCGTGAGCAAGGTTTTTATGCCCGATACCCCGGCAGCGATGTTGCCATGAAACAGCTCACCAATAAGCCGCCTTTACCTTATACGCGTGGATTCCGATTAGGCAATATGCCGCAAATCCGTACCATCATGGACGAAGAGTTGGAGAAAGTCTGGGCAGAGCAAGAAACGCCGCAGCAGGCGTTGGACAATGTGGTTTCGCGTGGTGATCTTCTGTTGCAGCATTTTGCGCAGTCGGTTTCCCGTCATTCATGATGTTCCCCGTTTATGTGGAGTTTTTGACTGATGACAAAGCAAAGTAAAGGCGTAACTCAGGAATTGATTGCGGCGCAAAACACGGCGGTTCTGACGGTAGCACATCGCGGTGTCTGGGCGTCGGCACCGGAAAATTCGCTGGCGGCGCTGCGCGAAGCCATTCGATTGGGGGTTGATATCGTGGAGATAGATGCGCAATTAACGGCTGATAGCCATGTTGTCGTGATTCATGATAATACACTCGATCGCACAAGCAATGTGAGGGGGAAGGTTGGCAAGATGACGCTGGCAGAAATTCGCCAGGCGCGTCTACGCGGGAGTGATGGCAGTTCGGCATGGCCGTTAAGTAACGAAAAAATCCCGCTGTTGTACGAGGTACTCGAAGAGGCGCGTGGGCGTATTGTTATCAATGTGGATGTGAAAAATGAGCGGGAATTTGGTGTCATCGCTCGCGATATTCGTGATAAAGGTCTCAGTGCGGGGGCGATCATGAAAAGTCCTATCCATCTTGCTGCTGCCCGTTTTCCTCTCGTTTCACCGTCGGCGGACTCCCAGATACCGTACATGCCGTTGATCGACCTCCAACGAGGGGAAACCGTCGATATTCTGCGGCAAATTGACGATTTTGGCGTTGCCATGGTGGAAGCCAATTTTGATCATATTGATACATTGGTTGAGACGTATGCTGAATTTCAACGGCTTGGCGTACGTATCTGGGTAAACACACTGGATTGTGCGCATCCGCTAGATTACAGCGATACTCGCGCCTTAGTCGATCCTGACGCTGTATGGGGGGCACTCATTCGAGCTGGTGTCGGTGCGATTCAGGTCGATCACGCCGCTGCATTTATCGATTTTCGGTCAACGCTAGTACGCTGATCTATCAGGGCTACCAGCAGACAAGATGCCGCTTTCCTCTTGAAAAATGTAAAGTTATGTGGATTTAGTAACTGAAAAGTTAAGAATACTTGAAAATACCACGACAACCCATACGATGTAGGTGTTGTAAACTTTATTTTTCTGCGAGAGGAAATCAGACCTTTATGATGCGTATTGCGCTTTTCCTGATCACCAACCTGGCGGTGATGTTGGTTTTCGGGCTGGTACTCAGCCTGACGGGAATTCAGTCCAGCAGTGTCCAGGGCTTAATGATTATGGCTGGGCTGTTTGGCTTTGGCGGTGCGTTTGTTTCACTGCTGATGTCTAAATGGATGGCGTTGCGGTCCGTTGGCGGTGAGGTCATTGAACAACCACGTAACGAAACCGAACGCTGGTTGGTGGAAACGGTGCGTTCACAGTCACAGCAGGCTGGGATCGCGATGCCACAGGTGGCTATTTACCATGCGCCAGACATCAATGCGTTCGCGACGGGAGCTCGTCGTGATGCTTCTCTGGTGGCGGTGAGCACGGGTTTGCTGCAAAACATGAGTCGTGACGAGGCTGAAGCGGTTATCGCGCATGAAATTAGTCATATCGCGAATGGTGACATGGTAACGATGACGCTGGTTCAGGGCGTAGTAAACACCTTCGTTATCTTTATCTCTCGCCTGATCGCTCAGGTCGTTTCCGGTTTCTTGTCCGGTAATCGTGATGAAGGCGAAAGCAGTAACGGCAATCCGCTGGTTTATTTTGCCGTTGCTACCGTGCTGGAACTGGTATTTGGTATTCTTGCCAGCATTATCACCATGTGGTTCTCACGCTATCGTGAATTCCATGCAGATGCCGGCTCTGCCAAGCTGGTGGGGCGTGAAAAAATGATCGCGGCACTACAACGCCTGAAGACCAGCTACGAACCGCAGGAGGAGGGCAGCATGATGGCCTTCTGCATTAACGGAAAATCGAAATCCTTCAGCGAGCTCTTCATGTCACACCCGCCGTTGGATAAGCGCATCGAGGCGCTGCGCTCCGGTGAGTACCTGAAGTAATTCACGGTAATTTTCTTCCCAAAGGCCCACTCGGGCCTTTGTTATTTCTGCGCTTATTGATTCATCGATCCTGCACTTTATCTGTCCGAATCTTTTCATTAGATCTGAAACAGGTGGTGAAAATAGGAAGAATGTTTTATAAAATAAAACCACGATCACGGAAAAATGAAACATTGTTTCTATAATGCCGATATAACAGGCGTCTCGCGTGAGATTGGTGGCCTGATTTTTGAACAACCAGTGTCGGCGTGGCCGACTCGCTGGGCGAGCGGAATATCAGGTTATCGGAGAGTATGCGCGTGTGGCGTCAGATTCTTCATGATAAGTTCTAAGGATTTACGGATGGCCAAAGGTAACAAGATTCCCCTAACGTTCCATACCTATCAGGATTCAGCAACCGGCACCGAAGTTGTGCGTTTAACCCCGCCCGATGTTATCTGCCACCGCAACTATTTCTACCAGAAATGTTTCTTCAACGATGGCAGCAAACTGCTGTTTGGTGCGGCGTTTGATGGTCCATGGAACTATTATCTGCTGGATTTAAAAGAGCAGAATGCCACGCAGTTGACGGAAGGCAAAGGCGACAACACCTTCGGTGGTTTCCTGTCCCCGAATGACGATGCGCTGTATTACGTTAAAAATACCCGTAACCTGATGCGCGTCGATCTGGCTACGCTGGAAGAGAAAACCATTTATCAGGTGCCTGATGACTGGGTTGGCTACGGTACTTGGGTTGCCAATTCCGATTGCACTAAAATGGTCGGTATTGAGATCAAAAAAGAAGACTGGAAGCCACTGACTGATTGGAAAAAATTCCAGGAATTCTATTTCACTAATCCTTGCTGCCGTCTGATTCGCGTCGATTTGGTAACGGGCGAAGCAGAGACGATCCTTCAGGAAAACCAATGGCTGGGTCACCCAATTTACCGTCCAGGCGATGACAATACGGTCGCATTCTGCCATGAAGGTCCACACGATTTGGTTGATGCCCGTATGTGGTTCATCAACGAAGACGGTACCAACATGCGTAAAGTGAAAGAGCATGCAGAAGGCGAAAGCTGTACCCACGAATTCTGGGTGCCAGATGGTTCTGCGATGATTTACGTCTCTTACCTTAAAGACGATACCAACCGCTATATCCGCAGCATCGATCCCGTTACGCTAGAAGATCGTCAACTGCGCATCATGCCGCCATGTTCTCACCTGATGAGTAACTATGATGGCACGTTGTTGGTTGGTGATGGTTCCGATGCGCCAGTCGACGTGCAGGATGATGGTGGCTACAAAATTGAGAACGATCCGTTCCTGTATGTTTTCAACCTGAAAACCGGCAAAGAACACCGCATAGCACAACACAATACATCTTGGGAAGTGTTGGAAGGCGACCGTCAGGTCACCCACCCACATCCTTCTTTCACGCCGGATAATAAACAAGTCCTGTTTACTTCTGACGTAGATGGAAAACCTGCGCTGTATCTGGCGAAGGTTCCTGATTCCGTCTGGAACTAATAATACTAATAAGTCCGCGTCACATTTTATGGCGCGGATTATTTTAAAATATTTACTTACATATTATTTTATTAAGTCTCTGACGCGGTTATTTCTCAATCTTAACTTGATTATCGTTATTGCTCCATTGCCATAATCAAAGCGTTCCCTTTATACTAAAACCATTGTTCTATTTTTTTTAAAACAAAAAAAACCTGAGTAGGGTAACCACAAAAATGGCTATTGCAGATTTAGATAAACAACCCGATTCCGTGTCGTCCGTTTTAAAGGTTTTTGGTATTTTGCAGGCATTAGGTGAAGAGAGAGAAATTGGTATTACCGAGCTTTCTCAGCGCGTCATGATGTCCAAGAGTACCGTTTACCGCTTCTTGCAGACGATGAAATCCCTGGGCTATGTTGCGCAGGAAGGTGAATCGGAGAAATATTCGCTGACGCTCAAGTTGTTTGAACTTGGTGCGAAAGCATTGCAGAACGTAGATTTAATCCGCAGTGCGGATATACAGATGCGCGAGTTGTCTGCGCTGACGCGAGAAACGATCCACCTTGGCGCGTTAGATGAAGACGGCATCGTTTATATCCACAAGATTGATTCTATGTATAACCTGCGCATGTATTCGCGCATCGGTCGCCGTAATCCATTGCACAGTACCGCAATTGGTAAAGTGCTGTTGGCGTGGCGCGATCGTGGTGAAGTGGAAGAAGTTCTGTCGACGGTAGAATTCACTCGCAGCACACCACATACGTTGTGTTCTGCTGAAGATCTTCTTAACCAATTGGATGTTGTGCGCGAGCAAGGCTACGGCGAAGATAACGAAGAACAGGAAGAAGGGCTGCGTTGCATCGCTGTTCCGGTATTCGATCGCTTCGGTGTTGTGATTGCTGGCCTCAGTATTTCTTTCCCAACAATTCGTTTTTCAGAAGAGAATAAACACGAATATGTGGCCACGCTGCACACCGCAGCCAGAAATATCTCAGAACAGATGGGCTACCACGATTACCCTTTCTGATATTCCTTATCGTTTGCTAAGCCTGTCCTTGTCGACAGGCTTTTTTTTATGGCGGGCCGTCGTGAGCAACGTTGAAAAACGTTCCCACGTTTTTTTATTTTTTGCACCAATACGATAGCGATGTGCATCAGCATGCTGTGGATAACGGACGGCGTCGGGTATCGAATTTGGTTACGCCCTGGTGTTAAGATAGCCCGTAGATGTCTGTCTAAGTAGCGATAAGTGGAGTCGTTGTGAACATATTAGAAGTGGTTTTTGTCTTGCTGGTTGTGCTACTGGCCGCACTGGTTTGGTTTTTTGTCAATCGGGCGAGCGTCAGAGCGAATGAGCAGGTGAAATTGCTGCAAGAGATCGTAGAGCAGCAACGTCAGCAGCTAGCGTTATTGAAAAAATTGTTACCCCAGAATGTAGAGAAAAGCGAGCCTGAAGCGCTTGTCGCCGAGCTCGGTCGTGATGATGTGGAGTTAACGTTCAAAAATGTCATTCCTGAACGTTAATAGCCCAATCACTGTGTAGCGCTTAAATACACTTCTTTTGCCTGTTTGCCTCCGCTTTCATTCGGGGGGCGTAAGCAGGCATTGTTATAAAAATGAAGAAGGCTTTACAGGAAGCATAAAAACAACATGGCAAATGCTCAGAACAACATAGCAAACGATCAACAGGAACTGGTTTTAAAACGGGGGCTAAAAAATCGGCATATTCAGTTGATAGCACTGGGTGGTGCTATTGGTACTGGGCTGTTTTTAGGGATATCGCAGACTATTCAAATGGCTGGCCCGTCCGTCTTATTGGGCTATGCGATAGCCGGCATGATTGCGTTTCTGATTATGCGGCAACTGGGTGAAATGGTAGTAGAAGAACCAGTAGCGGGTTCATTCAGCCATTTTGCCTTTAAATACTGGGGTGATTTTGCGGGTTTCCTCGCAGGTTGGAACTACTGGGCGATGTTTATTCTGGTAGGGATGGCGGAGTTGACCGCCGTGGGGATTTATATCCAATACTGGTGGCCGGAGACGCCAACCTGGTTGTCTGCGGCGATCTTCTTTGTGCTGATCAACCTGATCAATCTCGTTAATGTGCGGATGTTTGGGGAAACAGAATTTTGGTTCGCCATTATCAAAGTACTTGCCATCGTCGGAATGATTGTCTTTGGCAGTTGGCTGTTGCTGAGTGGTAATGGTGGCGAAACGGCGACGGTTCGTAATTTATGGATTCATGGCGGATTCATGCCGAATGGCGCAAGCGGCTTGATCATGGCGATGGCAGTGATCATGTTTTCATTCGGTGGCCTGGAGTTGGTGGGGATCACAGCCGCAGAAGCGGCCGATCCGAAACGTTCTATCCCGCAGGCGACTAATCAGGTGGTGTACCGCATCCTGATTTTCTATATCGGCGCGCTGTCTATTTTGTTATCACTCTACCCGTGGGGGAATGTGGTCGGCGGCGGTAGTCCGTTTGTCCTGATTTTCCATGCGCTTAACAGCAATATGGTGGCGAACGTGCTCAACGTCGTGGTACTGACGGCAGCATTATCGGTTTACAACAGCGGCGTATACTGTAATAGCCGGATGCTGTACGGTTTGGCAAAACAAGGAAATGCGCCGAAGTCTTTGGCTAAGGTTAACGCGCGCGGTGTGCCCGTTCGTTCTATCGCGCTGTCGGCGTTGGCGACCTCACTTGGCGTAGCGATTAACTACCTGATGCCGGGTAAAGCCTTTGAACTGCTGATGGCGTTGGTGGTGTCGACGCTGGTGATTAACTGGATCATGATCTGCTTTGCGCACCTGCGTTTTCGTCAGGCGATGATCGCGAAGGGGATTGTTCCTGCGTTTAAAGCCTTCTGGTATCCGTGGGGTAACTACCTGTGTCTGGCATTTCTGGCGGGGATATTAGTGATTATGCTGCTATCGCCGGGGATTCGCATTTCGGTCATTTTAATTCCGTTCTGGATTGCTGTTATTTGGCTTGGTTTCCGATTTTCCCGCAAAAATAACGCGATGCTCAAATCGACACAAACACAGTAAACACTCCCGTGGCCTGTTCATCGCGCGGTAACGATGCGCAGGCTACCCATCCGGCTTTAACACACCACTTATAAGGTGTATTATTGTCGCCGACGTTATCCATGTCACGCTAGTGCGCGCCTGTAGTGTTCGCATCATGTGTATATATTTCACAGAGTACAGAGAAATAGCATGGGTAACACTTTTGATTTTCAATTGATATGCGATTTTTTGCATGTGAGCTTTCGTGTGGCTCACCACTGTAAATAAGGGAATTATAATGCCAGTTATCACCCTTCCTGATGGAAGTCAGCGTCATTACGACCACGCCGTTTCTCCCCTCGATGTTGCACTTGATATTGGTCCCGGTCTGGCAAAAGCCTGTATCGCCGGACGTGTCAATGGCGAACTGGTTGACGCCAGCGATAAGATCGATACCGATGCACAGTTAGCCATTATTACCGCCAAAGATGAAGCCGGTCTGGAGATTATTCGTCACTCCTGTGCGCACTTGTTGGGCCATGCGATCAAGCAACTGTGGCCAGATACCAAAATGGCGATTGGTCCGGTTATTGATAACGGTTTTTACTATGACGTTGACATTGACCGTACTCTGACTCAGGAAGACATTGAGCTGCTCGAAAAGCGTATGCATGAGCTCGCTGACACTGACTATGACGTAATCAAGAAAAAAGTCAGTTGGCAGGAAGCACGCGACGCGTTCGCTGCGCGCGGTGAGACCTACAAAATTGCGATTCTGGATGAGAACATCAGCCACGACGATCATCCAGGTCTGTATCACCATGAAGAATACGTCGATATGTGCCGTGGCCCGCACGTACCGAATATGCGTTTCTGTCATCATTTCAAATTGCAGAAAACCTCTGGTGCTTACTGGCGTGGCGACAGCAAAAATAAAATGCTGCAACGCATCTACGGCACCGCATGGGCGGATAAAAAGCAGTTGGCTTCTTACCTGCAACGTCTTGAAGAAGCGTCTAAGCGCGACCACCGCAAAATCGGTAAACAACTTGACCTGTATCACATGCAGGAAGAAGCGCCAGGTATGGTGTTCTGGCACAACGACGGCTGGACGATCTTCCGCGAGTTGGAAGCGTTTGTACGCATGAAACTGAAGTCGTACCAGTATCAGGAAGTGAAAGGTCCATTCATGATGGATCGCGTGATGTGGGAAAAAACCGGCCACTGGGAAAACTACAAAGAAGCGATGTTCACGACGTCATCAGAGAATCGTGAATACTGCATCAAGCCGATGAATTGCCCGGGCCATGTACAGATTTTCAATCAGGGATTGAAATCTTATCGCGATCTGCCGCTGCGTATGGCTGAGTTCGGTAGCTGTCACCGTAATGAACCGTCAGGTTCTCTGCATGGCCTAATGCGCGTGCGCGGCTTCACTCAGGACGATGCGCACATCTTCTGTACGGAAGAGCAGGTTCGTGATGAAGTGAACAGCTGCATCAAGATGGTGTATGACATGTACAGCACCTTCGGTTTTGAAAAAATCGTGGTGAAACTGTCTACGCGTCCTGAAAAACGCATTGGTAGCGATGAGATGTGGGATCGTGCTGAAGCCGATTTGGCGGCGGCGTTGACTGAAAATAACATTGAATTCGCTTATCAGCCGGGTGAAGGGGCGTTCTATGGCCCAAAAATTGAATTTACCTTGCATGACTGTTTGGATCGCGCGTGGCAGTGTGGTACGGTGCAGCTCGACTTTTCATTACCGGGTCGTTTGAACGCCTCTTACGTTGGCGAAAGTAATGAGCGTCAGGTGCCGGTTATGATTCACCGGGCTATTTTGGGTTCAATGGAGCGTTTTATCGGTATTCTGACCGAAGAATTCGCTGGTTTCTTCCCAACCTGGTTAGCGCCGGTTCAAGTGGTGATTATGAATATCACCGACAGCCAGTCTGATTATGTCAACGAATTGACCCAAAAATTGCAAGAAGCGGGCATTCGTGTGAAAGCAGACTTGAGAAATGAGAAGATAGGCTTTAAAATCCGCGAACACACTTTACGACGCGTTCCCTATATGCTGGTTTGTGGCGACAAAGAGGTCGAGGCAGGAAAAGTTGCTGTCCGTACTCGTCGTGGTAAAGACCTGGGGAGCCTGGATGTCAGTGAAGTTATCAGCAAGCTGCTGCAAGAGATTCGCAGCCGTAGTCTTCATCAATTGGAGGTATAGGTATTAAAGGCGGAAAACGAGTTCAACCGGCGCGTCCTAATCGCATCAACAGAGAGATTCGCGCACATGAGGTACGCCTAACTGGCGTCGAAGGCGAACAGCTTGGCATCGTAAGTCTAAATGAAGCATTAGAAAAAGCCGAAGAAGCAGGTGTTGATTTAGTTGAAATCAGTCCGAACGCCGAGCCGCCGGTTTGCCGAATTATGGATTACGGCAAGTTCCTTTATGAGAAGAGTAAGGCTACAAAGGAACAGAAGAAAAAACAAAAAGTTATTCAGGTCAAGGAAATCAAATTCCGACCTGGTACCGATGATGGCGACTATCAGGTCAAACTACGCAACCTGGTTCGCTTTCTGGAAGATGGTGACAAAGCTAAAATCACACTGCGTTTCCGCGGTCGTGAAATGGCACACCAACAGATTGGTATCGAAGTGCTTAACCGCGTTCGTGACGATCTGAGTGAACTGGCAGTTGTCGAATCCTTCCCATCGAAGATCGAAGGCCGTCAGATGATCATGGTGTTAGCACCGAAGAAGAAACAGTAAGGCATTCAAGTAGCGGAACCGCACTGCTTTTATTTTGCGTTAAGCAGTAAATCTGTGCGGTTTTGTTCGCCTTATCTGATTCGTTTTATTAACAATGCGAAGTGGAAATAAAAATGCCAAAGATTAAAACAGTACGTGGCGCCGCTAAACGCTTTAAAAAAACCGCTAGCGGTGGTTTTAAGCGTAAGCATGCTAACCTGCGTCATATTCTGACCAAAAAGTCAACTAAGCGTAAACGTCATCTGCGTCCAAAAGGTCTGGTCTCCAAAGGGGATCTGGGTCTTGTTATCGCATGTCTGCCGTACGCATAAGTAACCTTTTTTTAATTCAGAATAAGACTTTAGGAGAGAGCATATGGCTCGCGTAAAACGTGGTGTAGTTGCCCGTGCACGTCACAAGAAAATATTGAAACAAGCGAAAGGTTACTACGGTGCCCGTTCGCGTGTTTATCGTGTTGCCTTCCAGGCAGTAATCAAAGCTGGTCAGTACGCTTACCGCGACCGTCGTCAACGTAAACGTCAATTCCGTCAGCTGTGGATTGCACGTATCAATGCGGCAGCTCGTCAAAACGGTTTGTCTTACAGCAAATTCATCAACGGCCTGAAAAAAGCCTCTGTTGAAATTGACCGTAAGATTCTGGCCGATATCGCAGTATTCGATAAGTTAGCGTTCAGCGCTCTGGTCGAAAAAGCGAAAGCGGCACTGGCGTAAGTCAGTTGAGAGAGGGAGCTTTGGCTCCCTCTTTTCGTCAAGCGCTATAGTTTCGGTGTTTACAATACCGTTGGCTATTTACACGTTTTTGTGGTTCTCAAAACAAGGTAAAGCAAGTATGAACGCTGCTATTTTCCGTTTCTTTTTTTACTTTAGCGCCTGAACTCAGGGGGCTTTGCGCGTAAGAAAAGAAACGAAAAGTAGCGCTTAAGCCTCCCTTAGGGAGGCTTTTTTATTTATAATTATCGGTTTTTACTATCGTTTTTAGTAAAACGACATTCTTCAATCATGACAGTTGGCCGCATAGGCAGAAAAAGAGGAACACAATGCCACATCTCGCAGAACTGGTTGCCAAAGCCAGAACAGCTATAGAAGAGGCCCAGGATGTTGCCGCACTGGAAAATGTGCGTGTCGAATATCTGGGTAAAAAAGGTCACTTAACCCTTCAGATGACCTCGCTGCGCGAGTTGCCGGCTGAAGAACGTCCTGCTGCTGGTGCTGTCATTAACCAGGCTAAGCAAGACGTTCAGGACGCGCTGAATGCCCGTAAGCAAATGTTGGAATCTGCTGAATTGAATGCGCGTCTGGCGCAAGAAACCATCGATGTGTCCCTGCCGGGCCGCACCATTGAGAATGGTGGTTTGCACCCAGTGACGCGCACTATCGATCGCATCGAAACCTTTTTTGGCGAGCTGGGCTTTTCGGTGGTCACCGGGCCAGAAATCGAAGACGACTACCACAACTTTGATGCGTTAAATATTCCAGGGCATCACCCCGCACGTGCTGACCACGATACGTTCTGGTTCGATGCTACGCGTCTGCTGCGTACACAGACTTCAGGCGTTCAGATCCGTACCATGGAAAAACAGCAACCGCCTATTCGTATCATTGCGCCGGGCCGCGTTTATCGTAACGATTACGATCAGACTCACACGCCAATGTTCCATCAGATGGAAGGGCTGATTGTCGATAAAGACATCAGCTTCACCAATCTGAAAGGTACGCTGCATGATTTCCTGCGTAATTTCTTTGAGGAAGATTTGCAGGTTCGCTTCCGTCCGTCTTATTTCCCGTTCACCGAGCCGTCCGCAGAAGTGGATGTCATGGGTAAGAACGGTAAATGGTTGGAAGTATTGGGTTGCGGCATGGTGCACCCTAATGTCCTGCGTAATGTTGGTATCGATCCCGAAGTTTATTCCGGTTTCGCATTTGGTATGGGCATGGAGCGTCTGACGATGCTGCGCTATGGCGTAACCGATTTGCGTGCATTCTTCGAAAATGATCTGCGTTTCCTCAAACAGTTTAAGTAAGGCGGGTATACATCATGAAATTCAGTGAACTCTGGTTACGCGAGTGGGTAAACCCGGCGGTTGACAGTGAAACGTTATCCGAACAAATCACGATGGCTGGGCTGGAAGTGGATGGCGTTGAGCCTGTTGCTGGCGCATTCCACGGAGTGTTTGTCGGTGAAGTGGTTGAATGTGGGCAGCACCCGAATGCAGATAAACTGCGTGTGACAAAAGTCAATGTTGGTGGCGATCGCCTACTGGACATCGTTTGCGGCGCACCGAACTGCCGTCAGGGTCTGAAAGTGGCGGTAGCGACGGTAGGTGCCGTGTTGCCAGGCGACTTCAAAATCAAAGCTGCCAAACTGCGTGGCGAACCGTCTGAAGGTATGCTGTGCTCATTTTCCGAATTGGGTATTTCCGACGATCACGATGGCATCATCGAGTTGCCAGCAGATGCGCTGATTGGCACGGATATTCGTGACTACCTGAAGTTAGATGACAACGCGATTGAAATCAGCGTGACACCAAACCGTGCTGATTGCTTAGGCATCATCGGTGTGGCGCGTGATGTGGCGGTATTGAATCAAATGGCGTTGAATGAACCGGCTGTTGAGCCCGTTGCCGCGACAATTCAGGATACCTTCCCAATTCAGGTTGATGCGCCACAGGCATGTCCGCGCTATTTAGGCCGTGTAGTGAAAGGCATCAACGTTAAGGCGGCAACGCCGCTGTGGATGCGTGAAAAACTGCGTCGTTGCGGTATTCGCTCTATCGATCCCGTGGTTGACGTGACCAACTACGTTCTGCTGGAACTCGGCCAGCCGATGCATGCATTCGATCTTGACCGTCTCAACGGCGGCATTATTGTGCGTATGGCGAAAGAGGGCGAAACGCTGACGCTGCTGGATGGTAACGAAGCGAAGCTGAACGCCGATACGCTGGTTATTGCCGACCAGCAGAATGCATTGGCAATGGGCGGTATCTTTGGCGGCGAGCATTCTGGCGTCAATGAAGAAACGCAAAACGTTCTGCTGGAATGTGCCTATTTTAACCCGCTGTCGATTACTGGACGCGCACGTCGTCACGGCTTGCACACTGATGCCTCTCACCGTTATGAACGTGGTGTTGATCCGGCGTTGCAACACAAAGCTATTGAACGAGCCACTCGTTTGCTGATTGAGATTTGTGGTGGCGAAGCCGGCCCGGTCGTTGATGTCACCAGCGACGCGGATTTGCCAACGCGCGCAACGATTACGTTGCGTCGTGAAAAGCTGAATCGTCTGATTGGCCATGTGATTGCCGATGAGCAGGTGAGCGATATCCTGCAACGTTTAGGCTGTAACGTGGTGAGAACTGACACCGGCTGGCAGGCGACTGCACCGAGCTGGCGCTTTGACATGGAAATCGAAGAAGATCTGGTTGAAGAAGTCGCGCGTATTTACGGCTACAACAACATTCCGAATATTCCTACTCAGGCTCCGTTGATCATGACCGCGCATCGTGAAGCGTCATTGTCATTGAAGCGCGTTAAGGCACTATTAGTCGATCACGGCTATCAGGAAGCAATTACTTACAGTTTTGTTGACCCGAAAATTCAGGGGTTAATCCACCCTGAGGAAGCTTCGCTGAGTCTGCCGAGCCCGATTTCAGCAGAGATGTCGGTGATGCGTTTATCACTGTGGAGTGGCTTATTAAGCGCCGCTGTGTATAACCAAAACCGTCAACAAAGCCGCCTGCGCCTGTTTGAAAGCGGTCTGCGTTTTGTACCGGACACCAGTGCTGACCTGGGCATTCGCCAAGATCTGATGCTGGCAGGTGTGATTACCGGCACGCGTTATGAAGAACATTGGGATCTGGCGCGTCAGGCCGTTGACTTCTATGATTTAAAAGGCGATTTGGAAGCGGTACTGGCATTGACGGGCAAATTGTCTGAGATTGAATTCAAAGCCGAAAATAATCCGGCATTGCATCCAGGACAAAGTGCTGCTATTTATCTGTGCGGAGAACGCATTGGATTTATTGGCGTTATTCACCCAGAACTGGAGCGCAAGTTGGATCTTAACGGGCGCACCGTGGTGTTCGAATTGTTGTGGGATAAGGTTGCAGACCGCGTATTGCCTGATGCGAACGAGATTTCCCGCTTCCCTGCGAACCGTCGTGATATTGCCGTTGTGGTCGCTGAAAATGTCCCTGCGGGTGATATTTTGGCCGAGTGTAAGAAAGTTGGCGCAAATCAGTTAGTTGGCGTAAACTTATTCGACGTGTACCGAGGGAAGGGCGTAGCGGAAGGTTATAAGAGTCTGGCTATCAGCCTGACACTGCAAGATACCACGCGTACACTGGCAGAAGAGGAAATTGCCGCTACCGTTGCTGAGTGCGTAGCAGCATTAAAACAGCGATTCCAAGCATCCTTGAGGGATTGAACCTATGGCGCTTACTAAAGCTGAAATGTCAGAATACCTGTTTGAGAAGCTCGGGCTGAGCAAACGGGATGCCAAAGACCTAGTCGAGCTATTTTTTGAAGAAGTTCGTCGCGCTTTGGAAAATGGCGAGCAGGTCAAGTTGTCAGGTTTTGGCAATTTTGATTTGCGAGACAAGAACCAACGTCCTGGACGTAACCCAAAAACTGGCGAAGATATTCCGATTACGGCGCGCCGTGTGGTCACGTTCCGTCCGGGGCAAAAGCTGAAAAGCAGGGTAGAGAACGCCTCTCCCAAAGAGTAATTGTGTCACTCAAAAAGGCCGCGTAAGCGGCCTTTTCCTTTGGCTGTAACCTTGCTGAATACCGCAAACACGCTTACAGCACTGCCTTTAACGCCATTAAAAGCTATTTAAAAACACTAGGGTGTGGACTTTATGTGGACACTCCCACCGAGTGGATTCAGGTTAATAGCATCTTGCAAAAACTCTGGCGCAAAATGCGCGTAAACCATCGTTTGTTCAATCCTGCTATGCCCGAGTATCCGCTGTAATGTGATAATGCTTCCCCCGTTAATCATGAAGTGAGTAGCGAAGCTGTGCCTCAAGGAATGGGTTGCCTGGCCAGAAGGTAAATCAGGCTTTACCTGTTTCAGTATTTCTCTGAATAGGCTGTAAGATGCATCGGGAAACAGAAAACCTTTCTTGTCACCCACCAATTCCCGCGCTACTTCAGCGGAAATTGGCACTGTTCTGGGTTTGTTGGTTTTTGTCTTAACAAATGAGACTCGGTTATGGACGACATTTTCAGCTTTCAGCTTCGCGGCTTCTCCCCAGCGTGCCCCTGTGCTTAGGCAAAGAACGGCGATCAATCGGTTATCTCCACTTAACTGACTTAGCAGTAAAGCGATCTCGTTTGCTGTGAGATATCCTGTTTCTGGTGTTTGTTCTTTGAGACGCTTGATTCCCCTGAAAGGATGCTCCCCCATAAACAATTCAGCCTCAATTAATGAGGTGAACATACCGCCCAGAGTCGTAAGCTCACGATTAATAGTGGAGGGTTTGACGCTTTGCGCTCTGCGACTTGCACAATACTGTGCTATCACAGTGCGATTTACTTGGCAGGCGCTTAAATCGGTCGTCATATCAATAAAACGCTCTATCTTGCGTAAGTATGATTTTCCGTGTTCTTCATGCATTCCGGTGTATTTCCACCAAATAGCTTTCAGTTCAGACAACTGGCGTTTATCAATCGGTTTGGCTAACCACTCTTTATCGTGGTGATTAAACTGGACGTGTTTTTCAAATGCTGTAGCTTCGCTCTTCTTATCAAATTTCCTGCGGATACGCTTTCCGTTGCGTCCAGCAGGCCTAATATCCACTTCATATCGCCCATCATCGAGTTTCTTGATTGTCATAAGAAAACCCTCCGATTGGTACATCTACTCTTTGTTCTTAGCTTGGTGTGGTTGTATGGCGGATATTTAGCTGTCAATAACATGCATTTTTCGTGCATATAATCGCGATAAATAGTCAGCCAGTCTTTTGGTCTTAGCGCTGCGAGGTTGTTATATCTTGCCCATAGTGTGCGAGCGCCGGCGCTATTTGTCCGGATTCTGGATATGTTTGGTCAGTCATGAACCACATTGCATATTTGTTGAACTGTGGGTGTTGCAAAATTTTCATCATCACGTCAGTTGGGGGGATAGTCCTCCCACTTTCGTAATATGTGAGGGAACTGTAAGGAACCCCTGTAATTTCAGCAAATTGCTTTCTATTTAGCCTTTCCGACTCACGAATAAGCGCAAGCTTTTCGCTGATTGCTGTTGACATGTTTTCGAGATCCTCTAATATTATTCGAAATGTTCTATCTGATTTCATGAAGTTCTAAAGTTCACTGAGACACATTAGAGAACATTGAAACCCATTAAGCAGATCAAGACGAAGGTTAACAGATGCGAAATCAAATTGTCATTGGTACGGATGCAATTCCATACCAAGAGTTTGCGAAACTCATTGGTAAAACGCCTGCTGCTGTCAGGGGAATGATTGAGAAGGGGAAGTTGCCAATTGTTGAAATGACTGACCCGCAGTCAACTTCTGGCCGAGCTGGAGAATATTGGATCTATTTACCTGCATGGAATGATGGCATGAAATTAGCCTATGAAAGCCGCCCGAAAGAAATTCGTGATGGTTGGTTGATGTGGCTAGGATTAGGTGAACCGTCATGAAAGCTAAGTACGCCACGCTTATTCGCAGTCTTCTGAAAAATTATCATGAGCAGGTAAAAGCGATTGAAACAGAAAATTACTCTGTTCATAGCGATAACCTGCAAATAATGGAATTGGGTTTAAAACTGGCTAAATGTCTGGAAGGTCTTACATTAATGGCTCGGTTTAATAACGAGTATGAAGACTATTGCGAGATACATAAAATCACCATGATGGCGTTTGGTGGTGATATCCCTTCATGTGAAAATATTTCTAGCATTGTCTCGTTTACTAAATTTTCATCAAATAATGAAGAAAATACTATTAAGAAATTTACCACAGTTAAACGTTAAGGATGATATATGCAACATTTAATGATTGATATTGAAGCAATGGATGATAAACCTACCGCTGCAATTACCGCTATTGCTGCTGTGTTTTTTAACCCTGAATCTGGCGAAGTGGGTAAAACCTTCTACCGCCGTATTAGTCTGGATGATGCGATGAGCCACGGCGGAACGGTAAGCGCTGAAGCGATTACCTGGTTGTTGCGCCAGCCAGCCGCTGTGCGTGATCAACTGCTGGATGATGATTGTCAGGACATCGAATTGGCTATCTGTGATTTCTATGAATTTGTTAATGAAAATACGGATTACCAAACGGTTAAGTTATGGAATTCATGCCCATCACTACATAGCTCTGTTTTGCGAAATACGTTAAGCAAATTCGCAGGTCAGTGTTTCACTTATGGTAATGAACAGTCGGTGCTCACAATAGTTGAATTAGCCACTGCGCTTGGTTTGAATATGGAAAGTATTATTCCCTATGCTTTTGACGGGAACGCATACAGTAAAGCCATTCATAACATAAAGGTTGTTTCTTATGTTTGGACGTATCTTATAAAAATAGCCAGTGTGAAATAACGATGCTGACGGTGACCTCTCATGCAAGTGAAAGTGTCATGGTTAAGGCATTTTCAGTGCTAACAGAATATTACAGTGGCAAAAAGGTATATCAGGTTATAAAACCGCATCATTATTTCTCGGTGCATGTCTCTTATCGTTGGCGATTACTCAGTAAAGATAAAGGCAGGCATTGGGAGTTAATGACCCATGAGCGATATAATAAACAATACCGAATATAGCTTTTAGCTTTTTGCACTTTTTACATCTGGAATAATTATGAATGCCACAATACAGCAGGACGTTGTGCGTCGGCTCGTTCGGGATTTTGAATTTAAAGTTAAAGATGGAAATAAATACTTGCAGCAGGGTGTGTGTCCTTCCTGTCATAAACGTGAGTTATTCACCAGTATAGATAGCCCCTGGATACTGAAGTGTGGCCGTGAAAACAACTGCGGTAAGGAAATACCGGTCAAGGAGTTGTATCGGGATATCTTTGAGGACTGGTCAACGCGCTACCAGCCTACACCTGAAACACCCAATGCCACCGCTGAGGCCTATCTGCGAGAAGCGCGTGGGCTGGATACCAGTAAACTGGCTGGCTGTTATACCCAGGGAACTTTCATCAAGAATGGCCTCGGTAGTGCCACGGTGAAGTTTAAGCTGGCGAACGGCAGCGGTTGGGAGCGCATCATTGACCAGCCTGATCGCTTTGACCAGAAAGCCAATTTCATCGGCAATTATGCGGGTTACTGGTGGGAATACCCCGGTCTGGATTTGTCCGAGCAGAAAGAAATATGGATCACCGAAGGTATTTTTAATGCCATCGCACTCAATGAAGCAGGGAAGGCATCTGTTGCTACGCTCAGTAGCGTCAACTATCCAAAGGCGCTGCTTGATATGTTGGCTGACATTCTCGTAGATAAGCCCCGTCCACGGCTGGTATGGGCGTTTGATGATGATAACGCTGGCCGCAGCCATATCATCAAATTTGCACGTCGTGCCAGGGATGCTGGCTGGGAAGTATCGGCTGCGCTGCCTTCTGAATTCGGTTCTTCTCTGGACTGGAATGATCTGCTGTTACGTGAGCGCCTGTCCAACAAAGACCTGTCGAAATACCGTTACTACGGCAGGCTATTACTGGCAGAAAGCCCGTCAGCTAAAGCGATGGAGATGTACCATGAAAACAGTTGGCACAGTTTTCATTTTATTTTTGCTTCACGCACCTATTGGTTTGAACTGGATTTTGAAAAATACAGTAAAGCGCTAAGACGTTTGCAGGAGACTGAAGGTGAATTTGATGAAGTTAAGTTGCAGGAGCGAGCATTACGTGAGTCTAATGGACTGGAGGAAATAGCGAACTGCGTTATGCAACCACTCTATTATCAGACATCCAAGCCAACTGATGAGGCCTGGTATTACATCCGGGTGAAGTTGCCGGATGGATCGTCGGTTAAAAGCACGTTTACAGCCAGTCAACTGACCAGTGCCGCTGAGTTTAAGAAGCGTCTTCTGCATATGGCAAAGGGCGCACTCTTTACCGGAACAACCAAACAACTCGATCGCATTATTCGTTCGCTGCTGGCCATTAAAGAAGTCAAAACGATGGATTTTATTGGCTATAACAAGGCACATGGTTCCTGGGTGTTTAACAATCTGGCCGTCAGCAATGGCCAGTTGTATGCCATTAACGATGAAGATTACTTTGATATAGGTAAGTTACCACTGAAAAGCCTGAGCCTGAGTCCATCGCTGGTTCTTAACGAAAATTTGCAGCAGTTTGAAATCGCATGGCTTGACGATTTATGGACAGCCTTTGGTGAGAAGGGATATATCGCGCTGGCTTTCTGGTTCGGGTCTTTTTTTGCAGAGCAGATCCGTATGCGTAATAAGAGTTTCCCGTTTCTGGAAATTAACGGTGAGCCGGGTACAGGGAAATCTACGCTCATTGAGTTCCTGTGGAAGCTGTGCGGCCGTGAGGAATACGAAGGTTTTGACCCTTCCAAGTCATCCGCTGCGGCGCGTGGCCGTAACTTTGTGCAGGTAGCCAATCTGCCTATCGTCCTGATTGAAGGCGATCGTGATGAGTCAGGCCGTCCGGCGAGAAACCGAGCTTTTGACTTTGATGAGCTGAAATCGCTCTATAACGGTCGTGCGCCACGTGCACTGGGGGTTAAGGCCAATAACAATGAAACGTATGAGCCGCCCTTCAGAGGCAGTGTCGTGATAGCCCAGAACGCTGAGGTTAAAGCATCTGAGCCGATTCAGACACGTATTATCCATGTTTATACTGACAAGTCAGGACAAAGCCCGGAAACGCTACGTGCGGCTGAAAGCCTTGAGAAAATGCCGATGGAGAAGGTTTCCGGCTTCATGCTGAAAGCCGTTCTGGCCGAAAAGAAAATCCTTGAAGAGTATGATCGTGAGTTTGAAACAGCGAAGGAGGAGTTTCGCCAGCATGAGGAAGTTCGTATCCAGCGTATTATCAAATGTCATTCTCAGATACTGGCGTTTCTTGCAGTGTTACCTCTGGTTATCCCTGTTTCGTCGTCACGTCTGGCTCTGACCCGGAGCTATATGTTCCGTATTGCTTCTGACCGTCAGAAATCCATACAGCGTGATAAGCCACTGGTTCATGAGTTCTGGGAGATGGTGGAATACCTTGATGAACGTGAAGAGTTTGGCGTCAATCATTCTGAAAATGAGCATTTCTGGGCAATTAACTTTAACCATATTGAAGAAGTTGCCTCAACCTACAAACAGAGTTTCAGGGTTCCACTTAATGAAATTAAAGAGCAACTGAAGGAAGGGAAGGTCTATAAATTTATCGGTCCTAAGTCTGTCAGGAGCCTGGTTAGTAAAAGATTCAATGCGGGTAAAACCTACGGTAAAAAAATGTCTGATATTTATAAATGCTGGGTTTTTGAAAAACCGGATTCAGGTGGCCGAAGAGTGCAATTTGACGATGATGAGGATGAATGAAAACAGCATGTTGTCATCACGGGATGTTTACTGCTGGCTCTTCAGCAGAGAGAAATAATATTGACGTGCGCTTTTGTCCGGGGTTATGGTTATCGCACAGCGGCAAAATCCGCTGTCGGGATTGAGACCCCGGATTGAACGAGTGCGCACAACCGCGCTAGGCGGTTTTTTTGTGTGCTGACCAGACTCACCCCAAATTATGGTGGGCTGGCAGGGGCAGCGAAAGCTGCGCCGGCTTGCGCTCTTCACCGGTAGTCTCAACCCTGTCAGTTCACCACCCCATAAGATTGAGACCTTCTGCGGTGGTGTTTATCCTTAAAGATTGAGGGAAACACAATGTACACCCATCTTATAACTGAAGACGCCCATGACCAGTTATCCCGCGCTCAACGTGCTATTGGTACGTTGTCACTTCTGCTTATGTCGTATGGTGAAAACCAGGACGGCATGGTAGACGGCCAGGATGTTGCTTGCCTGCTGGACTACATCCGGGAGGATATCATCGCCGGACTGGATGGATGTGAAGAACGCTCACGCCCACCTTCTGCGACTGTCGAACCGCTCAGAGTGATATAGCGATACCGCCTGGCTCTGTATGATGCGGGCTGGGCGAACTGAGGTAGAGTTTCAGACGGTGATTTTCTGCGCTATGATGTTCTTAAAGTACGGAGGTAATTATGTTGCAAGAAATGACCAGTAACAGGGTTAACCAGATTGCTGCTGCATTTGCGCTAGCGTTGGCGCCAGTTCCGGCCACATCGCTGGGAAATAATGATGTCTACAGTACGGTGGGGACAAATACCACACTCAGTGCTAATCCTTATGAATTTGCTTTTGTTCCTGTCGAGCAGGCAACCGTATTCTTGATCCAGGAAACTGAGCGGCTCAACATGCATTTGCGGTTGCTGAAGATGGAATGGGAAAATAAGCAAGCCCCTATTGAACTGGGTAAACAGTCTCCATTAGCGCAAAAACACTTTTTAAGTGAAATGCATAAACGTGCGGATCTGGCCAAAGGTTTTCTGGCCGCAGCCAGGATCGCGGTTCAACGTGATGAAGTCAGAAAAGACGCAGCAGTTTTCGCACAGGTGAAAAAGTTTGCGCGTTCTGCCTCTGGCTTGCTTTATGGGATAGAAGATTTTTTATCGTTCATTGAGCAGACGCATCCCCCTGTTGCCACCACGGATGTTCTCAGCCACCTTGATGCGTTAGATGTTAAGGCCGCTATCCGTGCTGAACATAAAACGCTGGGGTTAGGTATCCCATCGTTTGATCGCTAAGGGTGACTGCGTGATTACTGTGACCGTTCATCCTGATGTTGAACACCCTGCTATAGCCGCAGAATATGCTTTAGCCATGCAAAACTGGAAGAATGGTGCTGCCAGGCCAGCCGTCTTTGGCAGTGAAGGACGATGGGAAGAAAACCCCCGCTTGATGGCATCCGGTATCCATAAAATTCATATTCTGTTACCCGGCGAACCGCAGTGGCCGTCTCATTTGCCTGTCATAAGGCGGCATTCTAATAACTACCTTGTTTATGCGCGTCATGAATGGGATGAAACGAAGTACCAGATTATCAGCATTATGGCGCCGAACGCGCATGAGCTGGCCAAAACGTCATTTTTGGGCGAATTGGAGAGGCGGGCTGAAGCGTTCCACGCTTCCTGATTATTCGTCAAACTACAACCCCGTATAATACGGGGTTCGTCACTTAGGCAACTGCCGCACCTGTCTGATTCAGGAACTTCAACATTAACTGCTTTTGCTGGCCATTAAGGCTGTTGCAGATCGTGGCGATCAGGGCGTCGTTGGATTTTGCGCTGGGGCTGATGGTATGTGAGAACGTCATATTCAGCACGAAGGTATGGCCACATTCAACATCGGTACAGGAGCAATATAAATCAGACAGTTCCTTGTGCTTCCGTGCTGTTTTTTTAATTATTGCTCTTGCCTCGCATATCGGACAAAAAATCTTCATTAATCGCGTATCCCTGGCTTTGGAAGTCTGAAAACGATGATATTTTAGTCTTTTTACGAACATTAATCACCTTCCTGCTCGTGGTCTGCCATGAAATTCAGGTGTAAATACGCGGGGATATCCTGCTGTTTTGCCACTGCGGCGGCAAACATGCGTTGAATTGGCAAAATTTCGGCTTTCTTATAGGTTTTTGCCGCTTTTTCGATATCACCCATGACGGCGCCATTTGTGGGGATAATCCCCGCCAGGCCTGCCGGAAAGCGATGAGCGGTCAGCACGTCCTGCGCACTGATGCTTTTTACGTTCTGAAATTCATCTTTGGCGCTGATGTCGCCGATCGGGATAAATTTGATGCCATCCGGATCGCCTTTGGGGATATTCACAAACATGGTACTGAAGTTCCCGATCCCTTTTGAATGCTCGAGCTTCTGAATAATCGCTTCTTCCACTTCATCGGTCATGTTTGGGTCGGTGGAGTAGAGCAGGCCGCCAGTGTGAGCGCCGTTATGGTAGTAACGACGACGGAAAATAGTGGCTTCACCATTTAGCAGGGCGGAGTGAATTCCGCTGATGTAATCCGGGAGGCCGTAGATCGCTTGTTGTGGATCGTACTGCTTGAGGAAAACAATATCCTCGGGGGGGTAAATCATCGGTTCGCCCTGTTGCAGCACGACAAATTCCCCGGTTTTGCGCTGGCGCGTGTACAGCGCCGGCAGCGGGTAGAGATCAATAACATCACCCCAGCCGTTCCGTACTTTCAAAAGGGCGACATCACCAAACGTCAGCCAGTCAAAAATGGCTGCGCCAAGTTGTTCGTGTGTGAGTCCGCCATTTTTATAGTCTGCCGTTATCATGTTGCGCCTGGCATATAACACGCCGCCATGCTGTGCGCTCAGGTTCACCAGTTGCGCCAGTGCCAGGCGCTCGATCGGCAGCGTCCAATGCTGTGCTTCATTATCATACCAAACGTCCGTATAGTTCGTGCCGGTCGTCAGTATGGGTTCTGGTTTACCCAGCGTAATCAGGCTCATGTGGCGCGGTTTAGCGACGTTATTACGCGCCTGATATTTCCGTTTTTTCATGCTGCTTTCCCTAAGTTGCCCCAGCGTGATGATCGCTGATTGCTGTGATCCAGTGGTTCGTTATCAATCGCGTGGGCAATAGCCCAAAAACTGTCGGCGTGGCCAGTTTCGACACTGCGATCGGCAACGAACGTCATGGCGTTACCGCTGGCCGTTGAGGTGCGACGTATGGTCATAAAACTGGCAGCGATTTCGGTTTTCTCTTTATCCCATTCCACGCGGCCATCTTCGATAACGTCGATCATCTTCATCACCAGCCTGTTTTTAGTCTCTACGCCGTAGCGGATAGCTACAGCCTGGCGCATGGCGAAATGTTGAATGCTTTCAAACACGCCCGTCCCCAGCCCCGTGATATCCACGCCGATATAAGTGATGTTGTACTGGCCAAACAGCTTTTTAATCTGTGCCGCCTGCCAACTCCAGTTCATCCCCTGCCAGTGAAATACGCGCAGCACGCGAAACTTCTCGACGACCAACACGGGCGGCGCAACGATCACAAAGGTTGAGGTATCGCCACTGCGTGCCGGATCATAACCAGCCCAGACCTCACGGTTGCCAAAGGGACGTGGCAGGTTTTCGTCATGGTCTTCCCAGATATCAGGGTCAACACAGCAACGCTCGACGTGAGAGAACGAAAACACGCTGTCTTTGCTGTCCACAAACACGCACATATAGAGCATGTTGAAGGTATCGCGGTTGTAGCGGTTGCGTAGCTTCTCGATGTTGGCCAGATTAAAACCGCCATTAATGGCATCTTCCATCGTGATGATGTATCGCCACTGGCCATCCGGGCATAAGCGCCCGCCATCACGCAGCTCCTTCTCTGTCGGAAACGTGATCTTCGCCCGTTTTTTATCGCCCCGTTTCCATTCTTCCCCCGTCCAGAACGGGTACGCCTGGTGCGTTTTGCTGCTGGGTGTCGAAAAGTATGTTGTGCGCCATTTGTCGTGTGTGGCCATCGCACTGGCCACCTCGTTCAATTTGGCAAAATTGGGAACCCAGAAATATTCGTCACAGTACAAGTGGCCGCTGTAAGACTGTGCCGTATTCTTATTCGTAGACAGAAAGCGCATTTCTGCGCCATTAGACAGGCGGATTGGGTTGCCGGTGAGTTCCACACCAAAATACTGTTCGGCAATGTTGACGATGTAACTACGAAATACTTCCGCCTGTGCTTTCGATGCAGACAAAAATATTTGTGGATCGCCGGTCATCACCGCATTTTCAAAGGCCTCAATCGAAAAATACCAGGTGGCGCCAATTTGCCTACTCTTTAATATATTTCTGATTTGTTGACCGATATTGGCACGCAGGTGTTTTTGATAACCGAAAAGATGTTCATCGGCGAACGCATCAAAATCTTCCTGCGTCAGCTTACT
Organism: Pectobacterium sp. IFB5596; assembly: GCF_021432585.1. Taxonomy (NCBI): domain Bacteria; kingdom Pseudomonadati; phylum Pseudomonadota; class Gammaproteobacteria; order Enterobacterales; family Pectobacteriaceae; genus Pectobacterium; species Pectobacterium sp. IFB5596. The sequence continues at coordinate 106,262 of NZ_LXFY01000001.1, forward strand.
AATATCGTTCTTTTTATATTTCCCGCGCTTACGTGGCTTATCATCGTTATGGGAGTGACGGGTGTCAGATGTACCGGCATCGTTATTTTTAATTTCAGCCAGTTTCTCACTGTGTTTATTCTGTTGCGCACGTAATTTCACCAGATGCGCGACCAGGCTATCCAGTTCACGCAGCTCTAACTCAGATTTACCTTCACGTAGCGTTAACGTCTGGATGCGCCGGGTTAACGCATCTTCAGTAGACTCATGGCTCAGTAACTCCGCCCAGCAGTGTTTTTCCGCCCAATAATAGACGATACGCCTGTTGGGCAGGTTTAGTTCACTGGCGATTTCCTGCGGGGTGTAATGCTTTAAATAAAGCGCCCGCGCAACGCCTTTTAATTCTTCGCTGTATTTTGCCATTCAGACATTATGCATTGGCTTTTTTATATTAAATCTGTCTTTGATTCGGAACGGTTCGGCTAGCGGTATATATCCGAATTAAAACCGATGCGTATATCACCGCTATTGTTGATACTGAGTGCAGCAGTAGAAACGGAGGCACTATGTCAGGCTCACAACTGGCAACAAATTGGATTTGTATCGCTACTGCGGGTGAAACGGTTGATAAAAGAACTATTGAAGAACAATGGTTATTGGATTCTGCGGAGCTTTATGACCCCTCGTTATATACCGCGCTGTTATGGCCGGAGCATACCCGTAATTTCGGGAACATGGGGGAAGTGCTGGAAGTAAAAGCAGAGCGAGATGATGAGGGTATTTTACGTTTATATGCCCGTCTCTGTCCTGCTATGGCATTACTTCAAGCGAATGCCACCGGACAGCTTTTATTTTTATCGCCGGAGTTTACACTGGATGGGAATTTTCGGAATACCGGTAAAACTTATTTGGAAGGGCTGGCCGTAACGGATAGCCCTGCGGGGATAGGTACAACCAGGCTACGTTTCAGCCGCACGAAGGGAAAACGCATCGGTCCATATAAGCCGCTGGCGTTTGATGAAATCAGGGAATTTAAAAAGGAAAAGGGAATGTCAAAAGCGAAAAAAGGTTGGCGCCATTTTTTCAGTATCGAAGAGTCAGAACCAGAGCAAAAACCTGAAGACGATCCCGCATCATCGGACGCGTTGCAGGCGATGGCCGATGCACTGGCTGCGCTGGAAGACCGGGTAACGGCGATTGAAACCGCGATGTCCGATGTGCAGGGCGATGTGGACACCGTGAAAGACGTGGTGGACACGGAAGATTTTGCGCGTCTGGTCGGCAACCTGCCGGAACTGGTGAAGGGCTTCAGCAAGCTGAATGAGAAAGTCACCAAACTGCCGAATAAGCAGTTCAGCAAGGATAAAAAAGGCTTCAAATTCCTGTAAGGGATGATGCTTTTCTTGAAGGAAAAAGAATATGCAATTAAATGCAAAAGCCCGTGAGTTCCTGCTGAAGTATCACGCTGGGCTGCGTGAGGCTTATAGCGCGACTGACGCAGAACGCTGGTTTGCGTTGTCTGATCCCAAAGAAACCCAACTGCGTAATGCGCTGTTGGAACAGACTGATTTCCTGAATCTTATCACTGTTGCTGATGTTGACCAGTTGCAGGGGCAAGTGGTTCCCGTGGGCAGTTCTGGCCTGTATACCGGGCGCGTGCTGGATGGTCGCTTCCGTAAGAAAGTGGGCGTGAGCGGCAATGACTACAAATTGGTCGAGACGGATTCCTGCGCCGCGCTGACGTGGCAACTTCTTTCTGTCTGGGCTAACGCTGGTGATGAAAATGAATTCTTCCAGCGTGTTCAGGAGTTCACCAATCAGGCGTTTGCGCTGGATATGCTGCGTATCGGCTTTAACGGTAAATCTGTTGCGGATACTACAGACCCGGTGAAAAACCCGAACGGCGAAGATGTGAACAAAGGCTGGCATCAGATTGTAAAAGAGTGGGAAGACGGCCAGCAGATCATCACGGATTCGGTTGAACTGGATGGTGACGGAAAAGGGGATTATGTCTCGCTGGATGCGATGGCGTCTGACCTTATCAATAGCAAAATCCCGGCGCAGTACCGTAATGATCCACGCCTGGTGGTGTTGGTCGGTGCTGATTTGGTCGCTGCCGAGTCATTTCGTTTGTATCAGAAAGCTGACAAGCCAACGGAGAAGATCGCCGCGCAATTGCTTTCTGACAGTATCGCTGGCCGCACGGCCTATATTCCGCCGTTTATGCCGGGCAAACGTATGATCGCTACTACGCTGCCAAACCTGCATATCTATACGCAACGTGGTACTCGCCAGCGTAAAGCGGAGTTTGTTGAAGACCGTAAACAATACGAAAACAAATACTTACGCAATGAAGGTTACGCTGTTGAGTATCCGGAATTGTATGCGGCATTTGATGAAAGCGCGGTCACTATCGGGGCGTCAGTTTCTCCGCAGACAGCGCCGTAACAAAGGGAATTGATGATGCTATCACCGGCACAACGTCACACTGCGCGTATTGCTGCGGAGCGTTTATTACGCCAACAACAATCGCTGGATAGCGAAACCAGTCTGCACATTCAGATTGTTGCGCTGGAGAAGGATGTTGCTGCGGCGTCAGCCGTAGAAAGCCGTGCAGAGCGCCAGGAATACAAGCGTGATGTTCTGTTGCCGCGTTGGATGCCAACGGCACAGGTCTGGCTGGATGGTGACAGCGTTCATCAAAACCCTGTTTTTGCCTGGTGTGTTATCTGGCTGTTTGACACCGGCCAGTTTGATCAGGCGCTGGACTGGGCTGATGTGGCCATTCTACGGGGGCTGGAAACCCCGCCCACGTTTGGCAGTACGTTCCCGGTGTTTGTGGCAGACACGGTTTTATCCTGGGCGGAAGTGGAAGCGGCCGCTGGGCATGATGTTGAACCGTACTTCAGCCGCACACGGGATAACGTTATGCAGCACTGGAAAGTGTATGACGTCATTAAGGCCAAATACATGAAGTTTTCTGGTCTGTATCTGTTACGTGATGAGAATGGCGAACCACGCGCAGCGGCAACGGATGACAGGGATGTATTGCTCCAGGCAAAGGGTTTACTGGAGTACGCGAAGGGATTCGACCCTAGATGTGGTGTCGGCACGATGTTGCAGCGTATTGCTGCACGTCTGCGGGCGCTGGAAAAAGAGTCTATTGGAGTGTGATATGTCGTTTAAGCATGAGTTAGGTCAAGTTGTTGAAGTATCCATTAGTGGTGAAGAGGGTCACATCAAGGCTCGCGCTGAATATACCAATAGTTGCAACCAGTATTTGATCCACTACCAAACTGCTGACGGCCGCGCATCTGATGCCTGGTTTGAAGAAGGTGAGATTCAAGCCGCAAAACGCGGCGAATAAGGCTACCGACCCGAAAGCGGGCGCGGTGGAGGGGATCGCTTTTGCGTATCGCCCGTGGAAACCGGCCAGCCCGCTTTTTCCGGAGAAACAGGATGTTCAGCGGAACCTCAATTAATTTTGACGATGCCACTCTGGTCAATGATGGTTTTTGGCCTGATTTGAGCGTCCAGGATTTTCAATCACAACGCACCATTCCGGCTGATATCGATATGGCCACCATTCGCCAGGCTCTGCTGACCGCAGCCGGTGAAATCAATGATGATCTGATGAGCGTGGCGGATAAATACCGCTATGGGGGACATACCTGCGCCATCGATGTTCCTGGCATAGAGATTGACGGCGAAAACCTGCTGTGTGCTCGTTATCGCAAAGCTGTTTTTGCCCGGGCTAAAGCAGACCTTATGGGGGAGTTTGCCTCTGTTGGGCGTCGTGAAAGCCATCCCGGCCAGGAAAGTGATGAGACTCGTACCAGTTTGATCGCGGAATCTACCTTTGCCGTTCGGCGTATCAAGGGGCTGAAACGTATTACGGTGGCCATGGTATGAGCCAGTTAGATGCCTTGACCGCATTTGTTACCCAAAACCTGCCAAAGCGAGTGATGCAGGGCTTTGACAGTTTCATGGATGAAATCAGCTTTATCAGCGCCCAGCGGGATTTAGGCGAGGGGCAGTATCAGCTAGCGGTGATGCAGTTTGATGCGGTGCTGAGCTGGGAGCGCTGGCCGTATCGGGAGTGTGATCCGAAAAATCTGTGTGCGCTGCTGCTGGTCTGGCAAGCAGAGCAGGACGAACAGCCCTTTATGGATGCGGGGCTGGACAGGGAACTGCCCACGCTGGATGTGGACGTTATCGATCAGGATACCGCCACCGTGGTGGTGTCTGCCAAGCTGGCGGCGTCGCTGTCCATCATTGAAGACGATAACGGCATTATTCCGTTTGACGGTAAGCGCTGGCGTCTGACCGAGCCTGAAATCTGGTTTGCCACGGAAGCGCATGTTTTTGGTGCAGATGAAACCGGCGCAGCGATTGGGCAACCGGCGTGATTACGGGTCAGCTCAATGCCGAACAGGCTAAGGCACTGCGCCAGCGGCTGAGGCAATTAGATCTGACACCGCCAAAACGTCGGCGGTTGCTCTGGCGAGTGGCGAAATATGGCGTGGTCGCGGCAGCAAAGCGCCATGTCAGGCAGCAGCAGTCGCCGGACGGCAGGCCGTGGACACCACGGCAATCCAGGCGGCGCGGCAAGATGTTACGCAACATGCCTAAATTGCTGCATATCCGCGAAATGCCGGAGATCGACGCGGTGCGCATCTATCTGCATGGCGGCGGATATCGCAACGGGAATAGGCCGGTTCCGGCTGGCGTCGTGGGGTATGGCCAGCAAAACGGGATGCGTGTGACGGTCAATCGACGCCAGGCCATGCAGCAACAAGATGATCCGGGGCAGGATGCCGCCGCCACGTTACGCCAGACCAAGCGACTGCGTAAGTTGGGATACAAGACGCGAAACGGTACACGCTGGCGTAAGCCGGGTTATGCAGAGATCCAGGCGACACTGACCAAGCAGAAGGCGGGGGTGATTATTCGCAGTATGGAAGGGCGTCCGCCGAAAACATCGTGGTCTGTTGATGTGCCTAACCGTGAGTTTTTGGGTATCAGTCAGGATGATTTAAACACGGCGATGGAGAAACAGATCCAGGCCATAGGATACGGGACATAGCCCGTTAATGAGGGAATATGAGTTGGCCAACGGTACAGATTAACCAGGTTAACCAGCTACAGGGCGAAACAAACGAGGTTGAACGGGTGGTGCTGTTTGTCGGACTGGGAACGGGAAAGGACAAAGTAGCCAAAACCGTGCCGGTGAATACCCAAAGCGATCTGGATGCGTTGCTGGGTGAGACTGATTCTGTGCTGAAACGCACGGTAAACGCGGCGATGTTGAATGCGGGGCAGAACTGGAGCGGCTTTATCAGCCTTCTGCCAAAAGACGTACCCGCCGAGGGAATGGATACGATTTGGACGGACGCCGTAAAAGCGGCGCAGCAGGTAGCCAGCATTGAAGGGGTTGTGCTGACGCTGGGCGCAACCAAAGACACGATCGCGGCAGCGGCCAGCCTGCGGGCAGAGTTGATCGCCACGTTTGGCCGCTGGGTGTGGTTCATTCTGGCTGTAGACGGTGTGCAGGCCGGTGAAGAGTGGGCGAGCTATTTAGCGCGATTAAGTACGTTGCAGGCCAGTGCGGCTGCGCCCGCTGTGCAGCTAGTTCCACGTCTGTGGGGTAATGAACCTGGCGTATTGGCAGGGCGGCTGTGCAACCGCGCTGTAACGATTGCTGACAGTCCGGCACGGGTGCAAACCGGTGCGTTGCTGGAAATGGGTGCTACCGCTCTGCCTGTGGATTCAAAGGGGGCGGTGTTGGATTTGGCCACGTTGCAGGCGCTGGAAGCGCTGCGCTACAGCGTGCCAATGTGGTATCCCGACTACGATGGCTATTACTGGTCGGATGGTCGCACGTTGGATGTGGAAGGCGGGGATTATCAGGCAATTGAAAACCTGCGCATTGTCGATAAGGCTGCACGGCGTGTGCGCTTGCAGGCAATTGCCAAGATTGGCGATCGCAGCCTGAATAGCACGCCAGGCAGTATCGCGGCAAACCAGGCGTATTTTGCCAAAACGCTGCGTGAAATGTCCCGCAGCAGCCAGATTAATGGCGTGACGTTCCCTGGCGAAGTGAAGCCGCCGCAGGATGGCGACGTGGTGATCACCTGGCGTACAAAATCCAAAGTGGAAATTTACATCACGGTACGTACTTACGAATGCCCGAAAGGCATCACGGTGAGTTTGATTCTGGATCAGTCGCTGGAGGGGAGCGCATGACGAAACGGATTTCAGGCCAGTCGTTTGATTTCAACATGGATGGCGATCTGGTTCACGTTGAAAAAGTTGGCCTGAGTATTACGGACAATACCGCCGCCGCGCAAACGCAGGGTGTCCCCGATGGCTGGGTGGCGGGGGATGTGGCGGCAGAAGGGGAAATGGAGTTCAGTACCAAGAGCCTGGCCATCATTACCGCGAAGGCGCGTGGTGCGGGGTCATGGCGCGGTATCGAACCGGTGGATCTGATGTGGTACGCCAAAGCCGGTAACGAAGAAATTAAGGTGGAGGCGTTCGGCTGCAAGCTGATTGTGAGCGATATTCTCGACAACGATCCGAAAGGCGGCAGTGTGGTAACGCACAAAATCAAATATGTGGTGACCAGCCCTGATTTTGTGCGCATCAACGGCATTCCGTATCTGGAATCGGAACTAACGGAAAAACTCATCGGGTAAGGAAGCCCCATGCAGGAATATGAAAAGAATGTGCTCTGGCTGGTTGTGCTGGGTGGGTTAATCGCGATCGGCAAGGTGCTGGCCAGCGATGAGAAAATCACGCCGCGTCTGTTCGTCGGCCGTGTGATTTTGGGATCGGCGACGGCATTAGCGGCAGGGGCGGTGCTGGTCTGGATACCAGGCTTATCACCGCTGGCCGTGACGGGATTGGGGGCGGCGTTCGGCGTGGCGGGTCACCAGGCGGTTGAAATCTGGCTGCGTCGCAGGGGAAGCAGCTTGTTAACAGGGAGCGAGAAAAAATGAAGTTACTGGAAAAGCAGCAGCGCTTTACCCAAATGACCGCACGCTTAATTTCGTGGGCGGAGGAGAACGGCTATCAACTGACGTTCGGTGAGGCTTATCGCACGCCGGAACACGCGAAGCTGAACGCCAAGAGCGGAGCAGGGATTGCCAATAGCTTACATACGCAGCGTTTGGCAGTGGATTTTAACCTGTTTATCAATGGGCAATACCAGACGCAGACTGAGGCGTATTTGCCGCTGGGGGAATATTGGGAATCGCTGGGCGGCAGTTGGGGCGGGCGCTTTACATCCCGTCCGGACGGCAACCATTTTAGCGTTGAGCACAACGGGGTGCGCTGATGGATAAGCCCTGGCTGATTGGTGTGGTGTTGGCTGTGGTTTTCGCTGCGGGCTGGCAGGTGGCCAACTGGCAGCGCGATAGTGTGGAGTTGGCCGTTACGGCTGCGGCTACCGCAGCGGGTGAACAGTCCCGCCAGGCAATGCAGGCTATCGCCAGTCAGTCGGGGCAGAGGCTGGAAAGCCAACTGGAGGCGATACGCAATGCATCAAGCAAGGAAATCTATCGGGAAATCGTTAAGCCGGTTTTTACTAACGTGTGCCTGTCTGACGAGTTTGTCAGCCTGTACAACGCCAGCGTTGAAAGAACCGAACGTGTCTTATCAGGAAAACCTGAAAAAGAAATGTCCGGTAAATAACTTACCGACATTAGCCGGAAATACCGGAACAAATGCGGCTATCCCATTAACAGAGTGGCCGGAAATCTATGCTGATTGTGCCGCACGGCATAATCAATTAGTCGATGAAATGAATCAACGGGAAGAAATAAAATGAGCAAGATTGTATTAACGATTGCAGGGAAAGAATTAACGTTTGAACCGACAACGGTCGCATACAACGGCCTGATTAACGATATGGCGATGGATAATAAAATTGCGCCTGCCGTGACCTATTTACGCCGGATTGTCAGTGCGGACAGTAAAAAGGATTTGGATGAACTGCTGGCGCAGCCAGGTGCAGCATTACAAATCACCGAAGTCATTAATACGCAATATGCGCCGAAGCTGGAAATCGAAGTAAAAAACTAACCGAGCGGGTGCGGGCGATTAATAATAATTTTATCGAACAGGCGTTAACACTCAGGCGGCATTATTTACCGCATGAGACTGACGACACCGATAATTTAGCCCGCGCCGTCTGGTTGGATAATTCGTATTGGGAAAAGATGCGTATTGCTGCCGCAAACGGTATTGCGCTGGCGTTTAAGGGGGATTAATGAGCAGTTTAGATTTCACGCTCAATCTGATTAACAATCTGACTCGCCCTCTGCGCCAGGCACAATCATCGGTTACGGGGTTTGCCGAACGCGCTCAGGCGGCATTTGGCAAAATCGCGGTGGGCGGGACGGGGCTGTTTGCGGTGGGTATCGCAATTAAAGGGGCGCTGCAACCCGCCATCGAAATGCACGATGCGTTAATGGCTGCCTCTGCGCAGGGCGTCAGTGATGAGACATTAAAGCAGGTTGCCGAGAACGGCCTGAAATTCAGTATGCAGTACGGTAAATCGGCGCTGGAATTTGCGCAGTCCACTGAAGTGATCAAGCGTTCGGTGAGTGGGTTGTCTGATAGTGAGTTACCGCGCATGACAACCATCACTAATACCGTGGCCGCTGCGCTGAAGGGAACCACGGAAGACACCACAGAATTTATGGGGCAGATGTTCGCCAACTTCCGCAGTGATGCTAACGCGATGGGGAATGTGGATTTTGCGGAACGGGTAGCCGGGAAAGCGGCGTACATGCGCCAGGCGTTTGACACGGAAATGGCGACGATCAAGGATTTGATGGAAGGGGCAAAGGGCGCGGGGACAAACTTTGGCGTGGGCATGGATGAGCAATTTGCGGTATTGGGTGAGCTGCAACGCACACTCGGTAGTGAGGCTAGCGGATCGTATGAGTCATATCTGACGGGCGCGGCTGAAGGGGCTAAAAAACTGGGGCTGACGTTTACCGATACCAACGGCAAATTACTGTCTATGCCTGCGATGCTGCAAAAACTCCACGCCAAATACGGTGACAGTATCGAAGGGAACCTGAAAGCCCAAAAAGAGCTGGACGAGGCGTTTGGCGGTGGGTCAGCGGTCATCAAACAGCTTTATGGCAACGTCGGTGTATTGCAACGGCACATTACAGAACTGGGCAGCAGCGACGGCATGAAACGTGCCACGGAAATGGCGGAAAAAATGGCCAGTCCGTGGGATCGCCTGGTGGCTGTCTGGTACGCGATGCGGGCAGCGATGGGCGCTACGCTCTTGCCGGTGCTGTATCCGCTGATCAACAAGTTGGCCGATGCGGGACAAACGCTGGTCAGGTGGCAAACGCTGTTTCCCAATATCACCCGCGTGATCGGTTATGCCGTGCTGGCCGTGCTCAGTCTCGCGGCGGCGGGAGCGGTGGCCAATATTGTGATGGGGGTGTCGGCCTTTGTCATGATGGGGTTACGTGGTTTGTGGGCTGGGTTAACGGCGGTAATGAAAATCCATGTCGGCGTCATCTGGCTATATAACAAGGCGGTGCTGGCGTGGTCGGCAACGATGCGGATATTGCGCGGCGTGCTGCTGGCTGTGCGCCTGGCTACGGTATCGGCGGGCATCGCGTTTAATTTCGCGCTGTGGCCGGTTTTGCTGGTTATCGCCGCGGTGGTCGCGCTGACAGCAGGCTGCTATCTGCTGTACCAGTATTGGGATCAGATCGTTGCGGCCGTTTCACAGACGGAGACCTTTAAGACACTGGCGGCGGTAATCCAGATGGTGGCGCTAATCTTTAAAGCCGCATGGATACTGATTGTTGCCGGTTGGGAAAAGGTTGTTGGCGCTATCAGCGATTTCTCGCTGATGGAGACGATGGGGAATATGGTTTCTGGCATCGGTAAATTATTCAGTGGGCTATGGGATGCGCTGCTGAGTTCGTTTTCCAGTACCTACGGCTGGATTGTTGAAAAGTTGAATCACATCCCAGGCGTAAACATTGATATGCCTGCGGCGGCTACATTGCCAGTGCCATCCATGCCCGTTGATATTGCCAAACCACCGGACAATCTGAGCACGGGAAATAATACGTTATTAACCGGTGGGCAGGTAAAAGTCATTGAGCGCGGCGGGTTAAATAAAGAGATCAATAACAACAATAAATCCTACACGGATAACAGTAAGAACTTTGGCAATATCACAATTAATGCAGATAAAGGCATGACGCCGGAACAATTACAGGAATGGGAAGAATTACGCTAATGGATGAGGCGAAGTTTATTGATTTATTAATTACAGGACGTGATTTTAATCTTAATGCCGGTAACGAACCTGTTTTATGTAATAACCGCGTCAGTATCGGGCAGGACTGTGTACACGCCATTATTGAAAGTGGATTAACCACAAAGCTAATTGCTGAACGTAGCCCGACATTACGCGCCGATATCATGACGCAAATCATTATTCTGGTTGAAGACGATGAGCGCATTATTCCAGGTACGGTTGAATTAAGTGAAGAAACGCAAACACGCTTATGGGTAACGGCTGAAACCTATGATTTTGGCCGCATTCAGGTGACGGCTGATTATGACCACTAAACCGCAGATTAATTATGAACAGGCGATGATAGATGCCGGTATGCCGGTCACATCTGAGGCCATCACGGAACAGTTTCAGACGCAGGTCAATGCCGAAGGGCTGGTAACCAATACGTCTCGCATGTCGCCGTTCTGGCGGCTGATTAACGTCATTGTCACGACGCCGGTTTTGTGGCTCAAAGACGTCATGATTAACGTCGTAATGGCCAATATGTTTTTGGCCACGGCGTCCGGCACATTTCTGGACGTGTTCGCCTGGGGCGTCAATGTGAGCCGCAAGCCAGCTACGGCGGCGGGCGGGGCGGTTCGTTTCTTCAAGTTGAACTCTGGCCAGGCGGTATTGATTCCGGCCGGCACGGTTATTCAGACCGAGCGCATTAACAGCCAGGTGTACAGCGTGCGCGTCACTGTCGATACGGCCATTCCCGCAGGCAGCGCCAGCGGGCTGGTGCCGGTGACTGCGACGGATGAGGGCGGGGCGTTCAATCTGGCACCAGGCTATTACCGCATTTTGCCGGTTGGGGTTGATGGTATTGAGCGAGCAGAAAACGAGGAAGGCTGGTTAATCCGTCCTGGTGCCGATCAGGAATCTGATGACGACCTGCGCGATCGCTGCCGCAACCAGTACAACCTGGTCGGTAATTACCACACCGACGCCATTTACCGCAGCATGATTGCGGCTGTGGCAGGGCTGAGCATTGACCGGATTTTCTTTCTGCATGATGCCCCACGTGGAGCGGGTACAGCCAATGCGTATTTATTGCTGGATTCGGGCGTGATTTCCGCGCCGTTTATCACGGCGGTGAATGACTACATCACGACGCAGGGCAACCACGGCCACGGCGATGATATGCAGTGCATGGCGATGCCGGAAACCGTACATGATCTGACGGTTACGCTGTATGTGAACAACCTGGCCAATGTGACCGTCGACGAGTTAAGCGCCTTGCGTAACGGTTGTGAAAATCTGGTGCGCTGCGCGTTTCGGGAAAACAGCGAGTATGACGTTAAGCGGACGTGGCCGTATGACCGTTTTTCATTTTCCAATCTGGGGCGTGAACTGCATCGCGAGTTTGCGCTGATTGATTCCGTGACGTTTTCCCAGGGCGATATCGTCAGCGATCTGAGCGTACCGCGCCTGAGCGAGCTAACTGTGGTGATTGAAAATGCCTGATTTCCGTCAGCAACTGGAAAGCCTGCGCCTGCCGTCGTGGATGGACAAAGGCGAGCCAGCCAAATTACTGCGTGCCAGCAAACGTTACTGGCAGCAGGTGAATGACTGGATGCGCTGGCCGTTGCAGCAGTTGGACGCCGAAACCTGCCCTGTGTCGCTGCTTAACGTGCTGGCCTACCAGCGGGATATTGAGCGGTTTAACGGTGAGCCGTTGAGCCTGTACCGCAAGCGGGTGAAGTGGGCGTTTATCAACGCACAGGATGCGGGCAGCGTGGCCGGTTTTATCCGCATATTTGCCCGGCTGGATGTGGGCGCGGTTGAACTGAAAGAACGCCAAACCGGTTATGAGTGGGATGTGATCCTGGTGCGCATCAATGATGAGCAACTGAGCACGTACAACGCGCTGATGATGAATCTGGTCAGGCAGTACGGCAGGACGTGCCGCCGTTATAGCTTTGACGTACTCAATGATGTAACTGCCAGCGTATACGGCGGAACCTTTTCACACTGCGCTGAGTATTATTCAGCAGACACGGACGTGCGGCACGGACTGGTGATGCACTCGCAGCAGGTTGCTGCACCGGATTTCTCCGCATTGACGGAATATGACACTGCCAGCTTATAAGGAAATGCTATGGCGAAGAATGTAGTGACCCGCGCCTTTGAAGCGTGGAACGTGAACAAAGTCTTGGATGGCTTGCCTGCCGTGCCGGACAAAATTGTTTTTGCGCTGATCCCGAATCAGGACGAAACCGCGCCGGTGAGCCGCGATGAAGGGATGCCCGCTGCCGCAACGATTAAACACGCGGCGGATATTACGCAGTATGGCGTTCTGAACGATAACGCGGTGGTGTATTCGGTGGTGCTCGATACCAGTGTGGGCAATTGGGATTACAACTGGATTGGCCTGGTTGATAGCAAGACGAATACGGTGCTGATGATTGTCCATGTACGCACTCAGCAGAAAATCAAGACGACGAGCGGCCAGCAGGGCAATAGCCTTACGCGCAATCTGGCCATGCAGTTTGATGGCGCGGCCGATGCAACACAAATCAATGTGTCGGCGCAGACGTGGCAGATTGATTTCTCTGCCCGCCTGGCAGGAATTGATGAAATGCAGCGCTTGATTACCCTGGACACGTTCGGCAACGCGGCCTTTTTGTCCGCAGGGTTTGAGGTGGTGCGCATGGGCGATAAATACACGGTCAGGAAAGGGATCGGTTATATCGGCGGGCTGCGTGGTGAACTAACGCAAGAGCAGATGCTGACTGGATTACGTTCAACGAAAATCTATGCAGATTTCAGCTATCAGGGCAGCGTGGTCGGTAAGTGGCAGACAGCAGTTAAATTGACTGTCGCCGGTGACCTGAAAAATTATGCCGATGCGGCAGGGTTTGCGCATTATGTCGCGCCGATTGCCAGTGTTGACGCAGCAGGGAATGTTACCGACTTGCGGGTATTGGGGGCACGTTATGATCGGGATATCGACGACATTAAAGCGCGCTATGCCATCAAGACGGATTTGTCAGCCTGGCAATACACGGCCAAAGGGGGCGAGTTAACGCTATCCCCGCCGTATACGCTCAATGCGTGCATGGTTTTTATTAACGGCATAGAGCAGGCGATGAATTACTCGTATTCGCTGGAAGAAAACACCATCACGTTTGCCGAAGCCTTGTTAAAAGGGGATTTTGTGAATGTGGTTTTCAATGTGCCGCTGTCAACGCAAGGAGCATTAACCAACGATCCCGAAACCAATGCGCTGTTATATGAAATCGACAAGTTACGGACAGAGGTCAGAGGATTAACCGGAGCTGACTTTCTCAGCAGTGATAAAAATAACCTGATTGCATCCGGAACGGATGCGGGGCTTTTTTTGCCGGAAAGTGCGTTACAGAAAATCACTGGGATTGACGTCAGTCATTAAGTTTTTAATCAAGGAAGGGAAGTATGCCGAATACACGCACAGTCACATTAAATTTTAAAACCTCAGACGGGAAAACATTACCCGCTTCTTTTTCTGTATCAGACGGCGCTAGCGCCTACGAAGTCTATAAAGCACAGGCCGGTAATGCGAATAAAACCGAAGCGCAATATTTAGCCGACTTAAAAGGTCTGCCAGGCAATAACGGCGTCAGCATTACCGGCGTTGAGGTAACAGTTAAAGAAAACACGTGAGGTAATACATGGCCGCAGGCCGTACTGTTTCACTTATTTTTAAAACCAGTGATGGCAAATCGTTACCCGCCGTTTCTTTCAACGTTAACGATGGCGCAAAGGGCGATAACGCCACGCTGGTGATTGAGAATTTACGCCCAGCCGTCAAAGGCGGTGAAACGTCTTTTGCGGTGGGCAATGTCAACGTGATTTCTGTGCACCTTAATGGTGTCAGTCAACCGCTGGGCTATGCCTATACCGTTGAAGCCAATGTGGTGTATCTGGCCGAAGCGGTAAAAAGCACGGATGTGGTATCAATTGAGTTTGTGAGGTAATCAATGGCGAAGCCTACAGGGAAGTTAATCCGCACGACGCCGGAATCGATTGGCGCGTTACCGTCTGGCGGAACGGCGATGGCGGCAAGTAAGTTGGCCATCGCGCGAAAAATCAACGGTGTGGCGTTCGATGGTTCGGCTGATATTACGTTAACGCCAGCCGGTATTGGGGCGTTGACGGATGCGCAAGCCGCGCAAAAATATGCGCTGCGCTCTATCAAAATCAACGGTCAGTCACTTTCTTCTGATGTCAATTTATTGGCCGGTGATGTGAATGCGTGGAATAAGACAGAGGCCGATAGCCGTTATCTGATGAAAGCGGCAACGGCGGCGGCGGCAACTAAGTTAGCCACGCCCCGTAAGATTAATGGTGTGGCGTTCGATGGTACGTCGGATATCAACTTAACACCACAGCAGATAGGATTAGGGAATATTGGGCTGGTTCCTGTTGCATTATTACAATTTTCATCGCATTTGATGCAAAGCCTAAATTTTACGGCAATCAGCAACGATACCCTTGAAGTGGCATTTGAAATTAAATCGCACGGCCGTTTTGTTGAAGTAGGGAAGACTCTGTTATTTCTGCTAGAAAATAATGCAGTCGCTATACCGGGGAAATCGACTAGTCGGTGCAATCCTGTTGGAAAATTTGTTGTTGTATCAATGACATTTCCAGCCGGAAATAATAATGCGGCAACCGTTCGTATCCGCTATCAAAATCATGGCATCCAGATTGGGAGCAGCAAAACATTTAGAGTTGCAGGTTTTATCTATCGTGAGGTCGGTTGTGCGTGGATGGGACATGTCAGCACATCTGGTGCATCAATGAATACATATTACATGTCTCTGAAAACGCCGTTATCATCACCAAATATGCCTGTGATGGGGACGGCATCAACAAATGTATATGGGTTTGACGATTCGTTGGGTATGGTGACTAACTTAGTTGATAATCAGCCTGTTGCGATTAGTGTCGAAATGATGGGCAATGCTGCGGTTTCATTTGCTATCTCAGATACAGATGTTATTGCAACAACGACAACGGACATGGCAACCATTATTGTTTATGACATCGTATAGCATCCGTTACCCAATGTGGCGTATCGCTGATATCCGCTTCCCAACTGACATGACCGCAATCAACTGCGCGATCGTGCCGGTGCATCCGTGGGTGTACGGCGTTGGCCAGAAAGCGGGCGCGGGGAATTATCTCAGCCCCGCCAACGCGGTGGCATATTTGGCCAGCCGGTTGCAGGCCGCAGCCGGTGAAACGGCCGTCACGGTGTTGATGGTCAGCAGCACGGCGCAGGCGGATTTTATGCAGCAACTGGAACGGCTAACCGGCATTTTTCCCGCACCGGCCTTTACGCAGGTTGCCCGGATGGCCAAAGCGGCGGCAGCGCTGGATACGGTAAAAATGCAGTTGCCTGCCAAAAGCCAGGCGCTACCCGCCGCTGTGCCACTGTCAGTGTCAACCAGTCGCCAGGCGCTGAACGCGCAACGCATTGCTGAAGCACAGACAGAAGCGGCCGTGTCGGCCAGCGCTGACGGCATCAAAAGCCAGCTGGCCAACTTTGCCGCCGAACGCGGCGCGATGCTGGCGACAATCAGCCAGGGATTAAACGCTCTACAGCAGGGAAGCGCCCGTGCCTGGGTGTTTACAGGAAAAGGACACAGCAGCGTGATCGCTGCTGAACTGGTGAAAGATATCCCGCAGCCGTCTGCCGTATACACGGCGGCAATGATGTTTGTCGGGGATTCACTGGATGCACTGGAAGGCATGATCCATGAGCCAGATAATTACACTCGCCCTTGATGGCGAAGCCATTCCGCTAAAAAGCCTCACCGTCACCCCCTCTATGCAGTTTCAGGATCAAGACCAGTCCGGCCAGACGTCGAGCACGGCCAACGCCGAGCAGGGGATTAAGCCCAAAGAATTGCGCGTATCCGGCATTATTCCGTTCACTGAGGCGAAAGTCTTAACGCGGCTGTGGGCGCTGGCAGAGGCAAAGGAGGGCGGCAAGCTGAAACGCTATCGTGTGGCCAACCACACGGCACAGGCGATTAATTTCCGCCTGGCCACGTTCACCGGTTCGATTGACGCGCCCAAACAGGACGGCAAACAGGCATGGCTGGTCACCTTTACGTTGCGTGAACATGTCAGCGTGGCAGAAAAGCGCGATGCCCGCGCCGGTGGTAAAACCGACGCCAAAAAACAAACGCCAGGCGTAAAGGGTGGCAGTGGTTCAGCCGCAGAAAGCGACGAGCAATTGAGCTGGTTTGAACGCAACGTGCTGAAGCCGGTCAATGATTCGCTGGGGAGTAGCGAGGGATGAAGCCCGTTAAACGACTGATGCTATCCGGTGACGTAGTTCACCTGGTCAGCGTCAATATGGTACTGGAGCTGAACGCCTGCGGGCGGGGATTCATCACCGCAGAAACCGACACGGACTACACCGGCAAACTGGTACGGCTGGATGCGGGATATACAGACAGTGTATTTCGCTGGTTTACGGGGTACGTTGAGCGCTCGCAGCCAGCAGAGAACGGCTATCAACGGCTGTTCGTACGTGAACTGGTGGGCATATTTGAACGAATGTGGCCATGCTCGTTTCAGCATCCTACGTTAAAACAGCTTGCTGCCTGGCTGGAAGAAAACAGCGGGCTAACGGTGCATTTGCCGGATGCGCCCTATGTGACGACGCCGATCCCCCATTTCACGCACAGTGGCACAGGCTATCAGTTGCTGGCCAACATTGGCGCGGCGTTTGGTATTGACGATTACGTCTGGCAACCGCTGCCGGATGGCGGGCTATACGTCGGGAGTTGGGCGCATTCGATGTTTGCCAACAAGCTCGTTGATATTCCCGCCGAATTCAGTAAAAGCCAGGCGGCGGGCAATAGCATGACGTTACCACTGGTTCCGTCTGTGCGTCCCGGCGCGGTGGTCAATGGCCAGCGCCTGAAATCGGTCAGGCTGGAAAATGACGATATGGCCATTGCGTGGGAGCCGCTCAGTGTGGCAACCGGCAAACGTGCAACGACAACCCCCGCCCAGCGGCAGATTGATGCGGCGTACCCTGAGCTATCCGCAGGGCTGCATCTGCCGAAGTTCGCCCGCGTGGAAGCGCCTGCCGAATCGGTCACCCGTGGCGATATTGCCGATCCGTTCCGTCCACGCTATGCCGTGGATGTGCAACTACTGGACGCTGACGGCAATCCGGCCAAAGACACGCCCATTTACCCCGCTGTGCCGCTGCCAGTGCCAATGGCGGGCGGTGAATCGGGCATGTTTCAGTTTCCGCCTGCGGGTACGTTGGTCGAAATCGGGTTTACCGAGGGGCGTCCTGATAAGCCGTTTGTGCGGCAGACGCTGGCGCAAGGGCATAATCTGCCGGATATCGCGCCAGGCGAACAGCTACAGCAGCAACGGGCGGAAGTCTCGCAGCGCGTGACGGTGGCAGGGGACTGGGTGCGGCAGACAGACCAGGCAATAAATGAATCCTCTATGCGCCGCGTGGTGAAGGCTGACGACGAGCAGCGCACCATTGTGACCAGGGAAACGACGATCCAGGCCACGGACAAAACCCGCGTGTTGGGCACGTCCACGTTACTGGCCGGTGCGATTGTGCAGATAGCAACGGGGGATTACAGCCTGGCGACGCAGGCGGGCTATGTGGCCAGCGTCAGCAAATCGGCATCGATCAACATTGGCCAGAGCCTGATGGAGAAAATCGGGCAAATCCGCAGCAGCATAGCCGGTGCGCGGCAGGATATCATCGCGCCTGTGGTATGGGTGGGCAGCCAGCAGATTAACGTGATGCAACTGATGTTGGACACGCTGGACGTAGTACAGGAGCTGGCAGCACAGACCGCTGCGCACAGTCATGTGAACACCGGCACGCCGCTTAACGCCGCCGCTATCGCTGCAACCGGTACAAGGTCGGGCGCGTTACAGACGAAATACAGGCCAGTGATAGGCTAATTAATTGATTGTTGCAATCGATCGATAACGCATAATCGATCTGTACAAACGTCTATAAAGTAAACATGTGCAATGCCATTATATGCTTGTATTTCAAATAATAATGATAGCACCATGGAAAACTAAGCCTGCTTCGCGCAGGCTTTTTCACATCTGTAGAAAATCACTCTAACTGCCCCTACCTAAAACGCCCTCAAACGTGCCACGTTGTACAAACTCAATCATCATGTGAAGGTTTAACCCTAATTCATAACGATTCACTGCGCTGTCATTGCGTGCCTTGTTCGTCACGAAATAACGGCGGAAGTGACGGAAACGGCGCTACACCGCACCCGCCTGCGGTTTTCGTTTTGAAAATGATTTCAGTTTTTCGGGTGGTACAAAGCATACGGCCAGAACGCGCCAGTGCTGGGGTTATGGTTGTCGATCGCCAACTGAAATGTGTGAAACAGATTTCAGGGATTTCAGTTTTGGCTCGATGGAATGGTGGCCTAACTGTTTGTTGGAGCCAGGCTCCACGCGGGGTGAGTAACGATTACGTGACTTTTGGCGTAATCGTTCAGGGCTGGGCTGACGATATGAATCTTTTAATTACAGATGGTTAGCTATTTCTGGAACTGAAATCTATTGCACTGGTCATGCGGCATAGTAGGACTCAGGTAGTCACAACAAAGAAACATACATAAATGCATACAGAAACATTACAAAACTGGCTACCAAACGACCTGCTGAGAAAATTTTCTGATGTATGGGGGGGATCTGAAAAAATGGTTACATGGTTACAAATGATATTTTTACTATATAGATATATGATATTTATAATAAAAATCTGTAACCGCAAACGGTTACAACGGGGTTACAATGTAACCGTCAGAGCGGTTACAAACGAAAAACTATAACCATCTGTTTTGTATGAATTACTTGTTTTTGTAACCGACCCTGTAACCCGATGTAACTTTTTTTGGTTACATGAATTATTTAATTAAATCATGATAATACGACTTGAATTTAGGCTGTTTTTGAATGTAACCGTTTTGCGCACCACCCCCCATACTAAAATCAAAATCAGCAGTTAATGATTTTGTGAGAATGTTAATTTATTTAACAATTCAATTCTGGAATGACGACAATGAATGAAAGCGACGCTAAGCGGTACGAAGGCATTAAGTATCACCTGGTGAAAGCGGGAATTGCTGGCGTTGAAAAGCGGTCTGACTGGGAACGTCACTGTGGAGAAAAGCAGATCCCCTGTGTCTGTATAAAACCGCAGGGCAGTACATCAACGGTGCATTTTGACTACATAATGTTTGACGCTGAACTGGATGAGCTTTTTGTTGGAGAGCCAGAGCAGAAATTGCAGAAAGCGGTACTTAATCTTTTTGCTGATTATGTCACGCGTTTTCCGTCAAAAATGGTGTGTATTAATGCAGGGATGATCACCACGATTAAATCAGTGCCAAATGATGCCGCCCCTTCACTGGCAACAGCTTTATATGATGTTGTTGCATCGTATGTAATGAATGAACTTACGGATAATTACCAGCAGCACCATAGGACAAAACCCCGATAAACGGGGCTTTGTCTGTGATGTGGTCGATATGTGGACGCCACTTGAAATAAATCCTTTTATTTCAATATGATTGATGTCGTTTTTAAGGCCGCGCAAGCGGCCTTTTCCTCTTTGAGCCTTGACTGATAACACGCTTCCTATGAGGAAGTTAGGTGTTCCATGTGAAGAATGGGAAAAGGCTTGCCATACGAATCTTGCTCCGAACGGTGCTTTACGATAAATCCCATTTTTTCGTAAAATTTTCTGGCTCTTCCATTTTGCTCATTAACATCAACTTTTGTTATCGGAAAGTGTGTGAGCACGAATGTGACCAGTTCACTGCCAATGCCGTTACCGCTCCTGTGGGGTGCTACAAATAGCATCTCGATGGTGTCATCTGACAGGCCAATAAAGCCGTTTATTTCACTTTTATGTGCTCTTATAACCAACACATTCAATGCGGGTAGATAATCGTTCAGAATACGTGGACGAAAAAAATGGATGTCCTCCTCACCGAGAAAAGTATGTGTGGCGCGAACGGATGACTCCCAGAGTGCGGTTAATGTGGGAAAGTCTGCTGGTGTGGCCGATTCAATCATGCTCATGAATAATAATGGTACTCTCTGTTGCTGAGTTAATGCGGAAAAATAGGTTATTTAGACGATTTTTTAATACTTTCCGATGTTACACTTTTTGGTCGTGGATAGTCCGGCACGGGGCGATGATCGTCAATTAAGTGGCGTATTGCCAAAATAGGGTGACGTAGCAGCATCCGTGGCCCAGACCAGCGCATAATTGCTTTAATTGCTTCACGCCTGGCTGGCTGATAGCAGTGGATAGGGCAATGCTTACACGCGGGCTTCTCTTCACCAAAATGACAGCGCTCCAGACGTTTGATGGCGTAGCTAAATAGGTCTTTATACTGTGTGCTGTCGTTGGTTTCTGGGTGGTGCTTTTCATACAGTTCGATCATCAACCCGACGGTACGAATCTCCCGCTGTCGGTATTTTCCCAGGGGTTTTCTCGCCATGTGCGTCATGTCCTGATGAAATTATAATAGATGTATTTTAAATGCAATTTATGGCAAGGGAAACCTCTTACGTCACATGAACGTGCAAAAGGCGGAGAGAAAAAGGCGAGGAGAACCCTCGCCGAAGAAAAGAAGGTATCAGGCCTGACCGAATTGTGCCTGATGCAACGTCGCATAAATGCCACTTTGTTCCAGCAACGCTTGATGACTGCCTTGCTCAATGATGCTGCCATTATCCACTACCACAATGCGCCCCGCGTTCTGTATGGTTGCCAGTCGATGCGCGATAACCAACGTGGTGCGTCCTGCGGATAGTTCGCTAAGCGATTGCTGTATCGCCTGCTCCGTCGCCGTATCTAGTGCGGACGTTGCTTCGTCAAGAATCAGAATCGGCGGATTTTTCAGGAAGATTCGCGCGATAGACAAACGCTGCTTTTGCCCACCCGACAGCTTAACACCGCGTTCGCCGACTACGGTATCCAGCCCTTCAGGCAGATTTTCGATCAGTTCATCTAATCTGGCCCGTCGCGCAGCTTCCATGATTTCGTCATCGCTGGCACCAAGTTTGCCGTAGGCGATGTTTTCTCGAATGGTGCCGCCGAATAGGAAAACATCCTGCTGTACGATGCCAATTTGGCTGCGCAGTGACGCCTGCGTCATCTGGCGGATGTCCATGCCGTCAATAGTGATGGCTCCGCTAGTTAAATCGTAGAAGCGGGGCAATAGAGAGCAAAGTGTGGTTTTACCTGCACCGGACGGGCCAACAAACGCTACGGTTTCTCCCGCGCGAATTGACAGGTTGATATTGCGCAGAATTGGGCGTTCGGCGGAATAACCAAAGCCTACCTGTTTAAACTCGATATTACCTTTCAAAGGCCCTGCATCATGTGCATCAGGGGCATCGGCAATCTCGGGAACCGTATCGATCAGTTGAGTAAAGCGCTTGAATCCCGCAATGCCCTTGGGATAACTCTCCAGCACAGAGGTAATTTTGGCAACAGGGCGGAAGAAAACCTCAATCAGCAGCAGAAAACCGATAAAACCGCCGTAGGTGAGCTCTCCCTGAATGACATACCAGATACCTGCCAGCATCACGATAAGCTGTATCAGGCGCGTGCTGAGGTAACTGAGCGTCATGCTGGCGGTCATGATGCGGTAGGCCTGCAATTTGGTACGGCGATAGTTTTCGTTGTCGTTAGAGAACAGTTTCTTCTCATGGGCTTCATTAGCGAAAGCTTTAACGACACGGATACCGCCCACGCTCTCTTCAATGCGGGCGTTGAAGTTGCCCACTTGACCAAAGAGCTGACGCCAGGTTTCCGTCATTCGTGCGCCATAGCGGCTGACGAGATATCCCATGAAAGGCACGATAACAATCGTTAGCAGCGCCAGATTCAGGTGAACCGTCGCCATCAGAATAAATGCGCCAATAAACGTCATAATAGCGAGGAACAAGTCTTCCGGGCCGTGGTGGGCGATTTCACCCACTTCTTCCAGATCTTTGGTGACGTGCGTGATGATATGCCCGGTCTTCATATTATCGTAGTAACGGAACGGCAAATTTTGCAGGTGCTCAAATGCCTGCCGGCGCATGTCGGTTTCAATCCCCACGCCCAGGGCATGTCCCCAATAGTTGACGATGGCCATCAGCGCGGTATTCAGCAGATAGACTGCCAATAGCGCCACCGACGCTAACAGGATCAGTGACCAATCCTGCGCCGGTAACAGTTTGTCGATGAACGCTTTAATCGCCATCGGAAACCCTAATTCAAGCAGGCCTGCGATAATGGCACAGCCAAAATCGAGGACGAATAACCCTTTATAGGGAGAATAGTACGAAAAGAAACGGCTTAACATGTGTGACTTTTTTAGGTAACGAAATGTGAAGGTGACTATAACAGGTTAGCGAGAATAATGTGACCGCGAGCAGATTAAGGTTTTATTGGTCAGAAAGTCTAACCGGAAACGAATTAGCTCGAGGGTGACCGTGTCGCATACCAGCAGAGTAATGAGCCTGCTGTGACCATTGCGACGCCTTGCCAAAACGAAATGGCGGGCGTGATATTGAGCCAGATCGCCGCCAGCAATGTCGAAAGCACGGGTGTGAAGTAAGAGGCGGTTGCCAGCAGCGTCAGATTGCCGTATTGAATACCGGCATTCCATGCTGAATAAGCCAACGCGGCTGAGGCCCCCATAAAGAGCAATTCCAGCGAACTCGGCAACGTTAATGAAATCGGCCCTTCGGCACTGAAGGCATACTGAATCCATAGCACGAGCGAAGCGATGAAGAAGAACAACGATACACCGCTTTTTCCCTGCCCGTAACGCTTGGTGATATTGCAGTATAGCGCCCAGGTCAAAGCCGCAGAAAATGCCAAACTGTAGGCCAGCGGGTTAGCAAGAATGTTGTTCCACAGGAGCTCGGGTGTCCAGTCACTTTCTCCTTTCATAATCCAGACGATACCACCCAGCGCGAGTGCGAGGCCTGGCCAGAGTAGAAAACGGCTTTTCTGCTGATTGATAAAAAGAGAAAAAAGGATGGTCAGACTGGGCCACAGATAGTTAATCATCCCGATTTCCATCGCTTGCATGCGGCTATCGGCTAATCCGATAGACAGAGACAGAAATATTTCATAGCAGACAAATAGCGCACCGCCCGCGAACAAATAGATTCTGGGTAGCGTGTTAATGCGTGGAAGACCATAAAACGCCAGTAAGCATAGCGTGCTGGTGGAGTAAATCATTGCCGCTCCCCCAATCGGGCCGAGCGCCTCTGTCAGGCTACGGATAAGCCCAACGGATGTACTCCATAGAATGATGGCGAGTAAGCCTGTGAGCGTGGCGCGCTGTGGTGTCATGTTTATCCCTGCCATCCTTCAAATTACCTGTACGTTGGTTGCATTGCCTGGTCTTTCCATGGCTGTAGCCTGATGAACCAACGCTTCACGTTATTCAAAACGCTAATATTTTGTCCTGCCACTTGAATGCGTGACGGCGTCGTAAAGTGCGTACAGAAGGAATCAAGTTCGAACCGGACGTTATTGTTAGCGTCCGGTGGTGTTTATAGTGATGGTTTACTGCCAGAAGTCATCAAACACGGTAATAGGTGGACGACGCTTGTGCTCTGTTTTCCGATACCAGTTCTCGATCGTAGCCGCATCTTTAGCGTCGATCTGCTTACCTTCCAGATAATCGTCGATTTTTTCATAGGTCACGCCCAGTGCGACTTCATCGGGAAGGGAAGGACGATCTTCTTCCAAATCGGCCGTTGGGGCTTTTGTATAAAGATGAGAAGGGCAGCCCAGTTCGCGCAACAGCGCTTTACCCTGACGCTTATTCAGCCGGAAAATAGGGTTGATATCGGTACCCCCATCTCCGTATTTGGTGAAAAAGCCCGTTACTGCTTCTGCTGCATGATCGGTGCCAACGACAAGACCTGCATTCATGCCTGCGATGCTGTACTGTGCTTTCATGCGTTCTCTGGCTTTTTCATTACCTTTGACAAAATCAGAAAGCGCTACGCCAATGGCGCGTAATGTGGCTTCACTGGCTTCGATTGCAGGCTTGATATTTACGGTGAGTACGCGATCGGGTTGGATAAAGGCGATGGCATCCTGACAGTCAGCTTCATCAGCCTGTACGCCGTAAGGTAGTCGGACCGCGATGAATTGATAGCGAGAATTTCCCGTTTCATTGCGCAATTCCGTGATAGCCGTCTGGCAGAGTTTGCCTGTCAAGGTAGAATCCTGACCGCCGCTGATGCCCAACACTAACGACGTAACAAACGGGTGAGCATTCAGATAATTCTTTAAAAAATCAACGCTAACACGGATTTCCTGTGCTGGATCGATGCGACTTTTCACTCCCAGCGCAGCGATAATGTCGTTTTGTAATGACATGCCATCTCCCTCCTGAACTTATTGATACTGAAAAAGAATTATTACGATTACTTGAGTGTAAAACGAATCGACGTGAAGAAAAAGAGCAAGCTGTCAGGTAGTCATTTTCCCTATAGATACACCGTTTTTGACTATCGGCCAATATGTTACATATCCACGTTATGATTTGAAAAAGTGGTCGCCGCCGACTAGCCTTAGGGGGACCCATTAATAATGAGGTGATGAGATGAAGAATAACAGATTACTGATGTGTATTGCGGCAGCGGGTGCTGTCATGCTGGCGGGATGTTCGGCTTATAACAAAGCAGAAAGCTATGTTAATGAGCCCGTGGTGAAAGATGTGAAGGTGGGAATGACGAAGCAGCAGGTCCACCAACTTGCAGGCAGCGGAATGGAGAAACGGCTGGTAAATGCCAAGGGAACCTGTAGTGATTATCTGCTGAAAAACCGTGATGGGACTGCGCAGAACTATTTTGTGAGCTACAACGATACGGGGCATGTCCTCAACAAAGGTTTCCAAACCTGTCAGGCTTATGACACAAACCCACAGCGCTAAGTAACCTGATTGCACGATATCGTCATAAAAAAACGTAGGGAACGTTTTTCAACGTTGCGTAGCAACGGCCCGCAGGGTGACGGACAAGGATGCCGTCATAAAAAAACGTAGGGAACGTTTTTCAACGTTGCGCAGCAACGGCCCGCAGGGTGACGGACAAGGATGTCCGTCATAAAAAAACGCCGACAGCATGAGCCGTCGGCGTTTTCTTTTGTGCAGCAATATGGCTTAGCGGTGTGTCAATTCCGCATCATCCTGCGCGTTGAAAACCGTTTTATCCGTCTGCTTCATCAGTTGGCTGGTGACGGTTCCTGCCGTCATCGAACCGCTAACGTTGAGTGCGGTACGTCCCATATCGATAAGCGGTTCAATGGAGATTAGCAAAGCCACGAGCGTTACTGGCAGCCCCATCGCGGGCAAAACGATTAACGCGGCAAAGGTGGCACCGCCGCCTACGCCAGCTACGCCAGCGGAACTGATTGTGACGATACCGACCAGCGTCGCGATCCAGACGGGATCGAGCGGGTTAATTCCGACCGTTGGTGCGACCATCACGGCCAGCATCGCTGGATAAAGACCGGCACAGCCGTTTTGACCGATTGTCGTACCAAAAGACGCCGCGAAGCTGGCGATAGATTGCGGCACACCGATGCGGCGCGTTTGTGCTTCGATGCTAAGTGGAATGGTTGCCGCACTGGATCGACTGGTAAACGCGAATGTCAGTACCGGCCAGACTTTGCGATAAAAACGCGCCGGATTGATACCGGTAAAAGACAAAATCAGCGCATGGACGCCGAACATTATTGCCAACCCCAGATAGGACGCAACAACGAAGCTACCCAGTTTGAGGATGTCTTGCAGGTTGGAGCTAGCAACCATTTTGGTCATGAGCGCCATGACGCCGTAAGGGGTTAACTTCATCACCAGACGAACAAGCTTCATTACCCAGGATTGCAGTGTGTCGATGGCGGTTAATACACGTTCGCCTTTCACTGCATCATCTTTCAACAGTTGTAACGCGGCAACGCCAAGGAAAGCCGCGAAAACGACGACACTGATGATCGATGTTGGGTTAGCGCCAGTCAGTTCCGCAAACGGGTTTTTAGGGATGAATGACAGGATAAGCTGAGGAACGTTAAGATCAGCAACTTTGCCTGCGTAGTTGCTTTCAATTGCCGTTAATCGTGCGGTTTCTTGCGCACCCTGTACCAGTCCGGTTGCCGTCAGGCCAAACAAATTGGTGACAAAAACGCCGACCAGCGCAGAAATCAGCGTGGTGATCAACAAAGTGGAAAGCGTCAAAACGCTGATTTTCCCTAATGATGAGGCATTATGCAGTTTGGCAACGGAATTGAGAATGGAGATAAATACCAGCGGCATCACGATCATTTGTAGCAGCTGTACATAACCATTACCGACGATGTTAAACCATGAGATGGA
The DNA here is from genome assembly GCF_021432585.1 of Pectobacterium sp. IFB5596. NCBI lineage: Bacteria > Pseudomonadati > Pseudomonadota > Gammaproteobacteria > Enterobacterales > Pectobacteriaceae > Pectobacterium > Pectobacterium sp. IFB5596. Next base: position 132,986 of record NZ_LXFY01000001.1, read on the forward strand.
CTGCTTAACTATCGGGTTGTCGCCGCCATAAATCAGATGCAGTGCCAGACCAAATAACACCCCAACAACCAAACCCAGCAATACCTTCTTTGCCAGGCTCCAGGATGGATTGCGGTTGGTATAGCCTAATCCGAGCAGTAATGCGACAAATAGCAGAATATTTATGAGTAGCGGAAAATTCATCCGACTTTGCTCCCTATCAGTGAATCGCAACACATTGCCCACGATCCCGCTCAGTAGTGCAGAATGGCGGAGGCGGTGTGATTTTTTGCGATAAAAAATAACAAACGCGCACAGGATAACAGGTCTTTTGCCATCATGTTACAGAGATATGTCTGACGGTAGGTAACGCGGCTATTTCACGTATTGAAAGAGGTACGTTTGGGCTGACTGTAAAAAGCGAAATGACTGCTCGTAGGTACAACAATCCAAATTTTTTTGCGGTTGATACAGTGAAAAACCGATGCAAGCAAGACACAGGAAACGCTCCAATTGATTACCTTTTTGGCTGTTTAAAATCGGTAAGCGGAAACGCCAGCGGCATGGCCAGAGTAGGGGGACACCGGAGGGGGTCAACATGTCGGCGAGAATATGGCTAAGGTAACCGACGATCATGGCATGATAGGCATCAGTCGGAATCGGCCAACTCGGTGGTAGGCGCGTCTGAATAAAGAAAATACCCGTAGCGATAGCAAGGAGGCTGTGAGTAAACCCCCTATGACCAAAAAGCCGTGCAATAGGTGTAGAAAGCCACTTGAGGCGCTGTCCAAGAATGGATTTGGGGTGATCGATATCGGGTAGCAGCGCGGTAAGGAGTGCTCCAGGGATAATATGCCACCAATCTCCGGTAGCCAGCGCTGGCGATAACTCAACTTTTTTAGCCAGAATCGCGCAGGCAACAGAAAAAAGCAGGTGTCCTTCCGCAGTCATGAAACTTCTCAAATAAAACTGTTATTTTATACAGTATAAGAGATTATCTCTGTCTGCGGAAGCGGTGACAGCGTAACGATTTATTACGCTACATCTCTATCATGGTACGGCTTTGGGTTGTTCTACGGGTAAAGCTTGCAGCCAATTGTCCAGCAGTTGAGGCCATGCTGCTGCGGGAAGTCCCTTGGTACCGCGTAGGCCGAAGCCGTGTTTACCTTTCTCAAAGAGATGCATTTCAACCGGAATTTTTTCCCCTCTCAGTGCACTGAACATGACCAGACTGTTATCAACAGAGACTGACGGATCGTCAACGGCATGTACCAGAAACGTAGGGGGCGTTTGAGCCGTAACCTGTTTCTCTGGAGAATAACGAGCCACCTGCGCTTCCGTTGGCTGTTCACCGATTAATTGTTTGCGTGAACCGGCGTGCGCAATATCGGCTTGCATAGAAATCACGGGATACATCAGCACCATGAAGTCAGGACGTGCGCTTACGCTATCGATGGCATCCATCGCAGGATAAACGGATTGTGCGAATCGGGTTCCGAGGCTAGCGGCAACATGACCACCAGCAGAGAACCCCATAATACCGATGCGCTGTGGGTTAATGTGCCACTTCTCAGCATTGGCTCTCAGTGTCCTTATTGCTCGCTGTGCATCAGCCAGTGGGGCATCTGCGCCTTCTTTATGGCCCTCGCCGGGCATGCGATAGGTCATGACGAAAAGGGTGTAACCCTGCTGGTTAAAGAACGGGGCTAAATCGCTGCCTTCTTTATCCAGTACGACACGTTGATAAGAACCGCCGGGCGTAATGAGCAATGCCATGCCATTGGGTTTCTCTGCCTGATAAACGGTAATTTCGGGGCTGCGAATACCCATCGCCGCTCGGTCGGGGAGTGAAGCATCTTTACTTCGTTCGACGACTTGCGGCTGTACCGTTGAAGAAGAAGCTCCTGGTGCATCACCGTGTGGCCAGACAGGAAAAACAGGTTGGGCGTAACTTAATCCATTTACAGACATCATAATGGCCCCGACAAGCAGAGAACGAACAATCATGATAGATCACCTGACAAAGGGAAAGGGGGTGGGCGATGATAAAAAAATAGGGTAGCCATTACATCGGAGAAAAAATGACTACCCTGAACCGCAAAATTTAATAAAGAAGTAACATTCATACACGAAGAGGGTAAATCAGACACAGCAATTCCAACAGCTAAAACGCATGCAACTAAAAATATTAACTCGATCGTATGTAACAAAGAAACGTAACTAACTTGCTTAACCAACAACAGATATCGTAATAAAGGGATGTTAATGATAAAAGAAAAACCAAGTAAACAATTAACAATAACATCCCTTTTTCTAACTAATAACGCTTATTTAAATAACAAGGCCGTTATTAGAAGTTGTATTGCACACCAACACGGTAACGAGTCTGACGCTCATCGCTGAGTTTATCAGCAGCAATGTTTCCGACTTCTACATAAGGAGTCCAGTTTTTATCCCACTTGTAGGAAAGTTTTACGTTGTGATCGATTTTCCATGTTTCATTATCGGCCTGGTAGTTATTAGCTCTGTTTGATTTTTTATAATCAGTTTCATAACTGATACCAAAATCTTTCAGGAATTTATAACTTAATGTACCTGTGAGGTTATAACCATTCTCGGATGTATTAGCCTTGCCAATGTTTCCGCTGGTACGAGTATAGTAAGGGCGATAACGTAATGAGTAAGACAAATCTTTAATGATGTTAACTTTACCGGTTAAGTACGGTTTGTAGGTGCTGCTCGTGTTGTTTGACTCAAACGTTAAACCTGGTTCAACAGAGAATGTGTCATTGATTTTGTAGGCATAGCTAGCTTTTACTTCTGTGCCGTTACTTACGGGCTCATTAAGCGGTTTATCTGGTGTTGTGTCACCATTTTTCCATTTAGCTTCGACGGAAATACCAAAGCCATTATCAAAACGGTGAGACATTGAAAGACGATCTTTATGATCACCTTTAGCAGTGTCTTGCATTTCATGACGGTAATCGATGGTTACGGCCATTGCATTTACACTAATTAATGAGGTAACTGCCAGAGCTAGTAATTTAACTTTCATTGTTATATTCCCTACTGGTTAGGAAGTCGCTTAATAAAAACACGCATTATGATTTTTGGGACAAGTTCTATTCTATTTATTATTAAATTACGTTCTGTGATCGAGATCGTCTTGGGTAACAAAAAGTAAAATAGGGTTTCAAATTGTGAGGGAGATCGAATTGAATATAGCGGATGTTTTAATTTAAATGAAAAATCCCTGCCGGCGGTGCGGCAGGGATGAATTACAGTCTAAAACGGGTGCAACATTATTTCATTGCGCGTTTCAGAATACGCTCAGATTGACGCTGGAAATATTTCGCTGCGTCTTCAACAGATTTCTGACCGTAATCGATAGACTGGATGGTATCACCAAACAGAGAAACGATTTGCGGATCGTCGAAATAAGGAGAAACGGCAACGTCATGCGGCAGAGACAGCGCCAGCTTCAACCCGGCAACCGCTGGTGCATCATCTTTGATGACGCCATCAGCAGTCAACTGAGCCACAGCGGCTTTACTCAACGGTACACCACGCTCCAGACCCAGCGCCTGAGCGCCTTCTTTGCTGTTCAGCAGGAAGTTGATCAACTGAGCAGACTCTTTAGGATGCTTGGTTGACTTACCGATAGACAGCATCTGTGCAGGCTTGAAGAACAGGCCGGCGTCTTTCGCACTTGGCAGCATTGGGTAGTTACCCAATTCCAGTTTCGCTGGTGGTTGCAGGTTGTCAGAGTACTTGGTAATGGTGGAGTTCCACATGTAAGTACCAGACCATTCACCATTGATCCATGGCTTCATTTCATACATGTTGCTCTTGCCGAAAGAGGCATAGTACTTCGCATCAGGCATGACATGGCTGTCGATCAGCTTTTTATACATGCCAAAGAATTCAGCCCATTGTGCATCGGTATAGGCGAATTTCTGACCTTTTACATCAATCGCTGGAATGTTGTACTTCTGAACCATATAAGAGTTCAGCAGCGCCAGAGAATCCTGGTGTTCCAATACGATAGGGTAGTATTGGTCGCCCAGTTTTTCTTTGAACACTTTACCGGCGTTCAGCAGCTCGTCCCACGTTTTCGGATATTCCAGACCGGCTTTTTTCCAGCTTTCGGTGTTGAAATAGAACACGCGAGCAGTAACGGAAATCGGAATACCGTTCAGTTTGCCGTTGACCGTGGTGTTTTGCAGTTCTTTGGATTCGAACTGGGTCAGATCCAGAGAATCTTTAACCTTGTTCAGATCGTAAAAACCGTCGCCGTTTTTAGAGAAAATCGGCAGCCAGTTCCAGTTGGTCTGCATCACATCTGGCTCGGTATTACCGGCAATCTGCGTTGTCAGACGAGACAAGTGACCATCCCAACCTGTGTATTCCGCTTTCACGGTGATATTTGGATGCTGCTTATGGAACTCTTCAATTGCCTTGAGCGTCTGCTGGTGACGGCTGTTGCCGCCCCACCAGGACATTCTCAATTCAACCTGATCGGCTGCCAGAGACGGCATTGCCACTAACGCCAGAGATGAAGCTATTAACGTGTGTAGGATCGCTTTTTTCATCGGTTACTACTCCTGTTAAAGAGAGATATTTTTTTCTGTTTTTGCATCAAAAATATGGCATTTTTCCATGTCGAACTGGAAATATACCGGACGATGCAGTCCCTTCTCGATAATCAGCCGACCTTCGTCATAAGGAATGCGGCTGGTTAATTCAAAGCCATCGACTTTAATGTACATAAAGAATTCATGACCCATGTTTTCTACGCGAACCAGCTCACCCTGTGAGTGGCTGCCTTCAAATGGCGTATCTGACACGGAAACATAGTCTGGGCGAACACCGAAGAATACGTCTTGTCCGATATAGCCGCGCACTTTATCTTGTTTTTCAGCATTTAACACCAGCGCGTTATTACCCACAACAACGCCAACCTGACCGTCTTTCTCGACCAGTTTGCACGGCTTAATGTTCATTTCTGGTGAGCCAATGAAGCCAGCAACGAACATGTTGACAGGGAAATGGTACAGGTTATCCGGCGTATCGACCTGCATGATGTGACCGAGTTTCATCACGCAGATACGGTCACCCATGGTCATTGCTTCAGTCTGATCGTGGGTAGCATATACGCTTGTCGCCGCTTTACCGCTTTTCTTCAACTGCTTGTGCAAGTCGGAAATACGGATACGCATGGAAGCACGCAGTTTGGCATCCAGGTTTGACAACGGTTCGTCAAACAGGAACACATCTGGTTTTTTAACGATGGCGCGGCCTACGGCCACACGCTGTGCCTGACCACCAGACAGCTGGCGCGGCAGACGATCCATCAGTTCTTCCAGCTCCAGAATTTTGGCCGCTTCTGCTACCTGCGCTTCGATTTGCTCTTTAGGAATTTTGCTCAGTTTCAGACCAAACGCCAGGTTCTCTTTTACCGTCATGTGCGGGTAGAGGGCATAGTTCTGGAACACCATTGCAATCCCACGCTCTTTTGGCGCCAGATTGTTAACAACGCGCTCACCGATGCGAACTTCACCGCCGCTAATGGTTTCCAGGCCTGCCAGCATGCGCAGCGTGGTGGATTTCGCACAGCCAGACGGGCCGACGATAACCATGAACTCGCCATCTTTAATCGTCAGGTCGATGCCGTGAACAGCTTTGAAACCGTTGGAGTATACTTTTTCCAGTTTATTGAAAATAACTTCAGCCATGATAAATCCTCTATTAACCTTTAATTCCGCTGCTGGTCACGCCTTGTACGAAGTAGCGCTGTGCCAGGAAGAAAACAATAATGGATGGCAGAATGGAGATGCTGGACATGGCCAGAATTTCATTCCACGGAGCGCCTTCAGTAACGTCGATAGACATTTTCAGCGCCAGCGCAATCGGATATTTATCCACGCTATAAACATAAATCAGCGGACCGATGAAGTCGTTCATTGACCACATGAACTGGAACAGCGCAACAGAGATGATGGCTGGTTTCAAAATCGGTACGACCACATACCACAGAACCTGGAAGGAGTTACAGCCATCGATCTGAGCGGCTTCTTCCATATCACGTGGTACACCACGCAGGAACTGGATCAGCATGAACACAAAGAACCCTTGTGTTGCAAACGCCAGCGGTAAGTACAGTGGCAGATAGCTGTTCAGCATGCCCATTTCGCGGAACATAAGGTACTGAGGAATCAACAGTACGGTGCTTGGCAGCAGCATGGTGGTGATCAGTGTCGCGAACCAGAAGCCTTTCCACGGAATATCAAAGCGAGCGAAGCCATAAGCCACAATCACTGAGGAAATAACGGTCAGAACCACTTTCGGAATCACGTACTGGAAAGTGTTAATCATGTAGTGACCGAAATTGTATTCCGTACCGGTTTTCCAACCGTTAACGAAACCGTCCCATGTGGCGTGTTCTGGCCACAGGCCCAGTGTCGTGAAGATCTCATGGTTCGGTTTGAACGAGGCTGAGAACATCCACGCCAGTGGGTAAAGCATCAGTAAACCAACGAACAGCAGTATCACGTAACGGATAACGGCACTGATTTTTTCTTTACGCAGCGTGCGGCGTACTTCTGCAGCAGCAATTTCTTGTGCTGTAGTCAGGTTTGAATGCATGTCAGCCATTTTTTCCTCCTTTATCAGCGGAGTAGAACACCCAGTATTTCGACGACTTAAAGGAGATAGACGCAAATACTGCAACAACCAAGAACAGAACCCATGCCAACGCAGCACCGTAACCCATATCGAAATACTTGAACGCCGTATCGTAGATATAGAGCGAGAACAGGTAGGTGTAGTGTGTTGGTCCACCGCCAGTGATGACGTAAGGTGCCGTAAACTCCTGGAATGCTTGGGTTGTCTGCATGATAAAGTTAAAGAAGATAACTGGTGTAATCAGCGGTACCGTTACTTTCAGGAACATTTGCCATTTGGATGCGCCGTCGATCATGGCTGCTTCATACTGTGATTGCGGAACGTTCTGCAATGCAGCCAGGAAGATAACCATCGCGGAACCGAACTGCCATACGCGCAGCAGGGTGACCGACATCAGTGCCAGAGACGGTTCGCCCAGCCAGTTGATGGCGTCAAAGCCAAACACGCCGAGGAAGCTGTTTAACAAACCATCGATGGCGAACAGTGCACGCCACAATACGGCAATTGCCACGCTGCTGCCCAGAATAGAAGGCACATAGTAAGCAGTACGGAAGAAGCCGATACCACGTAATTTGAAATTAAGTACAAACGCAATTAACAGCGCAAAGATTAATTTCAATGGAATGGTCAGAAATACATAGGCAAAGGTGACGCCCATTGATTTCCAAAAGAGATCATCCTCCAGGAACATGCGGTGATAGTTTTCTAGCCCCGTAAATTCAGGCGGATTTATCAAATCATACTCAGTAAAACTGAGGATAAATGACGAAACAAAGGGGAAAGCGGTAAAAACTATCAGCCCTATAATATAGGGGGAGATATAGGCTAACCCCAGCATTCTGTTTTCATTCATAATGCTTACCTATTTGTAATTGTGAATCATTAAAAAAAATATAAAATCAAGCCGTTAATAACTCTGGATAAATTAACTCCACGTCATAAACAATTCTATTTTCCCCGTTAACGCAAAAATCACCGTGAACATATCCACCTTGCGTCAAGAACGGTGGAATAGCGTTTAATTTGTTGCGACAAGCGGCAACGAAAGTCAGTAAAGCCAGCGGATAAGTATCATCCAGACGAACATAACGATGCTGTGCAGAGCGAACAAACAAGCCATGATGGAAGTGTTGTTCAAACAGAACGCTCGCCAACTGCGCGGCGTAATGTGCCCAGGATTCTGATTGTTTGTGATCGGCCAGTTCAATAACGGTCAACAACAGCATTGGACTGGCGATGTGCTGAATATTTTCTTTGTTCAGCCGCGTCAGCATTGTGTTAACCAGTGCATACAGGTCTTCATCGCCGCTTAGACGATAAGCACGAACCAGCGGTAATAAATAATCGCCTTCTAATGCAAACGGTTTTAATTCTGTTCCCGCTTTGCCGTAATAGCCATCGCGTTGAAAACGGTAACCTGTCATGTCTTGACCGTTGTTCCACATTGGACGCAGCGTATTGCTAGTGACATCGTAGGCATACTGATAATAATTTTTTAACCCAGAAATCACCCAATCCAGCATTTCAGCATCAGGCTGGGTACGGAGGATATCCAGCATTGCCAGTGGGTTATCAATCAGCAGTGGGCGCATATCACGGAACAGCACATTGGCTTCACGCGCAATTTCGCCGAACTCTGGGCCAAACTGGCGTTGCGCACGATCGCCAAACCAGGATTGTGTCTGGTTATCATCTTCCGGCACGGGCTGGCGTTGCTGTGGTGAGCTGAACTGATACACCGGCATACCGGTTTCTGGGTTGCGAGCCAGAACATATTGGCGATAAAGGTGTTTACCCCAAGCCGCGGCATGGTTATCACCCGTGTATTCTGCGTATTTGAATGCGGCGTAAATCAGATCAGTGCCAGCGTTAACAAACGTCAACCCTTTCGTTAATGGCAGAGCAGGCCACTTTGCTGGATCGACGACGTCATGACGGTTATGCAGGAACACATTAGGATCGCGTTTTTTGCTGTAATCGCCATGGCGACCCAAGTCCAATGATTCCCAGTTTTCAACGTGCGCGTTCCAGAAGCCCTGAAAGAAATTCAGCGTCTTTTCCGCATTAACACGATGCAATAGCGAATAATAAGGCAGGTGATGCTTTAATTCATGCACCTGAGCTTTGGATTCTGGGCCTTCGCCGTCTAATGTATCCAGATTAATAAAACGATGGCCGCCCCAGTAGAACAGGCCGCTATTATTATCAACAAAGTGTTCCAGAAAATATTCGCTTTGTGCGATAGCGTATTGTTGATAACTATCATCATCGGTAACGACGCTCATAGCGCACAGCGTTCTTAGCCAATTCTGCTGGCTGGCAAAATTAGAAATAGGTGCGCTATGTCCATCAGGGAATTGCCAGACTACAGGCGCATAATTTTCCACATCAAAGCCATCTGCCAATAACGGCGTAGGTTGACTCTGGCTGCGACCTTTATCCCGTACGCAAGCTATGTGGCTATCAAGTGCTGCAACCCATTCGTCGAGCTGCGATTTCCTGCTGGTGTATAAGTTTTCAAAAATACTCATGGAGTACCTTCTTATGGAACCGTGGAACAGTTCCTTATAAATAGAAACACTGTTTTGATTGATTATATTGCGCTATTAACCTTGTCGTCATGCACGCAATCTCGAAAGTGTGATCAAAGTCGGAACGTTGTTTTGATTTTTTTTAAGAAAGGATTTTGGCAGGAAAAAGAATGATGAAAAACGAAATAACAAATTGAAAAATAAATAAAAAGCACAACCGAAATTGTGCTTTTTATCGCAGATTGGCGAAATGCCGCTAAGAAAAATTACACTTAGCGAGCCAACCAGCCACCGTCAACGGCAATCGTGTAGCCATTGATGTAGTCAGATGCGCTGGATGCCAGGAAGACGGATGGACCCATCAGATCCTGTGGTAAACCCCAACGGCCAGCGGGGATACGATCCAGAATTTCTTTGCTGCGGTCTTCATCGGCGCGCAGTTGCTGGGTATTGTTGGTAGCCATGTATCCTGGAGCAATCGCGTTGACGTTGATGCCGTGTTTTGCCCATTCGTTAGCCAACAGACGGGTCACACCCATAACGGCGCTTTTTGATGCGGTGTAAGAAGGCACGCGGATACCGCCCTGGAAGGACAGCATAGAAGCGATGTTGATGATCTTGCCGCCTTTACCTTGTTTGATGAACTGGCGCGCAACGGTCTGAGACATAAAGAAAACGCTCTTAATGTTCAGGTTCATGACGTCGTCCCAGTTTTTCTCGCTGAACTCGATAGCATCTTCGCGACGAATGATACCGGCGTTGTTGACCAGAATGTCAACGTGGCCAAATTCAGCAACGGCTTTTTCTACCAGTTCGGCATGGCCAGATACATTGCTCATGTCAGCAGTCAGGCTGAGGAAACGACGTCCCAGTGCTGTGACTTTTTCGATGGTGTCTTTCGGTTCAACGATGTTGACGCCGACGATATCACAGCCTGCTTGTGCCAGACCGATAGCCATACCCTGACCCAAACCGGTATCACAACCAGTGATAAGAGCAACTTTACCTTGCAAATCAAAAGAATTTAAAATCATATCTATAATCTCTCTGTAAGCGACAATACTTAGTCGTTAGCTGTTACTGTAGGGAACGCCGGTAATTCCGGTTGAAAGCGATTAACGTAACTCGCTAACCTTGACGTGATCCATGTCATCGAAAACTTGATTTTCGCCAACCATGCCCCAGATAAAGGTGTAGCGTCTGGTGCCAACACCGGAATGAATTGACCAGCTCGGTGAAATCACCGCCTGCTCGTTTTTTATAACTATGTGACGGGTTTCCTGTGGCTGCCCCATCATGTGAAAAACGGCCGTTTCTTCATCCATATCGAAATAGAAATAGACTTCCATCCGGCGCTCATGCGTATGACAAGGCATGGTATTCCACAGGCTGCCTTCAGCCAGCTTGGTTAACCCCATTGTGAGCTGGCAGGTCGGCAATACATCAGGAACAATGTATTTGTTAATTGTGCGACGATTACAGCTGGCATCCTCTCCCACGGTTTGTGGCGATGCGTCAGCTTGGGTAATCTTGCGAGTAGGGTATGCGGTATGTGCTGGCGCACTGTTGTAGTAGAATTTGGCTGGGTTAGCCGCATCGACGCTGGTGAACTGCACATTTTGCACACCCATACCCACATAGATGGCTTCTTCATTACCTACGTCGTAGCGTTTCCCATCGATAGTTACGATGCCCGCCCCACCAATGTTGATGGCACCGAGTTCGCGACGCTCAAGGAAATAGCTGACGCCGAGTTGCTTGCCTACTTCAGTGCCAATTGCCACAGCACTGTGTACAGGCATGATGCCACCGACGATGATCCGGTCGATGTGGCTATAGGTCATCGTGTAGGCATCGGCAGAAAAAATCTGTTCGATAAGAAATTCACGACGCAGGCCAGCGGTATCTAGCTGCTTCGCATGATCGCTGTGAATGCTTTGACGAACTTGCATTTCTTAGCCTCTCTTTCAGAGAAAAACAAAAATCAGGCGTTGTTCCTGAAACAGGAATCGTTCCTGGCGAAAGCGCCGGGCGAAACAGATGATGTTGCGTGGCAGTGACAACGTCACCTATTCCTCAACATGCCCGGTTCTTTCTTGTTATGCGGGATGATAGTTTGGATGGGATGTGAATTCAATAAAAATGAAATAATGTTTTATTTATTTCTTGAGGGCCGTCATGGTTTTGCTTATTTTATGTTTCTTCTGGTACTGATGTGGCTAAAATGTCGCAATCCATAGTCATACACTCGTTGTCGTGCATAGTTTGTTGGCGCAATAGAAGGTATGGGCAATAAAAGCGTTAGAGGAGAGATGATGATGAGAAGATACTTTATTGATGATGAAACGCCATGGGAAGAGCTGGGCGGTGGCATTAAACGTAAAATCATGACGTGGAGCGATGAGCTGATGATGGTTTACGTGCACTTTGATAAAGGTGCGATTGGTACGCCGCACTTCCATGAAATTCACGATCAGATTGCTTATGTTGCTGCTGGCAGCTTTGAAGTGGAGATCGAAGGTGATAAACGTATCCTGAAAGCAGGCGACGCTTATCTGGCGGTGAAACCCGAAATGCATGGCGTAGTTGCGCTGGAAGACGGCAGCGTTCTGATCGATGCTTTCTCGCCTAAGCGAGCTGATTTCCTGTAATGCCTCAACGCGTGGCCGGTATTATATAGTCGGCCACGCTTTCGCAATATCCCGCGATTCCTACCGTTCTACTCTTCTACTTTGCTGCCCCTATACCAAATGCTCAGCAGTCAGTTGATTCAGTGAGTCCAGCTTATAGTCGGCCAACACCCAGCGTGCGTCAGCACGAAATTCAGTCTGTGGAATAACGATGGAGCGCATACGCGCCGCTTTGGTTGCAATCATGCCATTCACCGAATCTTCCAGCGTAACGCATTGTGCGGGAGAAACGCCGAGTCCGTGTGCTGCATTTAAATACACTTCGGGATGAGGTTTGCTATAAGGCAGTGTCTCGGCTGACATCAGTACATCAAAGTAGTGATCCAGGTTAAACATGCGCAGCACCTGCTGTTGCATGTGGAGCGGTGAAGCGGAAGCCAGTCCAATTTTAAGATCCAGCCTACGACACAGTTGCAGAGCATGTTCTACGCCGGGCAGGAGAGGTCGCTGCTCAGCAACGAGTTCGATGGCGCGATCAATAATGCGACGAACAACTTCATCTCGACCAGGTGCCGCCCAGGGAGAGCGTTGATACCAAAGTTCGACCACCATATCGATGCGTAAGCCCAGCGTATCTTTCATTGACTCTCGTAGTGAGATATCGACGCCTAGCGAAGCGATAACCTCCAGCTCTGCTTTATCCCACAGTGGTTCTGAATCAATCAGCAGGCCATCCATATCGAAAATCGCCGCTCGTATAGAAGAATCAAAGGACATACCACGGGCTCCGTCAGCAAAGAAAAAGAGTGTTTAGTGATAAACTATACCCTAATAAGTCGAGTGGCAGGATAAAACACTAGCCCTTTGAACAAGGCGCGGTTCATGCAAGGGCTGAGTCATCGCCAGCACAGGTAACTTGAAGCAGAGTGGGTGACAAATTGCTATTGTGGCTTATCTGGCGGTGTGGGAGATAAAGTATTGACTGCACGTAAACTTACAGTAGGCTACCCGTCGTACTAAAACGATATATTATCGATGTTGCGTCGCTAAGAAGGGGTTCTCATGACGTATCAACAGGCTGGCCGTATTGCCGTGGTTAAACGCCTTGCTGGATGGATACTTTTTATCCCCGCGCTGCTTTCAACTTTCGTCTCGCTGGCTAACTATCTCTACGCCTATACCCAGAAAAAACAGGGTATCGATGCTGTACTGCTGGATTTTCTGCATTTAATGATCGATATGGTGCGCTTTAATACGCCTTTCCTGAACATTTTTTGGTTCAACTCGCCAATTCCGGATTTTACGCGCTTTTTCAGTGCAGCTACGCTGATGTTTTGGTTGATCTACATCCTGATTTTTATTGGTCTTGCGTTGCAGGTTTCGGGTGCCAGGATGTCTCGTCAGGCGAAGGCAATTAAGGAAGGCATTGAGGATCAACTCATTCTGGAAAAAATGAAGGGAGAGGGGGGGAACACGCGTGAGACTCTGGAGTCACGTGTCATTGTTCCTACGCATACAATATTTGTGCAATTTTTCCCGCTTTATGTTCTGCCGCTCATTATCGCGGGTATTGGTTACCTGGCGTTGCGTTTATTAGGATTGCCAGTCTGAGTAACGCTCTGGCGCAGAGAGTGCGCCAGACGCTGAAACCTCTTTCCTGGCTTAGATTAAACATTCAGGCTTTGAGTAAACACCTCGCCTTAAATCAAAAGCTGCCGTTCGATGAGCTGCTGCGCTTCAACAATATGTTTGCCACCGAAAAGATTGGCGCGGTTAAGCAGATAGTAAATCTGGTAAATGGGTTGGCGCTCGATAAAGCCTTTATCCAGCGGCCATACACTCTGGTAGCCATCATAAATCTGCGCCGGTAGCGCGGGATAGCGTGGCAGCATCGCTAAATCACACTCTCTGTCCCCCCAATAGCAGGCCGGATCGAACAAATAACTACCATCCTGGCTATTTGCACAATTATCTGGCCACAGGTCGCCGTGCAAGAGTGATGGTTGGGGCTGGTGCCCAGCCAGACGTTCCTCAACGCGCGCGATCAGCGTTTCAACGTGACCAAAATGCATTCCTTTTTCTGCCGCCAGTTGTAACTGCCACCCAATACGCTGTTCGGCAAAAAAGGTCGCCCAGCGCCGCTGCCAGCTGTTTGGTTGCGGCGTTGTCGAGAGGTCATTATCAAAATCCAGCCCAAACTGCGGTTGATCGCTCCACTGGTGCAGGCGTGCTAACTGTTCGCCCAGACACCACGCGCTGTGGGCATCCAACGGTTTGACAGGCAGATATTGTAGAAGCAGGAAGCTGTGATCGCGTGAACTGCCGACACCGTAGACGGCGGGTACGCGCACGGTATTACTGCGGCTCAGTAAGTGAAGCTGATCGGCTTCAGCGGTGAACTTGGCTAGCATTTCACGGCTATCGCATTTTACGAAGACGTCATGCTCGCCGTAGCGGACGTACCAGGCTGGATGTATTTCACCGCCGGACAATTCGCGATGTTCCTGAATCTCCGCTGCACCGTGATGCTCTTCCAAAAGTCGGCTGATAGCTTGCCACATAAGGTCATCCTCCCGTTGATGTTGCCGATACCCTGCTGTTCACTGGGGTGATTCGTTTACGGTAACCCATTGAGCACAATAAAAATGGAATCTATACCTCAAATAATTCGGGTGAGTGAACGCAGCCAACGCACATGCAGCTTGCAGTATTACAGGTATACAGCACAGTGATAACCGATAGGTAGAGATGCGAGAGACAAGTATAGTCGGAATTAAAAATAACGACGTTAGGATGACGAACAATCCGTTAGATAATGGCGTAACCGGCAGTTGCGTTCCGGTTACGCCAGGTTGGGGCAGAGAAGCAAAGCACTACAGCGCATTAGTGACAATCTGGGATGCTGCCTGACGGCGTAGTTTGAGCTGGTGGTAAGTTAGGGCTAATGTGAAGAACAGCGCTTGAACGATGACGATGCAAGGACCGGTCGCTCCATCGATGTAAAAACTGATCAGGGTGCCAGCAATACAGGAAATGACGGAAACCAGTGTGGCAACAAGAACCATATAATCGAAGCGCTTGCAGACCATAAAAGCAATGATTCCAGGCGCAATCAGCATCGCGATCACCAAAATAACGCCGACGGCCTGTAATGATGCGACGATGGTCATTGCCAGCAGGCTCAGTAATCCGTAGTGCAGTAGCTTAACGGGTAGGCCAATGACGCGGGCATGATTGGGATCGAAGCAGTACAGCATGAAATCTCGCCGTTTTAACAAGATGACGGCCAATGTCACCCCTGCAATCAGTAATATTTGCGTCAGTTCTTGCTGAGTGATGCCTAGCACGTTACCAAACAAAATATGGTTCAGGTGCTGATCGGTATCGATACGCGCAAACATGACGAGCCCCAGCGCAAACATGCCGGAAAAAATGATCCCCATTACCGTATCTTCTTTGACTCGGCTGTGCTCTTTTACATATCCCGTCGCTATCGCACAGAAAATACCGGAAACAAAAGCGCCGATGACCAGCGGAATCCCCAGTAGAAACGCGACAACGATACCAGGCAACACGGCGTGCGAAATGGCATCACCCATTAGCGACCAGCCTTTCAACACCAGATAGCAGGATAATACTGCGCAAACCGTACCCGTGACGACGGCGGCGAGTAATGCTCGCTGCATGAACGGATAAGAGAGGGGGTCGGTTAGCCAGCTAATTAGCATCATAAAGCATCTCCTGATTGATCGCGTAATCGCAGACGGCGTGATGCCAGCAACCCATGCTTAGGAGCAAAGACAAACGCCAACAGGAAGACAACGGTTTGCAACGTGACAATCACACCGCCCGTCGCGCCATCAAGGAAAAAGCTCAAATAGGCTCCCACCGCACTGGTTAGTGCGCCGAGCACAATGGAAATCACAACCAGACGACCAAACCGGTCAGTAAGCAGGTAAGCCGTGGCCCCCGGCGTAATCACCATCGCGATAACCAAAATCGCGCCGACGGTTTGCAATGCGGCGACAGTACAGGCGCTTAGCAGCGTAAAAAAGAGGATTTTCAGCTTCAGCGGAGAAAGGCCAATCGAACGCGCATGGTTCTCATCAAAAAACACGGCCAGTAAATCCTTCCACAGTAAACAGAGAATCACGAACGTCACGCCAATGATGATCTCAACTTGCAGAATATCTTCGTCGGCAATCCCCAAAATATTACCGAAAATGATGGATTGCACGTTAACGGATGTTGGATTGAGGGAAATAATCAGCAGACCGACAGCGAAAAACGTTGAGAAAATAAAGCCGATAATCGCATCTTCGCGCAATCGGGTAATGTGACGAATCAGGGTCATCGCCAGCGCGGCTAGCATACCAGTAAAAAATGCGCCGGCAGCGTAGGGCAGGCCCAAGGCATAGGCACCTGCGACGCCTGGGACGACGGAATGTGAGAGTGCATCCCCCATCAGCGACCAACCTTTCAGCATCAGGTACGCCGAAAGAAAAGCGCACACGCCACCGACAATGGCGCTGACCCAGATCGCTTTGACCATGTAGTTATAGCTGAATGGCTGTAGCAGGATATCGATCATCAGGGCTTTTTCTCCTCCGGTATCGTGCGTGATGCAGGAGGGTCACTTTTAGTCGAACCATAGAACACTGCCGGACGTTCATCGTCAGTCAATACGGTCACTGAGCGAACGTCATCGTCATCGTGAAGATGAGATCCCCCGAGGTTGATATGCCGCAGGACGCCCCCGAACGTTTTCTCCAAATTACTTTGGGTAAAGGTGCTGTGCGTCGGTCCAGCGGCTAACACAGTGCGATTGACCAAAATAACATTGTCGCAAAATTCTGGAACGCTGCCGAGGTTATGGGTTGCCACCAGAATCAAATGCCCTTCATCGCGCAGAGTGCGAAGTAGCTCGATGATGGCATTCTCTGTTTTGACGTCTACCCCCGTAAAAGGCTCATCCAGCAGTAAAACACTGCCTTGTTGAGCCAGCGCACGGGCCAGAAAGACCCGTTTTTTCTGGCCGCCGGACAACTCCCCAATTTGGCGATGTTGCAGCGTCGACAGCCCGACGCGCTCCAATGACTCTGCTACAATGGCGCGATCTTGTTTACTGGGTATACGTAGGAAGTTCATCCGTCCGTAGCGTCCCATCATGACCACGTCGGCAACCAGAACGGGAAAATTCCAGTCGACGTCTTCTGTTTGCGGAACGTAGGCCACCAGATTTTGTTTCAGTGCCTGGTAGATGGGCTGCTGATTGAGCAGAACCTGTCCTGAGGTTGGCTTGACTAATCCCATGATACTTTTGAACAACGTGGATTTCCCACTGCCATTTACGCCGACTAAGGCGCAAATCGTACCGCCTGTCAGAGAAAAAGAGGCGTGGCGAATAGCCTGATGCCCGTTGCTGTAAGTAACCGAAACATCATTGACTTCTAATGATTGTCCTGCTCGATCACCACTCATTGATTAAATCCTTTCGCGATGGTTTCCACCGTCACTTGTAACAGGTCGATGTAAGTTGGCACAGGACCTTTTTCTGTCGACAGTGAATCAACATACAGCACGCCGCCATATTTCGCGCCCGTTTCTTTGCTGACCTGTTTTGCTGGCTTATCGGAAATGGTGCTTTCACTGAACACAACAGGAATCGCCTTTTCACGTACGGTATCAATCACTCGGCGCACCTGTTGTGGTGAACCTTGTTCATCAGCGTTGATTGGCCAGAGATAGACTTCACTAAATTGATAATCTTTCGCCAAATAGCTGAATGCGCCTTCGCTGGTGACTAACCACCGCTGCTGCTCAGGGATACGGGAGAGGCGTTCACGCAGTGGTGCATCGAGAGCCTTAATTTTTTCAGCATAGGCCTTGGCGTTACGGTTATATGTCTCCGCATTGGCAGGATCGGCTTGAACCAGACCTTTGCGGATATTCTCAATATAGATTAACGCATTGGAAGGGGACATCCAGGCATGCGGATTTGGATTGCCATTATAGGCACCCTCGCGAATAGGGAGGGGGGTGATACCTTCCGTCACTACGACGGCGGGCACGTTTTTTACATTTTCGAAAAAGCGCGTGAACCAGCGCTCAAGGTTCATACCATTCCACAGCACCAACTGTGCAGACTGTGTTTTAACAATATCGCGTGGCGTCGGTTGATAATCATGAATCTCTGCACCCGGTTTGGTGATGGATTCGACGGTTGCGGCATCACCTGCTATGTTTTGTGCGATATCCTGAATAATGGTAAAGGTAGTGATTACTTTTAGTTTTTCAGCCGCCTGCGCGGATGTGCTGGCTAAAAGCAGTAAGGCGCACGGTAGCGCAATGCGGCGGAACAAGGCAGATAAAGGGGCGTGAAAACCAATCATGCAGATATCCTTACAAACCGTGAAAATGTTATTTGAGAATAATTATCAATATCATTTAAGTCAAGGGGCAAAAAAGCGCGGAGGGTTAGTAATCGAGGGGGGCTCATGAGACAAGCAATCGCTGTTCGCTGGCTTGTCGTATGTACTTGTGCAGATAAGGAACGCATTATGCTCCTTTTGTAACAAAACTGTTGCTTTAATTTAATGAATCGTACTTAAGGTTACAATGAAAGTCTAACGGTAACGAGGGCGAACTGTCGTGTGGCTATACATAGATATACACATGGTTAAATTTACGCCAGAAAAAGGGAAAAATCTGAAGTAACCTTAAAAATATCGTGGTGGCTGCCGATAAACCATAAAGAATGTGAAAGATGTCTCTATTTTTATATGAAAGGACTGTGAATTGTATGAGCACAAAATCAGAGCGACGCTGGAAATTGGCGAGTGTATTTTTATTGACTTTCCTGGTGGCATTATTAGTTCTGCTGGTTCAAACAAGTTAATTTCTGGTACAACGAGAAACTAGATAATATCTATTATGTAATGAATTAATGCAAAGGATATAGATAGCATAAAAATGATAATTGATTTTAAACATTGATATAAGCGTAACTGATGTGAGTCACGCTTCTCGTTAATGTTCAATCTCTCTTGATGGTAGAAGGCTAATTATAGCTTTTTGTTATGACTGTTGGTCTGCTGTGCCAGAAATGCGACGTTTGTCGCGTATTTTGTGCGTAATAAAATCTGAAATGTACTTATTGTGTAATGTCAGAACTGGCTTGTTAATATAGGCGTCAATGTGCGCTATCGTGTATTAATGAATCAGTGATGATGTGAATTTGTGCGGCGTGTCCATGACTGGTAAAAAAGGCCTTGCCATCGTTTGCATAGTGTGTAATAACGCTTCTGGGTAAAACGAGGTACAGTTCTGTATATGAATGGCATTTTCAGTAAAGAAGACTTAGGTACAACCTTTAGCGTTGCATGCTACTTCTCTGCCGATCCTTATCTTAGTGCCTCAAGCAGTAACGACTTTGGTTTGTCTGTATAACGCCTTTTGGGCGGTTTAAACAATTAAAGGAAATATTTGAAATGGCAAAGATTAAAGGTCAGGTTAAGTGGTTCAACGAGTCTAAAGGCTTTGGTTTCATCACTCCTGCTGACGGCAGCAAAGATGTATTCGTACACTTCTCTGCAATTCAAGGCAACGGCTTCAAAACTCTGGCTGAAGGCCAGAACGTAGAGTTCGAAATTCAGGATGGCCAGAAAGGTCCTTCTGCAGTAAACGTCACTGCGCTGTAATTTTACAGCTCTGTTGCAAAACCCGCCATGGTGCGGGTTTTTTGTTGTCTGCGTTTTATCTGCACCTGTAATGCAATGAAGACGTGTTTAATGAGGAAAATGTGCCGATGAGTTATCAGTGTCCGCTATGCCAGTTACCTCTGGAGCGACACCCGCGGCAATGGACGTGTGGTAAACATAGCTTTGACTGTGCGAAAGAAGGGTACGTTAACCTGTTGCCAGTACAGTTTAAGCGCTCAAAACAGCCCGGTGATAGCGCTGAAATGATGCAAGCCAGGCGCAGTTTTCTGGAAGCCGGTCACTATCAACCGCTACGCGATGCTGTTGCACAGCATATTGATAATCTTGTGCCGGATGACGCGTCAGCACTGCTGGATATCGGCTGTGGCGAAGGGTATTACACCGCAGAATTGGCCCATCGTCTCATATCGCGCAAGGCGATGGCGATATACGGACTGGATGTTTCCAAAGCAGCGATTCAACGTGCTGCAAAGCGGTATGATCACGTTGAGTTTTGCGTTGCATCCAGCCAGCGGCTACCTTTTCACGACGCATCCCTTGATGCTGTGGTGAAAATCTATGCGCCATGTAATGACGCCGAATTACAGCGTACGGTTAAGATTGGCGGCTGGGTGGTGACGGTGTCCCCAGGACCACGACATCTTTATCAGTTAAAGGCGGAAGTCTACGATGAGGTGCTATTGCATCCAAGCAAAGATGAAGTGCTCGCGGGCTTTCAACTTATAGATCAGCAAACGCTGGCGTATCCGATGCAGTTATCCGGAAACGAGGCATCTGCATTATTGCAAATGACGCCTTTTGCCTGGCGAGCCACGCCTGACGTGAGCGAACGGTTGCAGGCAACTACGCAGTTTAGTTGTGAAACGGATTTTATTATCCGTTTGCATCAGCGCGTTGAGATCGATGCTGGCATGTGACCAGGAAGAGTAAAAACGGGCAGCGTGATGATAGCCGGGCTGCCCGTTGCTATCGATGTGTTTTTATCAAGCAGAGTAGCCGAGGTGTTCATACAAGATATTACAGCCGATACCAATCAGAACCAATCCACCCATAATT
Source organism: Pectobacterium sp. IFB5596 (assembly GCF_021432585.1). Lineage (NCBI taxonomy): Bacteria > Pseudomonadati > Pseudomonadota > Gammaproteobacteria > Enterobacterales > Pectobacteriaceae > Pectobacterium > Pectobacterium sp. IFB5596. The sequence goes on from NZ_LXFY01000001.1 coordinate 153,587, forward strand.
TCTGCTTTTTTACCGAGAATCGGACCGATATAGCGGCCAATCATCATCCCAAGCGTAACCATAATCATGGTGGCACAGCCAATGACCATCGCGGTATGGAAAATATTAACCTGAAGAAACGCTAAACCGACACCAATTGCCATGGCATCCAGACTTGTGGCAATCGCTGTGCAGATTAACAGGGCAAGGCTATGGTTTTTGACTTTTTCGCAGCGACAATCTGAAGAACCCTTGAACCCCTCAATGACCATGCGGCCACCGAGAATCAATAACAGCGTAAAAGCAACCCAATGATCCCATTCGAGAATATACTGGCTGGCAAAAAAACCGAGCGCCCAACCGATGAGTGGAGTAATTGCTTCAATAACGCCAAAAATGAGGCCTGTGCGTATCGCATCACGAAAACGGGGATTATGCAGGACGGCACCTTTACCGATTGACGCGGCGAAGGCATCCATTGACATGCCAAATGCTAGGATAAGTGTTGCTGACGTATTCATTGTAAAATAGCCTCGGCTGGACGATTAACCATATACACGCAGATCATCCCCAACCCGAATGACGATACTACGTGTCTATGGTCTCGCCTGCCAATCATGCTTGGCCGCCCGCACCACGTTTTATGCTCCGATAATATGGAGATAGAACGAGTATGTTGATACGAGCATTTCTGAATGTTTACTAATCAGAAATCGGCTACTCCCCAATGACGGCGCAACCTTACCATATTATTTAGGTTGCAAACAACACCAAAAGTTTTAAGTGTTAATAATGCAATTGATAATTATTTTCATTTACTCGTGAGGGATGAAAATCGTATAAAATAACGTCAAGATTGTTGTGGTTAAATTATCATCGAGATAGGGAGAGTATATTGAGAACTATTTAAATAATTTGAATGATAATTTCATTTCATTGATTGTTAATCATAAATTTATATATTTTTTCTAAATCATCGAGCTGTGTAACCTGTATCAATAAGCGACGTTTTTCAAGCTCGATGACCAATACGCCATCCTCAGATAAATTCATATTCTTAATTTTGGTATAAGGAATGAATATATTTGCATAAAAGAAACCGGTTGGTTTAAAAACCAGTTTGGGGCGGCGAATATAGGCCAGATAGCATGCCATGAAGGCCAGCGAAATCAAAAGATAGGTTGTGATAACAGTGCCATTACTCACTACATTTTGATAAATAAGAATACCCACTAAGCCGATAAAAATCAGCGTGTCGAGTCGATTGATCCGCTTCAGGGGGATGAGAAGTTGTGTTTTCCCTTTAAGTTTATCCATGATGAATTCGTCATAGATGGCATAAATCAGTGCTAAAGCAATCAATCCCACCAGCGTGATATCTGTCATCGTCATCCGTATTCCCCTGTCCGTTGTGTCTCCGTTGATAAAGACTAGTCGGGCACACATTGTGCCCGACTAGTATAAACATTACACGCCGAGCAGACCGATCCAATATCCGAAGATACCGATGGCAAAGAAGCCCATAATCAACCACAGCGCGTTCACCTTACGCCGCAATAGCCACATGCAGCCAAACGTCAGCAGTAGCGGAACGAGCCCAGGCATGAGCTGATCGAGGATGGATTGAACGGTGGTTACCGTGGTTTCCCCATTCTGGTTCGTCACTGTCGACACCACCATCGGAATGTTGACGTGAGTCCATTTATTGACCAAGGCTCCCATAACGAACAAACCGAGGATAGACGCCGCCTCGGTCATTTTTTGCAGGAAGCCGCCGCCCATATCGCTAACGATATCGATCCCTTTACGGTAGCCGTAAGCGACGCCATAGTAGCGCACCAGCAGGCGAACCAAATTGAACAGGAGGAAGAAGAGGACAGGCCCTAACAGGCTGCCGCTCATGGCGATCCCGGCACCCAGCGCAGCGAACACCGGACGGGCGGTACCCCAGAATATCGGGTCGCCGACGCCAGCCAGTGGCCCCATCAACCCGACTTTCAGGCCGTTTATTGCCGCGTCATCAATAGGCGCGCCATTAGCGCGTTGCTCTTCCATTGCCATCGTTACGCCGAGTATCGGAGCTGCAACAAAGGGCTGTGTATTGAAGAACTCCAGATGGCGCTTGATCGCCTGTTTACGCTCTTCTGAGTTTTCAGGATAAAGACGGCGAATTACCGGCACCATGGAAAAACAGAAGCCGAGTGCCTGCATACGTTCAAAGTTCCAGGAGCCTTGAAACAGGTTGGAACGGATAAACACCGCGCGGATGTCGCTGTCAGTGAGTTTTTTAACATTCGTATTTTCGACCATTTTTCTCACTCCTGTTAATCCAGTTCGTTATCAAGGCTGTTATTGCCTGATGCAACAGACTGGCCTTGAACCTTGTTATATTTCGGGCTGAGCTGGATATACAGCACCGCCATCACAATACCAATTACGCCCAGCGCCACCAGATTGAACTCAGTGAACGCGGCGGTAACGAAGCCGAGATAGAAGAATGGCATCAGGTAGCCTGCGCGCATCATGTTGATGACCATCGCGTAACCGACGACGACAATCATCCCACCGGCGATATTCAGGCCGTTGGTGACCACCTCTGGGATGGAGTTGAGCAGGGCGTGAACGGCGTCAGTACCGACGGAGACCGCGACAATAACCGCAGGAATCGCAATACGCATGGCTTGAAGCAGTAGCGCGGAGACGTGAATCCAACTGATGGCCGTCAGGTTACCTCGCTCTGCCGCACTGTCTGCCGCATGCTGAAACGCGACCGTGATGGTACGAACAATGATGGTTAATACTTGCCCGGCGGCAGCGAGCGGAATCGCCAGGGCAATCCCGGCACCAATTCCCTGACCACCAGCAATAACCAGAATGGTTGAAATAATGGAGGCCAGCGCCGCATCGGGTGCGACTGCCGCACCAATGTTCATCCAGCCTAATGCGATCATCTCCAGCGTACCGCCAATAATGATCCCGGTTTTTAAATCACCTAATACTGCGCCAATTAGCGTACAAGCGACGAGTGGACGGTGGAACTGGAATTCATCGAGAATCGAACCCATCCCCGAAACACACGCGACGAGAAATATCAGCACAATTTGAAGTGTGGTAATCTCCATCGTACTTCTCCTATAAAATGTGTCTGAGTAAAAATAAATCGGCATACCCGTTGATTTCCTATGTCGACATAAAGCTTTTCAATATCGACATAAAGGCATATCTTGAAAATCGTCAGGTCTATAAAGCTATTATTGATGGTGATGTTAGTGTTAATACCTTTCACATTGCGACAGGTATCAACGCGGCATTTTGTTAATCAAATCCATCATTTTAATCCGGGAATCGGTTGATACTTTCCGAACCTCCAGTTCAATACCGCGTTTATCTAATTCACGGAATGCCGCAATATCTTTTTCATCAATAGAGACAGCATTATTGACCTGTGTTTTCCCCTGTTTAAATGCCATCCCACCAATATTGACTGAAGTGATCTTTACGCCATTCTCGATCAGCGTTAATACATCGGTTGGATTAGTGAATAGCAACATTACGCGATCGGCGGCATATTTCGGGTTGTCATAAACGCGAACGGCTTTTGCCACATCCACGACGTGTGCGGTAACGCCCGGTGGCGCAACCTGAGTCAGCAACGTTTTACGCACGTGATCGGCGGCGACTTCATCGCTGACAACAATAATGCGCGAAACATTGGTTTCTTTCGTCCAGCGGGTGGCGACCTGACCATGAATCAGACGATCATCTATACGTGCCAACCCGATATTCATATGTTCACCGGGTCCTGCCGGTGTGGGAACCGTGTTGGCTTTTGGTATTGGAGAGGAAAGGGGAGCTTTGGCTTTCTCCTGATGTTTTAACGCTTTTACACCCTCTCTGCCAGTTTCCAGAGCGATAGCAACCAGATCGGAAAAGGATGGATTATCATCCCTAGCCATAAAGGTTTCCGCTAGCATGGGAATATTCACGCCGGCGATAACATCATGGTTTTCTTTGTCGGTGACGAGGCGGCTGGCGGCGTTGAACGGGCTGCCGCCCCAGGTATCAACGAGAAACAGCACGCCTTGCGATGTATCTAACTGCGTGAGTTTTTCCTGATATTTTTCTATCAATGTTTCGGCGTTTTCTCCAGGAACGAAATCAATCCAGGCGACATTACGTTGTTCACCAAGAATCATTTCTGCTGTCTTTAACAGCGGTCCCGCAGTGGCGCCGTGAGTGCATAACAGTATGGCAATACTCACTTGCTACCTCCTCACGTTCACGATCAAAAAGAGTCAATGTGTCAGGAAACAGGGTCAACGCTTAGTCGTTCAACGTTAACCGTCGCGGTATTAGTATGGCTGCAAGAAAAATTTTTACCGTGGATTCATGACATTTCACTGTGTTCCTCCAGGTTGTCAGGCGAGAAATCGTGACTGACAGATTTATTTTAGTTATCGAAAAAATAAATAGTGTGATGATGCTCTAATGCTGACCAGTTAAGCAGGGGGGCAAAACGGTGTGGAATCACAAAATTTGAGCGCGTTATCAATGCGAAGCCAGTCTAAGAAATTCTTTGTGAAAAATGGTAACAACCTGTTAGAGTAAACATCCCTTAAATTGCTTAGGAGCACCGGGCATCAGCCCTTCCCATGGACTGTCACCGACAAAACGTTCTCTGTTTCCCCGCTAATGCTGGCGGTTTTCTGCACTCAGTTGGTCACTCAGACCACATTCAGAATCTCTCTGATTCACACCCACTCTTTTTATTACCATTCAATGCGGTTCATGCATTGATGTCATTTGCTCGTTCATTTTCTGGAGTCTGACATGGAATTTTTGCTAGATCCTTCAATCTGGGCAGGCCTATTGACGCTGGTGGTACTTGAAATTGTTCTGGGTATCGACAATTTGGTGTTTATCGCCATTTTGGCGGATAAATTACCTCCTAAGCAGCGAGATAAAGCCCGCATTATCGGTTTAAGCCTGGCGTTATTAATGCGTCTGGGCCTGTTGTCTTTGATTTCCTGGATGGTCACCCTGACGCGTCCACTGTTTAGCGTTGGCGATTTTAGCTTCTCAGGTCGAGACCTGATTCTGCTATTCGGCGGTATGTTCCTCTTGTTCAAAGCCACGATGGAATTGCATGAACGGCTAGAGAATAAAACGCACGACGGCAATGGTAATCGCGCGCATGCCAGCTTCTGGGCTGTGGTAGCGCAGATTGTCGTGCTGGACGCCGTGTTCTCGCTGGATGCCGTCATTACCGCCGTGGGGATGGTGGATCACCTGGGCGTCATGATGACGGCGGTGATCATTGCGATGGGTGTCATGCTGATTGCCTCTAAGCCACTGACCAACTTCGTCAACGAGCACCCAACGGTGGTTGTCCTGTGCCTCAGCTTCTTGCTGATGATTGGTCTGAGCCTAATGGCGGAAGGTTTTGGCTTCCACATACCGAAAGGCTATCTGTATGCAGCGATTGGTTTCTCTATCCTGATCGAACTGTTTAACCAAATTGCCCGTCATAACTTTATGAAGCATCAGTCGCACCGCCCTTTGCGTGAACGTACCGCAGAGGCCATTCTGCGCTTGATGGGCTCACGGAAAAATACGGACGATGTGGATGCGGATGAACCGCAGAAGAAACTCACGACAGAGGAATTCGCCGAAGAAGAGCGCAATATGATCAGCGGTGTGCTGACGTTAGCCTCACGTTCGCTGCGTAGCGTGATGACGCCGCGTACTGAAATTTCCTGGGTGGATAGCGCGAGTTCTGTCGAACAGATCCGTATGCAATTGCTAGATACGCCTCACAGCCTGTTCCCAATATGTCGCGGTTCTCTGGATGAAATTATCGGTGTCGTCCGTGCCAAAGATCTGCTGGTAGCGCTGGAAACGCAAACCGATGTGGAAAGCTTTGCCGCGGCTAATCCGCCGATTGTCGTACCCGAAACGCTGGATGTCATTAACCTGCTGCCAGTTTTGCGTCGTGCGAAAGGCAGTCTGGTTATCATCACCAACGAGTTTGGCGTGGTACAAGGGCTGGTTACGCCGCTGGACGTGCTGGAAGCCATCGCGGGTGAGTTCCCGGATGAAGACGAAACGCTGGATATCATCCCAGATGGCGAAGGGTGGTTAGTGAAAGGCGGAACAGATCTGCACGCTCTGCAACAGGTAGTGGATAGTAGCGATCTGGTTGATCCAAAGGAAGAGTATGCGTCGTTGGCAGGCATGCTGTTGGCGCACAGCGATGAATTCCCGAAAGTCGGTGAGATCATCGAGTTGCACCGCCTGCGTTTCCATATCATCGATGTTTCCGAATACCGTATTGAACTGGTGCGTGTAGAACGCATTGTCGATCGGGAAGAGGATAAAGACGCGTAATTAGCGTGTTGTGAGTTGATTTGCAAAAGAAAGCCCCGCCAATGATTTGGTGTAATACCAGTCGGTTGAGTGTATTGGTACGTTTCTGCGAGTCATAAACAATCTGGAATCAGGTCTCTGATTCCAGATGAACGGCGTGATGATTACACCCTGTGAGCGGTGCGCTGACAGGGTGTTTATTCGCTTGGTTCTGATGTATATTACTTCACCACGTTGAACGGGTCTGGAACGGTATGTTGGTTAGCATTGTTCCAATAGTTCTGTAATACCCAGCCATATTCTGGCAATCCATTGATAAATGGAGGAAGCATCGCGTCAGCGGTTGGGTTTTTCCAGTCTGCCTGCAACTCTGCACCAAGTGCAAACACGCTTTCAAGCTCAGCGCCTGCCGCTGTCATTCTCTGCATTGCGGCATCTGCTTCGTATTTGCTCCATGCGCCAGATGCATCAACAACGGGATACACTTGGTACCCATCATTTATCATTGCCAACGTCGGTAAGGTTACACACGTTCCCAATGTGACACCGGAAATGATAATGTGTCGACGCCCAGTTTTAGCCACTAAATCTTCTAAAGCTTTACGGAACGTCGGATCTTCATAAGCATTGATAATACCAGTACGGCGATAAATCGGCTGATCTTTGAATATTTCCTTCAATTCCGGCAGCGTATCGCCATTTTGCCATTGCGCATTGGAACTTGTAATTAATACGGGAATATTTAATGCCTTCGCCATCTGCGCTAAGGCAATAACATTATTTTTATAGCCTGATGCCTGTTGAAAATCTCGAACGCTAGCCATCAACCCCACCTGGTGATCGACAAATAACATAATGCTATTTTCAGGCGTCGGTTTATCATAAGCCACGCGACCTGCTTTACGTGCGTCTGAAGGGCTTGTTTTATATGGTAAAACTTTGTTCGTAATAGGACTAACAATATCGGTTGATTTCTGTTCCGCAAAAGAAAATGAAGAAACACAAAGTATTGTTAAAGCGAGAGAGAGTTGAGTCAATTTTGTACGTGGCATAGTTATCCCGAGAAAATAATAAATAGTGATTTAAATACGACTAATCCAAGTCGGCGCAATTTGAGTGCCTTTATTTGCACCGTACCCAAAATAAATATTGAGTCCGCCAAGCGGCTCCAGATAACGTGAATTTTTTAGGCCACCGGAATATATAGGAGAGAACCCTATACTTTCGATTAATTCGCGGACAGATTCTTTTGCGGATTCGCTATCTGTGGCATAAAAAGCAGGGACAGTGGCATTTTGGGCGAATTTTGCCCCTTCTGACAAAACTTGAGCAAAAATGGTGTTAAATGCTTTAACAACAATAGCCTCCGGAACCATTTTTGCGATTTCTTCTCCTGCCGAGGTGTTATGCCCAAGGGTTAGTCCCATGTAATCGGCTGTGAGTGGGTTGGTTATATCCACAATCACTTTCCCTTTTAGATCGCCAAGCGAGCGTAATGCGGAGTGCGTATCGTTGTAACCTACCGCCAAAATCGCTATGTCTGAATCCTGCAACGCGTTACCAGACTCGACTGCCACAGCCCCCGGATATTGAGCTGCAAGCGCTCTGGCTTTTGTGAGATCGCGCGCGGTTACACGGACTTCATGCCCAGCCAAGGTAAGTTGCTTGACGAACCCCTGTCCCATATTTCCAGTACCTATAACGGCAATTCTCATTGTGTAATCCTCGTATAATAAAAGTATCCAAGACACTTTATTAGTAATGTTGATAATGATAAATAAGGGATAAATAGATATATTGTCTCTCTGGAGGAGACTATGGATAAATTGCAAGCGATGACGACTTTTGTGGCGGTAGTTAAAGCAGGAAGTTTTGTCAAAGCGGTAGAAAGTACGGGGTTTTCTAAACCGGCAGTATCACGGCAGGTTATTGAACTTGAGAAGTTTTTGGGCGTGAGATTACTTCACCGTACCACCCGGCGTATTTCTTTGACGAGTGAGGGTCAGACTTATTATCAACGCTGTAAAGAGGTGTTATCGGTTATCGAGGAGGCCGAAAACCAAGTTTGCGCACGAGCCAGTCAAGCACATGGGCGTTTGCGAATCGGTGTACCGCAGGATTTCGGTGTACTTCAATTGGCTCCGCTATGGGGACAGTTTATGGATAGAAATCCGAAAGTTGAGCTTGATATTGTTCTTTCTGATCGTAACGTCGATCCAGTGGAAGAAGGCTACGACTTAGTGGTTCGCATCGGCAATTTACCTGATTCAACGCTGGTATCCTCTCTGTTGGCAACAACGCGTCTGATATTGTGCGCCTCACCCGAATACCTTCGCTTACGGGGGACACCAACACACCCGACAGACTTAGATGAACATGTAGTCATTGCTTATAGTTATAACGCCAGTGGCAACGAATGGCTATTCTGCAAAGAAAAAAGAGAACAGATAAAAGTTAGCACCCATCCGCGTCTCAATGTTAATAGTGGCGCAACATGCCGACTTCTCGCTATCGAGAGCCAAGGGATAATCTTGCAACCAGATTTTCTGGTACACAGTGATATTATAAAAGGGAAATTAGTCGAAATTATCCCGGAATGGCAAGCGCAAACACTGGAAATACATGCCCTTTACCCTACACGTGTCCTATTGCCCCTCAAAGTGCAGCTTTTACGTGATTTTTTATCTGACTCTTTACGTCCCAAGCCATGGTTATCGCCCGCTTATGACCCGTGGGAAAAATTGTTAACAGGAAACTGAATGTTCAATCATTGAATATCTGCCTATTACGACAAATAGCGCTTTATGATTAAGAAGGCTTTATTAAATAAATTGAATTTTCAGAGGTAGCCAGAAGGTGTGGGAAAGGATAGCGGGGATACCCCGCCTCCTGTTTGATCGCCTAATTCTTTTAATCGCACTGTACTTTGATCGCCAACCCGCCTCGTGAAGTTTCGCGGTATTTGGCGTTCATGTCTTTCCCTGTTTCGTACATGGTTTCAATCACCTTATCTAGCGAAACGCGTGGTTCACTGGTGCGTCGGGTGGCCATACGTGCGGCGTTAATCGCCTTAACGGAAGCAATCGCGTTACGTTCGATGCACGGAACCTGTACCTGACCTGCAACAGGATCGCAGGTTAAGCCTAAGTTGTGTTCCATACCGATCTCGGCGGCGATGCAAACCTGTTCAGGACTCGCGCCCATCAGCTCTGCCAGCCCAGCCGCGGCCATGGAGCAGGCCACGCCCACTTCGCCTTGACAACCCACTTCGGCACCGGAGATAGAGGCGTTCATTTTGTACAAAATGCCGACCGCACCAGCAGCGAGGAAATAACGAATATAAATGGTCGGGCTAACGGGTTCGATGAAGTGATCGTAATAGGCAAGAACAGCAGGAACGATACCGCACGCGCCGTTTGTTGGTGCGGTAACCACTCGGCCACCTGCGGCGTTTTCTTCGTTCACTGCTAGCGCGAACATATTAACCCAGTCGACGACGTTCATCGGATCGTTGGACAACTTATCGGAAGACACCAGCATACGACGCAGCGCAGAGGCGCGGCGTGGTACGCGCAGTGGCCCGGGCAAAACGCCTTCGGTGTTGATACCGCGATCGATACAGGCACGCATTGTTTGCCAAATATCGGCAAAGTACGCATCAATATCCTGGCGGCTGTGCAACGCCAGCTCGTTACGCATTACCATGCCGGAAAGTGACAGGCCGCTCTGCTTGCAGTGTTCCAACATCTCTTTGGCAGAATGGAAGGTATAAGGCACGGAGACGTCGGTGGTGGCGTCTTTACCAAAATTCTCTGCATCGACGATGAAACCGCCACCGATGGAGTAATAGGTTTTGCTATAAATTTCTTTATTGCTGGCAAAGGCGGTGATCGTCATGCCATTTTCGTGCAGCGGCAAATTCTCGCTGCGAAAAACCATGCCGCCTTCACGAGGGAAATCCACCTCGTGCTGCCCGTTAGCCAGCAGCAGACGTTCGCGTTGCTCAACATCGCGGATAAAGCCGGGGATGGCATCAATATCAACGGTATCTGGCATGTTACCCGCCAGACCCATGATGATAGCGATATCCGTATGGTGGCCTTTACCCGTCAGCGACAGCGATCCATAAACGTCAACGGCAATGCGCGTGGTCGCGGTCAGTAAATTTTGGTTGATCAATTCATCGACAAATTGCTTACCGGCTTTCATAGGTCCAACCGTATGAGAGCTAGAGGGGCCAATACCGATCTTAAACATGTCGAAAACACTTATCACACCAAACTCCTCAAAGAGTCAGGGCAGTATCCACAATTCTCTGGTTGCCAGTTTTTGGCTCTGGCGAAACATGATCTGAATTGTAGTGGATATATACCCAAAGATTAGAATAAAACTCGTCAAATCGCGCTATTGTAGTGTGGAATATGTCGTGTGGCTTTCTTTTTCGCATGAAATAAACTTATGCCAATACATAATTTAACTTATCTCAAATGTGAGGTAAGTCATTGTAAAGTCTATACATGAATGGTTTTTGTCCGGCGAAAATGTTTTTAAAGTAGGGATAATTAGTGGGGGAAAAGAAGTGTTGCGCTAAAAGCCGCCAGCGGCGGCCTTGGACTTAGGGGCTGTCGGAAATTTGTAACGCAAGCTGGTGGATGATGGCGGCGGTCAATCCCCAGACAAACTGCTGCTGATACCAGGAGAGATAAACCCGATGCCGTTGCTGTTTACGCTCGATATCCAACGGGTAATAGCGCGTTAGCGCGAAAGCTTCGTCCAGTGGCATTTCAAACAGCTCGGAGACTTCATCTTCATTAGGGTGAAAGCGAGTTTGTGCTGTGATCAACCCGATGACTGGCGTGACCTGAAAGCCACTGACGCTGTCCAACGGCGGTAAGACGCCCAACACCTGAACATTCTCCGGTGGGATTGCCACTTCTTCCTGCGCTTCACGCAGCGCGGTTTCGATGATCGAACGATCCGTTTTATCTGCCGCACCGCCGGGGAACGCCACTTGCCCGGCATGCTTACGCAGGTCGACAGACCGCCGGGTCAAGAGCAGAGTGGGTGCAGGGTGACAGATAATCGGCACCAGAACCGCCGCCTGACGCTGTTGATGCACTGGCCGTAGCGGTGGAGGAAGCTGTAACTGAAAGCGCGTAATAAAGTCATTCAACGCAAACGCCGCAGGCGGCAAGGCGATCTCACTCATTTGTTTAGTACCTGAATTATCTGGGAATCCTCCAGCAACGGAAGAATACGGCCCACTTTATCAAACGTTTCCTGATATTCCGCCTGTTCCTGACTGTCGGCAACAATACCGCCGCCCGCCCAGCAGTAGATTTTGCCGCGTTCTGTCAATAACGTCCTGATGGTGATGTTGGTATCCATCGTTCCGCACTGGCTAATGTAGCCGATACTGCCGCAGTAGGCATTGCGTCGCTGAGGCTCTAGCTCCTCAATAACCTGCATGGCGCGGATTTTTGGTGCGCCAGTGATCGACCCTCCGGGGAAACAGGCGCGTAGCAACGTGGTTGCGGGGCAATTTTCGGGTAGTTGTGCTTCAATCGTGCTGACCAGATGGTGTACTGCGGGAAAAGGCTCGACGACGAACAACTCAGGTACGCGAACGCTGCCCGGAACCGCCACGCGACCGATATCATTACGCAGGAGATCGACAATCATCAGGTTTTCTGCGCGATCTTTCTCTGAATTGGCAAGCCGCGCCGCCTGCTGTTTATCAGCGTCTGAATCTGCGAGACGCGGTAATGTGCCTTTAATCGGACGCGTTTGAATATGGTTGTTTTCAAGCCAGAGAAAGCGTTCCGGCGACACGCTGATCACGGTATTCTCTGGCAAGCGTAGAAAGGCAGAGAAGGGCGCTTTATTTCCTGCGGATAGCTGTAAAAATGCCTGCCATTCATCGCCTTCGTAAGCTGTAGAAAAACGCTGTGCCAGATTAACCTGATAACAATCCCCCGCCAGAAGATAGTCCTGTATTTTGCGGAATTTCTCTCCGTACGCGCTGCGTGACATATTCGACTGCCAGGCGTCGGTGAGTTTGAAATCGGCTTTCGGGGCGTTAACTGGCGGGTTAGCTAGCCAGTCGAGCCGTGTCTGAAGGGAATGATGTACGATCAGCGTTAACGTTTTCCGATGATGGTCGGCAACCAGCGCCCAGTCATATAGACCCACAGCCATATCTGGCAAATCAATGTCCCGTTCGGCCTGTACGGGCAGCGTTTCAATCTGGCGTCCCAAATCATAGCCGAACAGACCTAACGCGCCGCCCTGAAAGGGAAAATCAGGGTGTGATTCGACGGGTAACGACAGCGTATCCAACTGCTGTTGCAGCAGGATAAACGGATCACCCTCGATGGTTTTCGTTACACTGTCACTTATAATTTCCGTTTTGTCTCCGCGCGTACACAGCGTGATGCGCGGGTCAGCGACCATGATGTCAAAGCGATTGTGCGGATGATCGGCAAACCCAGAATGCAGTAGCATAGCCCACGGTTGTTGGGAAAAAGGGGCAAAGCGATCGAGCAGCACATTCGGGTAATATGGCAGCGCGTGATAGAGAACGGCGGAGCCCGAATCGCTGGTATTGATCTCGTGAATCGTGTTGGCGGCAATCATGTTTTCGTGTGGTATCTATAGAGTGTCGTGTCGATTTTACTGCCTACAGCGTACCATAAAGCAGAAATACTGGTGTATCTCAAAGCGGGCGTGCGATGATATGCGTGAATTTATTAATCAGGAAATAATCATGATTGCAGGTATGCCCGCGCTGACACATAAACAACAGCAAGATGCCGTAGAGCGCATTCAGGAACTGATGTCTGAGGGCATGAGCAGTGGTCAGGCTATCGCGCTCGTTGCAGCCGAAATCCGCGAAAATCATCAGGGTGGCAGCGTCGCGGTGATGTTTGACGAAGACGATGACGACACAGTTAATGACAACGATGATGAACATCATTTTGACGATGGTGAAGAGGAGGATGAGCAGTAACTGCCATCCTCTTCGTTAGGGTATTAATGATAGGGCGGTTTATACCGCGGCAATCGCTTTTATTTCGACTTTAAATTTCGGATGCATCAACTTCGCCTGCACGGTGCAGCGCACCGGCGCGCTGCCAGCCACGATCCAGGCATCCCACGCTGCGTTCATCGCGGCGAAATCATCGGCGTCGGCGAGAAAAATCGTCACATCCAGCAGTTTGCTCTTATCTGTTCCCGCGTGTGCCAGGATCGCATCCAACGCGCCCAGCGCGTTTTCCGTCTGTGACTGAGCGTCGTCATCCAGATTCTCTGGCACGCTGGTGTAATAGAGCGTGTTGTTATAGATAACGGCGTCTGACCAGCGTGCTTCAGGATGAATTCGTGTGATCGCCATGGGTGAAGTTTCTCCTAACGTAATAAAAGCGAATTGCCAAGCCTAACACAGCGGGCGTCGGCCCGCTTTCCTGATTTAAGGTGGTAGCGCCGAGCGACTATTGGCATAATCAGCGCGATATTTTTGCCGCGACCAGAAACGGTTAGGGGCGACAGAGAACGTATTCCTTTGAGAAAGAGAGTTGGCGTGACGAACGATCGGGTAATCGATGATTTTGCTAATGACGGCGCGCTGGCGAAAGCGATCACTGGCTTCAGGCCTCGTGAACCACAGCGACAGATGGCGCATGCCGTCATGCGGGCCATCGATGATAAAACGGCACTGGTGGTGGAAGCGGGAACCGGAACGGGTAAAACCTATGCTTACCTCGCGCCCGCCTTGCGATCAGATAAAAAAGTCATCATTTCAACCGGGTCTAAAGCGTTACAGGATCAACTCTATAGCCGCGATTTGCCGACGATTGCGCAGGCGCTGAAGTACAAAGGCAAGTTAGCGCTACTGAAAGGCCGCTCGAATTATCTCTGTCTGGAACGGCTCGAACAGCAGTCGCTGGGGGGCGGTGATTTACCCGCCGAAACATTGAGCGAACTGGTCAGGCTGCGAGGATGGTCGTCGGAAACAACGGAAGGTGATGTCACGACCTGTTCGGGCGTAGCGGAAGACAGCGTGATTTGGCCATTAGTGACCAGCACCAACGATAACTGTCTGGGTAGCGACTGCCCGCATTATAAAGAGTGCTTCGTGGTGAAAGCACGACGCAAAGCGATGGATGCCGATATCGTGGTGGTTAACCATCATCTTTATTTGGCAGACATGGTGGTGAAGGAAACCGGTTTTGCGGAGCTGATCCCAGAAAGTGACGTCGTGATTTTCGATGAAGCCCATCAAATTCCTGATATCGCCAGTCAATATTTCGGTCAGCAACTTTCCAGCCGTCAACTGCTGGATTTGGCAAAAGACATCATCATTGCATACCGCACCGAAGTACGCGACGCCTCTCAGCTACAGAAAAGTGCCGATCGCCTGACGCAAAGTACGCAGGATTTTCGGTTGGCGCTGGGCGATCCGGGGTTTCGCGGTAACTTACGCGATGTGCTCGAACAGCCGTCGCTTCAGCGTGCTTTGGTACTGCTGGATGATGCGCTGGAGCTGTGTTACGACGTCGCGAAACTATCACTGGGGCGTTCTGCGCTGCTGGATGCCGCCTTTGAACGTGCCACGCTTTACCGCAATCGACTAAAACGGCTGAAAGACGTCCAGTTACCGGGATACAGCTACTGGTATGAATGTAATTCGCGCCATTTTGTGTTGGCACTGACGCCGTTGTCCGTCGCCGATCGTTTTCGTGAATTGATAAAAGAGAAGCCTGCGGCCTGGGTGTTTACCTCTGCGACCTTGTCTGTTAACGATCAACTCTTTCACTTCACGGATAGACTGGGGTTGGATAACGCGAACACGCTCCTGTTACCTAGCCCGTTTGATTATGCCAATCAGGCACTGCTCTGTGTCCCTCGTAACTTGCCGGAAACCAATCGCCCCGGTGCGGCGAAAAGGCTGGTGACGATGCTGCGGCCGCTGATTGAAGCGAATCAGGGGCGCTGCTTTATGCTATGCACCTCGCATCAGATGATGCGCGATTTAGCCGCCGAGTTCCGTGCTACGCTGACGCTACCGGTGCTGTTGCAGGGTGAAACGGGCAAGGCGCAGTTGCTGTCGCAGTTTGTGTCGGCGGGAAATGCGTTGCTGGTGGCGACCAGCAGCTTCTGGGAAGGGGTGGATGTGCGCGGTGATACGCTCTCCTGCGTTATTATCGATAAACTGCCGTTTACTTCACCGGATGACCCGCTGCTGAAAGCGCGTATAGAAGACTGTCGCCTGCGCGGCGGTGAACCGTTCGACGATGTACAGGTTCCCGATGCGGTGATTACGTTGAAACAGGGCGTAGGCCGCCTCATCCGTGATGTTGAGGATCGCGGTGTGATTGTGATTTGTGATAATCGACTGGTGATGCGGCCGTATGGTGCCGTATTTCTTAACAGCTTACCGCCGACACCACGTACCCGCGATATTCAGCAAGCGATTACTTTCCTGACGAGTAGCACCTAATCTCCGTTGATGATTGCCGTATGGCCTGACCGGTGGCGGGAAGGGCTGCGGCACGACAGGGGCTTATGCTATGATGCGGGTTATTAAGATTTATTTATCCTGCCTGAGGTTGGCATGTCTACGCGAATTCTAGCGCTTGATACCGCAACGGAAGCCTGTTCCGTCGCACTCTGGAATGACGGTGAAATTCATTCCCTGTTTGAAATTTGTCCCCGTGAACACACACAACGTATTCTGCCGATGGTTCAGCAGGTGCTGGCCGACAGCGGCCTGACGCTCAAGGATCTTGATGCGCTGGCCTTTGGTCAGGGGCCGGGAAGTTTTACCGGTGTGCGGATTGGTATCGGCATTGCACAAGGGTTGGCGCTGGGCGCAGATTTACCGCTGCTCGGCGTATCGTCACTGGCGGCGATGGCGCAGGGCGCTTTTCGCCAGAGACAGGCGACCCACGTGCTGGCTGCCATCGATGCGCGGATGGGAGAAGTCTACTGGGGCTGTTATCAGCGCGATGCTGACGGCTGTTGGCAGGGCGAGTCCGAAGAAGCGGTATTGAAACCTGAACAGGTGCAGGCGTTAACGGTTGCGCTGTCAGGCGAATGGACCACGGTAGGAACCGGATGGGAAACCTATCCAGAATTGGTCAAGCATCCATCGTTGGTATTAACGACGGGGGGTGTGCTGTTGCCGCAGGCACAGGACATGCTGCCGTTGGCCTGTCAGCTATGGCAGGCAGGAAAAGCGGTCAGCGTCGAGAATGCGCAACCTCGCTACCTGCGCAATGAAGTGACCTGGAAAAAGCTGCCGGGCCGCGAGTAGGTAGCGCGTACATTTTTGCGTGACGTATAACGGGAATAAACAGCAACTTATTCGATGCCGAGCAGTCTAATTATCAGATGTCTGGTAGAGGGGGTTGTGCCATGCGTGTACAGATAAAAAGTATGCAAATGAAAAGTCTGTATCTGAATCAGAAAAAAGCACGCCTCTGTATAGTGGCGGCTACAGCGCTGCTGCTGTCAGGCTGTGTCACAGTGCCGGATGCCATTAAAGGCACGTCGCCAACGCCGCAGGATGATCTGGTGCGCGTGATGAATGCGCCGCAGATTTATGTTGGTCAGGAGTCACGCTTTGGTGGGCGAGTGGTCAGCATCCGCAATGAAGCGAATAAAACGCGTCTGGAAATTGCCAGTATGCCGCTGGATAGCGGGGCGAAACCGCTGTTGGATATGCCGTCAGAAGGCCGCTTTATTGCTTATGTGAATCGCTTTCTGGAACCTGTCGATTTTAAAGATCAACTGGTGACCGTGGTTGGGCCGATTGTTGGTACCGAACAGGGCGCGATTGGTGATAAACCTTATCGCTATGTCGTGGTCGATGCGCAAGGCTACAAACGCTGGAATGTCGTGCAGCGTCTGATGGTGCCGCCCGGTGGTTATGGCCCGTGGGGATGGCGTGCAGGTTACCGTTATGGCTGGGGGCCAGGATGGGGATTTGACGGCGGTTGGCCCGGTCCGGCGCGGATTGAGAATATCGTGACAGAATAAGCGTAGGGCTATTTTACTTGTCATTTTGAACCTGGGTAGGCTCTAAAATTATTTCGTTCGACGTAAAGAGATCAGGCGACGCAGGTCGCCTGATTTTTTTTGAATAAAGAATAAATTAGTGATCGTTCTCGCAACCTTAACATTGTTTGTTAGCTAACTGGTAGGCTGAGTTAAAATAATGTTAATAACTATATGCCTATGAGGGCGACGACGATGCCACTAAAAAAATATCTCGGGAGTGACGTCTTGGAAAAAATTTGGTTATCACGTTATCCGGCGGACGTACCGGCGGAAATCGATCCAGAACGCTATTCGTCGTTGGTTGAAATGTTTGAAAATAACGTAAGGCGTTATGCCGATCGACCTGCATTCATCAACATGGGTGAGGTGATGACGTTTCGCAAGTTGGAAGAGCGGAGCCGGGCGTTTGCGGCCTATCTTCAAAATCAGCTTAAATTGCAGAAAGGCGATCGCGTGGCGCTGATGATGCCCAATCTGCTGCAATACCCTGTTGCACTGTTTGGTGTGCTGCGTGCGGGTATGGTGGTCGTCAACGTCAACCCGCTGTACACGCCACGGGAACTGGAACACCAGCTAAAAGATAGCGGTGCCAGCACGATTGTGATCGTCTCGAACTTTGCGCATACGCTGGAAAAAATTGTCCATAACACGGCGGTGAAGCACGTTATCCTGACCCGCATGGGCGACCAGCTATCCACGGCAAAAGGCACGCTGGTTAACTTCGTAGTGAAATACATTAAGCGGCTGGTGCCCAAGTACCATCTGCCGGATGCCATCTCGTTTCGTCGTGTTTTGCAAGAAGGACGGCGTCAGCAATATGTGCGGCCTGATATCATCAATAGCGATCTGGCCTTTCTGCAATATACTGGTGGTACGACGGGCGTCGCCAAAGGCGCGATGCTCACGCACCGCAATATGCAGGCGAATGTGGCACAGTGTCTTGCGGCTTATGGCCCGGTGTTGAGGGAAGGAAATGAATGGGTGGTCACGGCGTTGCCGCTGTACCACATTTTTGCGTTGACGGCTAACTGTCTGCTTTTCTTTGAGTTGGGCGGACAGAATTTATTGATCACCAACCCCCGAGATATCCCCGCGGTGGTAAAAGAACTGAAGCAATATCCTTTTACTGCGATTACTGGCGTCAATACGCTGTTTAATGCGTTGCTCAATAATAAAGAATTCCATGAGCTTGATTTCTCGACACTGCGGTTATCCGTTGGCGGAGGCGCGTCAGTGCAACGGGCAGTGGCAGAACGCTGGGAGAAACTCACGGGTAAACATCTGCTTGAAGGATATGGCTTAACAGAAAGTTCCCCTCTGGTGGCCGTGAATCCCTACGATCTCAAGCATTACAGCGGCAGTATCGGGCTGCCAGTCGCATCAACGGATGTCAGAATCATTGACGATAACGGCAACGATGTGGGGCCGGGCGAATCCGGTGAACTGTGGGTGCGCGGGCCGCAGGTGATGTTAGGATACTGGCAGCAGCCTGCTGCCACGGATGACGTATTAAAAGACGGCTGGCTGGCGACAGGTGACATTGTCACGGCTGATGACGAAGGATTCCTGCGGGTGATCGATCGCAAGAAGGATATGATTCTGGTTTCCGGTTTTAACGTCTATCCTACGGAGATTGAAGACGTCATTAGTCGTCATCCCAAAGTCTCCGAGTCGGCAGTGATTGGGGTCGAAAATGAAGTATCCGGTGAGGCAGTTAAAGCCTTTGTGGTAAGGCGCGATCGCACGTTAACGAAAGAAGAACTCATCACCCACTGTCGCCGTAATCTTACGGGCTATAAAGTGCCGAAAGAGATCGAATTTTGTGAGGATTTGCCGAAATCCAACGTCGGGAAAATCCTGCGCCGCGAATTACGTGAAGATAAGAAGGCGAAGAAAGACGCTGCCGCTTGACGATTTTCCGCGAAAAACGACTGCCAGAGAGAGGCAGGACGCGATATGATGTTTTCACGCCGGTTTATCCGGCGTTCTTTTTTATGACGGATTTATTCGTCGTTACCCCATGGGCCGTCGCTTGCGACGTTAAAAATTTCCGCCGGGAATTTTTTACGGCGATACGGATTTGACCCAGAACCGTAAAGTAAAAACAACCAAGAGAATGACGTTTTGAATTATCAGTTGATCACTTCCGACATCGGGTTACAACAGGTCTGCGCCCAGGCGCGGCGCTTTCCGCAGGTGGCATTGGACACGGAGTTCGTCAGAACCCGCACGTATTACCCGCAATTAGGGTTGATTCAATTGTATGACGGCGAACAGCTTTCGCTTATCGACCCGTTAACGATTACAGACTGGGCTCCTTTTCAATCATTACTGCGTGACGAGCAGGTCACTAAATTCCTGCATGCGGGCAGCGAAGATCTGGAAGTCTTTCTCAATACGTTTGGAACACTACCGACGCCTTTCATTGATACACAGATTCTGGCCGCATTTTTAGGCAAGCCACTTTCTTATGGCTTTGCTGCGCTGGTGGCTGACTACATGGACGTGACGCTGGATAAAAGTGAGTCGAGAACGGACTGGCTTGCCCGTCCACTGAGCGAAAAACAGTGCGACTACGCGGCTGCTGATGTGTTCTATCTGTTACCGATGGCGATCCAACTGGTGGCGGATACAGAAGCCGCGGGCTGGATGAATGCCGCGTTGGACGAGTGCCTCCTGCTTTGTCAGCGTAAACAGGATATTTTGTCCCCGACGCTGGCCTATCGTGAATTTGGCAACGCCTGGCAACTGCGTGGACGACATCTGGCATGTCTTCAGCGTTTGGCTGAGTGGCGTTTACGTAAAGCGCGTGAGCGGGACAGCGCGGTGAATTTTGTCGTACGTGAAGAGAACCTTTTGCAGGTTGCACGCTGTTTGCCGTCTTCGCTGGGGGAACTGAGTTCTCTGGGGCTGAGCGGCCCTGAAATCCGTTATCACGGCAAAACGCTGCTGGATTGTGTTGCGCAGACGGAAGGCATTGCTGATGTGGATTGCCCACCACCAGTAATTAATTTGATCGACCACCCCAGCTATAAGAAAGCATTTAAAGATATCAAGGCGTTGGTGCAGCGCGCCAGTGAACAGAGTGGCTTATCCGCCGAATTATTGGCATCACGTCGTCAAATTAATCGCCTGCTGAACTGGCACTGGAAATTAACGGGGCAAGATGCCAGTACACCAGAAATGCTATCTGGCTGGCGTGGTCAGTTATATGGCGATGAACTGCGCGAAATTGTGCAGGGCTATTAATCACTGGCAAACGAGTCTTCTTAAGACGCCTTATTTGTTGCGATGTTCAATTAGAGAAAAGCAGCAAATAGGGTGAGAAGAATGTGGTGAAAAACAGAATAAAAATAAATACTGGCTAAATATACAGTTTATTTTAAACGATTCGAGTTTTAGAAAGGTGATAAAAGAAAAAATCCTGATGGTTTACTCAGGTAAGTGATTCGGATGTATGACGGGAATATATATCCCCTGCGTGAAAGCAGGGGATATCACAGCAGAAAAATCATTTAGGCGTTTCTTCCGCTTCCGGTAATGTCACGTTTAACTCAAGCACGGAAATATCATCTCCTTTTTGCTCAAGTTGAACTGTCACCATCTCAGGATCAATCTGTACATATCTACAGATAACCTCAAGAATGTCTCGCTTTAATTGCGGCAGATAATGGGGTTCACTATCACCCCGGCGTCGCTCCGCGACAATAATTTGCAGCCGTTCCTTGGCAATATTGGCTGTCGTTTTTTTGCGGGACAGAAAGAAGTCCAGTAAAGCCATAATTTATCCCCCAAAAAGTCGTTTAAGGAAACCCTTCTTCTCTTCTTCAATAAAACGGAAAGGACGCTCTTCGCCAAGCAAACGTTCAACGGTATCCGCGTAGGCTTTACCTGCATCGGCTTCCGCATCCAGAATAACGGGTTCGCCCTGGTTAGAGGCGCGTAGCACGGATTGGTCTTCAGGAATAACGCCAACCAGCGGAATCCGCAGGATCTCAAGGACGTCTTCCATACTCAACATATCACCACGGCTCACCCGCCCTGGGTTGTAGCGCGTCAACAGCAGATGCTCTTTAATCGGATCTTCAGAACGTTCCGCACGACGTGATTTAGAGGACAGAATGCCCAGAATACGGTCGGAATCGCGAACGGAAGACACTTCCGGGTTAGTGGTGATAATCGCTTCGTCGGCGAAATAGAGTGCCATCAATGCACCTGTTTCAATCCCGGCTGGCGAATCACACACGATAAAATCGAACGCCATATCGCTCAGGTCGTTGAGTATTTTTTCAACGCCCTCATGCGTTAACGCATCCTTATCGCGTGTTTGTGATGCAGGCAGAATATAGAGATTGTCCGTTCTCTTATCTTTGATCAGCGCTTGATTCAGTGTGGCATCACCCTGAATCACGTTCACGAAGTCATACACCACGCGACGCTCACATCCCATGATCAGGTCGAGGTTACGTAGACCGATATCAAAATCGATGACAACCGTTTTTTTTCCTTTCTGGGCTAAACCGGTAGCAATGGCCGCGCTTGATGTGGTCTTGCCAACGCCCCCTTTACCCGATGTAACAACAATGATGCGTGCCATAAATGTTTCCTTGGGAGATTCTAGTCTAGAGGTTTTATCGTTAACACATTGTCCAGCTGGTTCAGGTTGATCCGTGCTGGTTGCCCAAAATACGCTTCAGGAATCTGGTCGCTCAGCCAGTAACGTCCGGCAATAGAGACCAGTTCTGCGGCCAGATGCGTACAGAATATCTGGCTTTGAACATCGCCAGAAACGCCCGCGAGGGCTCGGCCGCGCATCATGCCGTAAATATGAATATTGCCATCAGCAATCACCTCTGCCCCTGCGCTAACGCTGCTCATGACGATTAAGTCACTGTTTCGAGCATAGATCTGTTGGCCGGAGCGAACAGGGGTGTTGATGACTTTCGTTTTCACCGCGGTAGGAACAGCCGCAACGGGTTCGATTGCCCGACGTTGTGCTTTGCCTTCACTCAAAAGAGGAAGCCCCGCCTGCGCAATGGCTTGTTTTAATACGTCGTCGGTGCATCCGCTGACGCCAACGACATGCAGGCCTGTTGATGAAATGGCCTGCTGCAATTTTATCCAGTCGGTTTCCGCTGTTAATGCAGCAACATTAATGACAACGGGGGCATTTTTCAGGAAAGCAGGCGCTTGCTCTATTTTTTCCTGTAGTGCCTGGTAAATTACCTCGGGTTGGGAATCATGCAAATGAACAACCGATAAGGTAAAGCTGCTGCCTTTTAGCTCTATTGGCGTTTGTGACATCTATCCTGACTCAGTTTCAGCATCTTTTAATCCCTAGAGTAACATTTAAGGCATGATATTCCAGAGCGCTGTAAGCATGTTATAGTTACAATTATATACAGGCAAGATGGCATTCCCATCAAATAGAGTAAAAAAAATGTTTTGTGTGATCTATCGAAGTGCTAAACGCGATCAGACCTATCTTTATGTTGAAAAAAAAGACGATTTTTCACGCGTGCCTGAAGAATTAATGAAAAGTTTTGGTGCGCCGCAGTTGGCCATGGTTTTACCGCTGGATGGGCGTAAAAAATTGGCGAATGCCGATATAGAAAAAGTAAAACTTGCGCTTCAGGAACAGGGCTTTTATCTACAGGTTCCGCCGCCGGTTGAAAGCTTATTAACCACGCCGGTGTAAATGTAAAAAAATAATACTAAGGCGTAATTTCAGATAAAGCCGAACACATAATTTGGTGTGGAATATCTCGACGGTTTACATGATATTCCGCACGATAAATATTCATCTTTCGAGTTTTAGCCCGTCATAATTTAATGGTTTCTATTCTTGATAGGCTATGGTGCCTTCTTCAGACCACGCGATCGGTAACCTTGCGCTCCTGAAATCTGTTGGGAGAACCCCTGCTGCGATGATATAACGATGGTTTTGCACCATCGTGTTCTTATATAGCGGCTTTCTTTTTGGGCATATTCTGCGCCATGAAAGCAGCGATAATCCAACAGACAGGGCAGGAGAATACCCATGTATCAACACAGAGACTGGCAGGGCGCGCTGCTTGATTTCCCAGTAAATAAAGTCGTTTGCGTCGGAAGCAACTACTCAGAACATATCAAAGAAATGGGAAGTGCAACCCCGAGTGAGCCAGTTTTATTCATCAAGCCTGAAACCGCATTGTGTGATTTACGCCAGCCCGTCGCCATTCCCAAAAACCTGGGATCGGTACACCATGAAGTCGAGCTGGCGGTGCTGATTGGCACGCCGTTAAAGCAGGCGAATGAAGAACGCGTCGCTCGTGCAATCGCGGGTTATGGCGTAGCGCTGGATTTGACGCTGCGTGATTTGCAGTCTGAATTCAAAAAAGCGGGTCAGCCGTGGGAAAAAGCCAAAGCATTTGATGGCTCTTGCCCGATCTCCGGTTTTATTCCGGTCGCTGAGTTTGGCGATCCGCAGCAAACCGAACTGGGTGTAAAAGTGAATGATGAAGTACGCCAGCAGGGCAACACGCGTGATATGATTACGCCGATTCTGCCGCTGATTGCCTATATGAGCCGTTTCTTTACGCTGCGTGCGGGCGATATTATTTTGACGGGTACGCCAAAAGGGGTTGGTCCGATCCTGTCTGGCGATATGCTGACGATTACGGTCAATGACCGGACGCTGAGCACACGTATTATTTAACGCTCTGGCTGCCCGTATCGAACGACGGGCAGCAACACTTCCCCGCAGTGCCTGCCAGAATCACGTATCTTTATTTACAACGCTATAGATTTACAACAGGAAGAAACATGACTGAACGCCCTTTTTGGCAGCAAAAAACGTTGTCTGAGATGTCTGACGATGAATGGGAGTCGCTGTGCGATGGCTGCGGTCAGTGCTGTTTGCATAAACTGATTGATGAGGATACGGAGGAGATCTACTTTACCAACGTCGCCTGTAATCAACTGAATATTAAAAGCTGCCAGTGCCGTAACTATGAGAAACGCTTCGAGTATGAGCCGGACTGTATCAAGCTCACGCGAGAAAACCTGCTGACGTTTAACTGGCTACCGGCGACCTGTGCTTATCGTCTAGTTCATGAGCGTGAGGATTTACCGCAGTGGCATCCGTTGGTCTGTGGTACCAAGACAGCCATGCACCGCGAACGTATCTCGGTGCGCCATATTGCCGTGCGCGAAAGCGAAGTGGTGGACTGGCAAGACCATATCCTGAACAAACCAGAATGGGCACGATAATTTTTGTTCGGCGCGGGTTGTTGTATGACGAAAACAAGTTGCATGCCTAAAACAAGAAGCCCCTCAATCTGAATCTCTCAGAAGAGGGGCTTTTTATCGGGGGGAGAGTCAGTGCTCATTAGTCATCCCATTTGGGGCTCAGGTACGCCGCCAGAAAGCTAAGAAAGAGGATGCCGCCCAATACGGCGATGAAAATATTGATATTGCCTAACATGATTGTTTCTCCTGAATACATTAATTGCGCTAGAAATACCTCATAGGGTGAGAAGTCGTTGTTGACCTGCGATACCTACTATAGGCATGAGTGGGGTTGTAATGAAGAAAAAGTGCTCAAAAAGGGGCGGGTGGTTTAAATACCATTGAGGAAGAAAACGCCGCACTTCACTGCTGGAATCGAAACATCCATTTTTTTGCCCACCACTTCACATTTTTCTTTTTCCTTGTGCGAATCATGCTGTCGTCTCCGGCATAAATCGTGACGTGTTGTATAATTTTAGAGCAGTTAAACCAGCAGAGGGGGAGAGCATGTGATTAACTTTGAGAAAATCATCCTTGAATACAGCGAGCAGTACACTGACTTTGCTGCCTCCACGATTGCTTTCATGGAAAGTCAGGAAAAAAAGATCGACGCAGATGAAATATCACGAAGAATCCCGCAAGAAAAAAGGCCTTTCTTCAACGAGCGATTAGGCCATTATCGGGATATCTACAGGCCACAGCAGTGACGGTTGGCGTGAGTCTGTGAAGTGCAGAAACGGTTACCAGAAGCCCGACATATTGTCGGGCTTTTCGGTTTCTTAACAGATTATGTATTAACGGCTGAAGAGGTCGCGGCGCTTGGGACGGAAGGGCTGAGCGATCAGTACCAGCGCAGCAATCAACAGATAAGCAGCAAAGATGCCGAGCAGCCATTGTGGCATTTCCATCGAAAGGAACGACCATTGACGCTCTGAGCAATCCCCTGTCGCATTGAAAATGGCGGGAAGCCATTTGTCCAAAGGCAGCCATGACGGGAAGCTGACAAAGAAATCACAGGTGTTAAACGGCGACGGATTCAACAAGATATCCGTATGCTTCCATGCCAATCGAACCCCTTCGTACGAGCTGTATATCCAGAGCGCAATGGCAGGGTAACGTAACGGTGTTGATGGTGCGATGGCACCGACAATACCTGCCGCGAAAACGCCCCATAGTGCACAGCGCTGATAGATACACAGCACGCACGGTTTTAATAGCATAACGTGCTGAAAATAGAGCGCAGTCAATTCCAACGCTAAAGCGGTAAACGCCAGCAGCAGCCACGCACCACGTCCGCGTGAGCAACGATTAAGAAATCGCAACATAAAAATATTCCATGCTAAACATGATTAAAGCAGCAGTGTAAACCGTTCTGGCTTCACTGCCATCATTTCACTGTGCAAAACGTAACGATATGTTTATTTGATGCTTTTCTGTCATTTTTTCGGCGACAATGTCCCTGTGGATAGGATCATCAACAGGGACATTGCCACCACCGTAATGACTATACACGATCGTGATTATGAGTGACTGCCCGATAGGGTCAAATTTGGCAAAGAAATCCAGTGATTATTCAGCAAAAAGTCAGTGAACGGCACCAGCGCGAATTCAACGCAAAGCAACCCGACCAGCGTCATCACTATGGTGTAAGGCAGCGCCATGATCACCATACGCCCGTAAGAGAGGCGGATAAGCGGTGCCAGCGCGGATGTCAGCAAGAACAGAAACGCAGCTTGCCCATTCGGCGTAGCAACCGAAGGCAGGTTGGTGCCGGTATTGATCGCCACGGCGAGCAGTTCGAACTGAGAATACGAGATCTGTCCATTTTTAAATGCATTGTGGGCTTCGTTAATGTAAACCGACCCTACAAAGACATTATCCGATATCGATGATAGCAAGCCATTGAACAGATAAAACTGTGTTAACTGGGCGCTATCCGAAGATTGCAGGACGTAATGGATGATCGGTGAGAACAGGTGCTGATCGATAATGACGGCGACGATGGCAAAAAAGACTGTCAACAGCGCGGTAAACGGCATGGCATCTTGAAACGCTTTTCCGATAGCGTGTTCTTCGCTTACGCCGCAGAACGTTGTGGCCATAATAATCACGGAAAGACCAATCAACCCGACTTCAGCCAGATGGAACGCCAGCGCGATGATGAGCCAAACGCCAATCAGCGCCTGCACGAGTAAACGCACGTTATCCTGCGGCGTACGTTTTTCTGTCATGTCCCGATCATAATCCTCAAGTACACGGCGTACGCTGTCCGGCAGGTTTACCCCATAGCCGAACAGTTTAAAACGTTCGACCAGCACGCAGGTCAGAATACCGCAAATAAACACCGGGACAGTCACGGGTGACATGCGCAGGAAAAAATTGACGAAATCCCAGCCAGCGCTTTTCGCGATAATCAGGTTTTGAGGTTCGCCGACCATCGTCATCACCCCACCCAACGCTGTGCCGACGCCAGCGTGCATGAGCAGGCTGCGTAAGAAGGCGCGAAACTGTTCCAACGTGGACCGATGCTCCTCGCTGCTTAATGCACTGTCATCGCTGATGTCGGCATCACTTTCACCCTGTTGGGACGCGAAACGGTGATAAATACCGTAAAACCCGATGGCGACGCTGATCACGACGGCAATTACCGTCAACGCGTCTAAAAACGCGGAGAGAAACGCTGCCGCTATACAGAAGGCGAGTGAGAGTAGCGTTTTGGAGTGAATGCGCAGCAGCAGTTTGGTAAACACAAACAGCAGCAGTTGCTTCATGAAGTAGATGCCTGCCACCATAAATACCAGCAGCATGAGCACTTCAATATTCCCTGTGACTTCATGCCACACCTGCTGTGGGCTGGTCATGCCGATGAGAATCGCCTCCAGCGCCAGCAGACCGCCTGGCTGTAGCGGATAGCATTTCAGCGCCATACCGAGCGTAAAAATAAACTCCACGACCAATAACCAGCCTGCCCAGAACGGACTAATAAAATAGAACAGCAGTGGATTAATCAGCAAGAAGCAAAAAATAGTCAACTTGTACCAGTTTGGTGACTGCCCAAGAAAGTTTTTAAACAGTGCGTGGTGAAGGGGCATGCCAATCATGATGAGAAGAGAATCCTTATTCGTTAGAATAGTTTGATGGTTTTTATCATACCGTAAAAACTTTACAAATGGTCATAAGTCTACCGTTCGTCGCAGTGAGGGGCGGTTTGCAGTCACAATTTTTCATTGAAATGGTTCGGGGTCTGAGTACGGCGCTATATCATGATTCTTTCGTCTGGTATTATGGTTCGGCTTTTTTCGGCAATCACCGCTACGGATTATCAAACACATGGTTATAAAGGCGCAAAGTCCGGCTGGATTCGCGGAAGAATACATTATCGAAAGTATATGGAATAACCGTTTTCCACCAGGCTCTATTTTGCCCGCGGAAAGAGAGCTTTCCGAACTGATCGGCGTGACCCGTACTACCCTGCGCGAGGTGCTTCAGCGCTTAGCCCGCGATGGCTGGCTGACGATACAGCACGGGAAACCAACCAAGATTAACAATTTTTGGGAAACTTCTGGGCTTAACATTCTGGAAACGTTGGCTCGGCTCGATCACGATAGCGTCCCGCAACTGATCGATAACCTGCTGGCTGTGCGCACCAATATCGCCGCAATTTTTATTCGGACGGCGTTACGACATAATCCTGAAAAGGTGCGCGATGTGCTGACCCAGTCAAACGCGGTTGATGACAGCGCAGAAGCCTTTGCGCTACTTGACTATAACGTGTTCCGTGGTTTGGCTTTTGCTTCTGGCAACCCGATTTATGGCCTGATCCTGAACGGTTTGAAAGGATTATATATTCGCGTAGGGCGATATTATTTCTCCAACCCAGAAGCCCGTAAGCTGGCGGTGAATTTTTACGGTCGGTTGGAAACGTTACGCAGCGAAGAGCTGTACGATCAGGTTATGGATGTCGTCAGACATTACGGTAAAGAAAGTGGAGCGATCTGGCACAGTATGCAGAGCGCCATCCCGCGAGATATCGCGGAAGTGCGCCGCTAAGACGTCATTCGCTTCATCGTGAAAAGGGGATTCAGGTACTGCCTGAATCCCCTTTGTCTTTTATCGGCGAAGCTTTTTACCTGTGCCGCTATGCGGATGCCGCCCCGTTACGCGGCGGGCAGCGCTCAATTAGCTCAATGCTGCCATCTGAGTTAGCCTGCTCCAGATAAACATCAAACCCCCACAGGCGATGGACGTGTTTTAACACTTCCTGACTGCTTTTATCTAAGGGCGCGCGGTTATGCGGAACGTATCGCAGTGTCAGCGCTCGGTTGCCGCGCAAATCCACGTTCCAGACCTGAATATTTGGCTCCAAATGGCTCAGATTGTACTGCGCGGACAACTCTTGCCGAATTAAACGATAACCTTCTTCGTCGTGAATCGCGGCAATTTCCAGATAGTTGTTTCGATCATCGTCCAGCACGGTAAATAGCCGGAAATCGCGCATCAATTTAGGTGATAAGAACTGGCTGATGAAGCTCTCATCCTTGAAATTCTGCATTGCGAAATGCAGCGTATCAAGCCAGTCCTTACCCGCGATATCGGGGAACCAGTAGCGGTCTTCCTCTGTCGGTGACTGACAAATACGCTTGATGTCCTGAAACATTGCGAAGCCCAGCGCATAGGGGTTGATGCCGCTGTAATACGGGCTGTTATACGGCGGCTGATAAATCACGTTGGTATGGCTGTGCAGGAATTCCAGCATGAAACGCTCAGAGACTCGACCCTCATCATAAAGATGGTTCAGGATGGTGTAGTGCCAGAAGGTGGCCCAGCCTTCATTCATCACCTGAGTCTGCTTCTGTGGATAGAAATACTGGCTGACTTTCCGCACGATACGCAACACCTCTCGTTGCCAAGGCTCGAGCAGCGGGGCGTTTTTCTCCATAAAGTAGAGCAGGTTTTCCTGCGGTTCTTGCGGAAAGCGTCTTGCTTGTTCTGGTGCCGTCCCCTGTTCGCGGCGCGGTAAGGTTTTCCAGAGATCGTTGACCTGGCTTTGCAGATAGGCCTCGCGGCTTTTCTGGCGAGATTTTTCCTCTTCGAGCGAGATTTTCTGCGGACGCTTATAGCGGTCAACGCCGTAATTCATGAGCGCATGGCAGGAGTCTAACAGGTGCTCGACCTCATCCACGCCATAACGTTCTTCACATTGCGCAATATACTGCCGGGCAAAGAGCAAATAATCGACGATAGAGCTGGCGTCGGTCCAACTGCGGAACAGATAGTTGCCTTTGAAGAACGAATTGTGTCCGTAGCAGGCGTGTGCCATGACGAGTGCCTGCATCGGTAGCGTATTTTCTTCCATCAAGTACGCGATACAGGGATCGGAGTTAATGACGATTTCATATGCCAGCCCCTGCTGCCCGTGCTTGTACCGCTGTTCGGTTTCGATAAATTTTTTCCCGAACGACCAGTGGGCATAGTTGATCGGCATACCTATGCTGGAATAGGCATCCATCATTTGTTCTGAGGTGATTACCTCGATCTGATGAGGATAGGTTGCCAGACGATACAGCTTGGCTACCCGATCAATCTCGTCGAGATAAACCCGCAATAACTCAAATGTCCAGTCCGGTCCATCACTCAGGCGAAGTGTTTTTTTTACCTGATTATCCGTCGATATAGCCATCAGCGCGCCCCCTAGCATAACAAGCCTGTAGATGAGATCCCGTGTGCTGCCTTCCCGTTGGCTCCTGTCAAAAAATCATCGTGGTTCATTTAGTTATAGCTGAGCTTTGGAGACGCGGCAATTGACTAATTGAGCGTATTCAGTGGATAAATATCGCTGATGGGATAAAAAAGAACGGTGTTTGCACTGTCTATCAATCGGGGAGTGCGCTCCCCTGAGAGAGCGCAACATGCCATCTGAACTAGGGGCGCTGATACCGTTTTAACAGCACCTGAATATCGTTGAGGCGGGACACGGCGAGCGTGGACAACTTCTCTTTAGAAATGTTGCGATCGAGTGAGATGCAATCCTTCCAGAGGGAACGTCCGGCAATCACACCAGAGGCACCATTTTTCAACGCGCTCTCTACCTGAGGGAGAAAGGTGGCGTGATCGACGCCCGCAGACAGGACAGCCCAAGGTATTTCACCGCAGAGCGTGGTCACGCGCGCGCAGGCTTCATCCGATCCAGGATAAGGGATCTTCAACACTTTTGCGCCTTGCTCAATACAGGCCTGACAGCCCGCCGGAATGAGCTCGGGCAGAAGATGGGTATAGGCTTCGCGAGATTCATTTTCCAGAGAATAGGTGAGGAACTCGACGACGAGCAGCAAGTCTTCCTGTGCAAAGTCCTGAATCACGGCACGAAGTGTTTCAAGATTACGGGTATTGGCGTCTGGGATATCTGGGCGAAGATAGATCATAATTTTTCCGCCAGTGGCACCCCATTCACGCACTTTACGGGCCGTTACGCCCTCAACCATCGTGGAGATCCGATAGCCTTCCGGGCTCGTTTCCCAGCCAGAGGCATCCAGACCGATGAGTAGGCCGGTATCGCGAGGCAAAATATTGTCGTCTATCAAGCCTGGTATGGCGCAGATCGGGTCAACCAGCACACAGCCCGCCTCAGCCGCTAGATAGCGGGTGATATCATATTTTGTTTTACCTAATGTTTCATTGGAAATGGCAGCTTGTGCCTCTGATGTTGGCGCTAATAGTGTACGCATACCGCCACGTTGATCGCAGGCAATGACCATCATGGCGCCCGTCTCGTCACAAATTAATTGATATCCCCGGTGTTCAGCTGTTGTCATGGTGTTCATGATAATTATCCTCATAAAAATTAATGTAAATAAGCGATTAACCCAGATGTGTTTTGATCCATTGAATTAATTCCTGATGATTAATTTCCTTATCCTGATCAACCGTGTAACACTTTCCAATGCACATTGGCTGTGCCTGATGTGCGAGTGAAATTAATTCCGGGAGATACTCATCACCGGGATGGCCCTTTATTCTTTCATTCATTCTTTTTTGATACCGTTCCACAACCCGTTCAGGTGAGATAGCATTCCATATTTCAAGCGAATGCTTGACGCCACACGACGTGAGATATTCTTTTAATATCGACTTCTCACGGAATCCGAACCAGGCATCAAGTATGAAAATGTTATTTTCTGGAGCCTGTTGAACGATATTAAACATCGCCTGATACGCGGCGTATCCCAGCTTTCTATTTAACGTCCTGTCAATGACATCGCAGAACTGCATCATGAACGGCTCTTTTATTTCATCGAGGCTTAATCGTGGGAGATACAATTCGTCAGAAATAATACGTGCTACCGTGCTTTTCCCTGATGCTGGTATGCCATTTACTAAAATAAGCGTTTTCATAATACCCCGACAATATCATCTGCTGTGGTGGCACATCGAATACGGGAAAGCATGTCGTCCTGTTCTAATAAACTGACGATGGAGGCAATACCTTCTGTAATATGTGCATCGCTGTTAACGCCACCGAACATAATTAAAATATCCACCGGCTCACTTCCCTGAATAGAAAGTGGTGTTTGCAATGTCAGTAAACTAAAACAATTCTCAATGACGCCGCACTCAGGGCGTGCATGAGGAATAGCGATGCCTTCATCAAAAACATAATAAGGACCGTATTCCTTCGTGCTGTTTATTACAGCAAGCGGATAGTTCTTCGTAATACACCCTGCGCTGATTAATGGTTTTGCGGCACAATAAATAGCCTCTTCCCATGTTTCACATATCACGCCGAGTTGAATGCAATTGTGCTGCAAAAGGAAATTTTTTATGCTCATAAAGCCTCATATATTTTTCCGAATGGTGTTCCTGAGTTCATCGATCTGAATGAAAATAGTATCAACGCGATCCCGATAGTCAGGATGGGAAGAAAATAATTGAATGGCCTGGTTGTATTTAATTATTAGCGTTTTTTGCGTTTCACTATGGGTTGGATCTTGTGCTAAACGAGATTCAAGTTCAGCTAATTCCTCCTCAATTTCCCTGACGCGGTTGTTATCCGTATTATCACGGCGGCCGGAAGAGGAGGTTGGCGATAAAAAACGTTTAAGTGAAGAAAACATAGTGACTCCTTAACAATCTACACCATGACATTAATGACGACAGGCCATGCGATGTGTTTATGCGTTATTGCGATAGTTTACGATTCGCAATAAAGGCAATGACTGCAACAAACGCGATAAATACGGCGACAAATAACCAGTCTTGCTGGAAGGCGTGTCCTAATATCAACCCTGTACCGATGACATCAGAATCACTGAAGGTGACGCCAGTAAATCCGAAGACCTCCAGTAATGGCACCAGAATGGCGGGTAACAAGGTAATGAAAAGGCCATGAACCACACCGCCGATAATTGCACCACGTCGTCCTCCCATCGCGTTACCGAAAATACCCGCCGTTCCGCCCGCAAAGAAGTTGGTCAATAACCCTGGCAAAATCATCGCCAATCCAAACATGGGGAAGATCAGCATTCCCAGGATTGAACCGACGGTGGTGGCGAGGAAGCCAACAATCACGGCGTTGGGAGCATAGGGGAAGAGCACCGGGCAATCCAACGCGGGTTTAGCATTAGGCACCAGACGCATGGCGATACCTCGAAATGCAGGTACCAGCTCATTAAGCAGCAGGCGTACGCCGCTGTAGAGAACGAAAACGCCCGCCACAAACTGCATGGACTGCATGAAGGAATACATCAGATAGTTGACGCCATTGGCATACTGCGCGATGTAGGCGGGTCCCGCAGCCAAGGCGGGGATAAGGTACATTGGCACCATGACGACGGCCATCGACAGGTAGGTATCCTGCAAGAATTTGAAGTTATCGGGCAGCGTTAAATCTTCTGTAGATTTGGAGTTTTTACCGACTAGCCGAGCGACGGCAGCCTGCACCAGATATCCAATGGTACAAAAATGGCCCAGTGCAACATCATCCGAATTCGTGATTTTACGGACAATCGGCTGCGCCAGCGCAGGCATCAGCACGGCCATCACGCCGCCAAATATGCCTCCGGTGAGGATCAACGTCGCGCCGCTCAAGCCCGACTTATAGCCGATCACCGTACCGATTGTTGCCATCCACAGCAGAGCCTGCCCCGTCAGGAAGATATATTTAAAGGGAGTAATCCGCGCAATCAGGATGTTGACGGCGAAGATCGCCATCAGCGTCAATGCGACTTCGGACCCAAGTTCGCGGTTTGCCAATCCGGCGATAGCGGCGACATCGGTGATGTAGCCCTTCATGCCGAAACCGTGGGTAAAGATGCTGTTCAAGTACGTCAGGGCATCGACGATAATGTTAATCCCTGCCATCATGATGAGGAAACCAAGCAGTGTCTTGAACGTCCCCTCTGCAATTTTTCCTACCGATTTTTTCTGTAAAATCAATCCGATCATGGCGATCAGTGCGATTAATATGGAGGCCTGGCCTAATAAATCTTTCACAATGAAATTGATAACGGTGTTCATTTTTCACCTCATGCTATTTATGAGCCTGGATGTAGGCTAAAATTTTTTCTTCTATTTCATCTTTGTCGGTAAGTTTATTAAGAATGATGACTCTTTTTTTCTCATCTTCACTGGCGTCGCTATTCAGGATCTCCGCAAATATTTTCTGGGTTAGAATGACGTCATAATTAAAGGCTGAGGCTTCTGAAATCGTGGTATGATTGATTTCTGCATCAATTCCCAATTTTTTCAGTACGGATTTCGCACTCATTTCGATAGCGAAACTGGAACCTAATCCACAGCCGCAAACGCAAAGTACTTTCAACATGATAATGGCCTCATATAAGGTGATGAGCTTTCGCGAGCTTATAAAAATGGCTTTCGACATCAACCAAACGTCGTTCGGAATCCTCCAGGTCAATAGGGATGGCTTTATTGTTGTTATTAATAATGATAATTTTATTGGTCAGCCCGGCGTTAATGCATCGGACCATTTCTTCTGCTAACAGTGTGCCCTGAATAATTTCTTCCCCGGTGGGCGCGCCATTTCGTAAACCGTACCCTAAAATGGTTTTTCGGATGCGGATTCCAACCTTATGCTCAATTTTCTTGATAATCGTGTCTATGGCACCCTGAAAGCCAGGTGTATATTCCTGAGTGTATCCTTCAGAGCATAAAATAATGACGCTATTCTGTTCTGCGATTTTCTCGCGAATACGTTGCGATAATGTATCAATGTTCCACTGTGATTCTGGAATGAGTGCGATATCGGCATTGCTCTTTAATGCTGCCTGTAGTGTTAGTTCACCGCAATAGCCACCGAGTAATTCAATCATAAAGACCCGACCTTGTAATCCCCGGCCCGTATTGCGTAATTTCTCCACTTCACTCATTACCTGCTCGCAGGCGGTAGAAAAACCAATCGTATAGCTGTTCCCTGAAATATCATTATCGATTGTCATTCCTACACCGTAACAATGAATGCCATAGTGGCTTAACTTTTTTAGAAATTGAAATGAACCATCTCCTCCCGCCATAATGAGCGCATCGAGTTTTTGTTTTTGGATGTTTTTAACGATGTGCTCGTAGTCTGTTTTTCTACATTTTCCATTTTTTCGCCCTGATGCAATCAGCGGCATTGATGAAATGGAGTAATCTACCAAATCTCGACGAGTGAGGATCTTACAGCAATTATCGATAAGGCCATTAATTCCCCCATCGAAAATGACGATGTCAGCGGCAGTCATTCTATTCACCTGATAGATGAAGTTATTTATTCCGCTAACGTCGCCGCCGCTAATGACTAATCCAATTTTCATCATCGCCCTCGAAAATATGAATAACCGTCGTGTGAACACAATGTTATTGAACTGATAAGGCGTTTTTTTGATGGATGTCGCAATTTTGTATTTAATTACGCGTAAGCATGTCTTGACAGCAAGATTGTTGCTTCTATTTGTGTGATGATGGTCATAATTTAAAAACAAGCAATCTAACTAACGTATTAATTAAACTGGGATTTAACATTTCTATCTTTTTTACTTTTCCTTCTCTTTTTTGCGAAAAAACGAAAGCGTATTTTGTGAATGGTTTCACAGTTATTTCGTTATGATTTCAGTGAAGAATCAACGGGACAAAAACATAACAATAAATAAATGTTATCGTCGAGGCAGGTGACAATTGCTTCCCAAATGCTAGAGTAGTCTTCAGTTTTACCTGTTAACTAGTGTTTTATTCCAGTTAATGAGTGATTCATTAGCAGATTAAATGGTCTTTAACGGTGCAAAAGGGAGAGTGGTCGCATGCGGGTTGTGATTCTGGGAAGTGGTGTAGTTGGCGTGAGTACCGCCTGGTATCTTGCGCAGGCAGGGCATGATGTCACCGTTATTGACAGGCAACCGGAGCCCGCGCTTGAAACCAGCGCAGCGAATGCAGGGCAGATCTCACCCGGCTATGCTGCACCGTGGGCTGCACCTGGCATACCGCTGAAGGCGATAAAATGGATGTTCCAGCGTCATGCACCTCTGGCTATCCGGCCAGATTTCACGGCGACACAGCTTTGCTGGATGTGGCAAATGTTACTCAACTGTGATGTGCGCCACTATAAAACCAATAAAGCCCGGATGGTGCGTCTGGCTGAATACAGCCGTGACTGCCTGCAACAGCTGCGGCGAGATACCGGCATCCAGTACGAAGGTCGGCAAGGGGGAACGCTTCAACTGTTCCGCACCGAACAGCAATATGACAATGCGATACGGGATATTGCCGTGCTGGAAGAGGCTGGCGTCCCGTATCAATTGTTGACTCGCCATGAGCTGGCCTCTGTCGAACCCGCATTGGCGAATGTCGTCTGGAAACTGACTGGTGGGCTGCGGTTACCACATGATGAAACGGGGGATTGCCAGCTGTTCACCCGTCAACTGGCCACGATGGCCGCTGATGCAGGGGTCACCTTCAAGCTGGGGCGTCACGTTCGTCAACTGCGAGTTGAAGGACATCATGTCACAGGCGTGCAGTGCGACGATGGCATGATTGTGGCTGATGCCTATGTGATGGCCTGCGGTTCCTATTCTACGGGACTACTGCGCCAGTGGTTCGATATTCCGGTTTATCCGTTGAAAGGTTATTCACTAACCATTCCTCTGGCGGATGATGCCGCCGCACCCGTTTCTACCGTGTTGGATGAAACGTACAAAGTTGCCATCACACGTTTTGATCATCGTATTCGCGTTGGTGGCATGGCGGAAGTGGTGGGTTTTAACACCGATCTGAACCCTAAACGGCGTGAGACGCTGGAAATGGTGGTGCGCGATCTGTATCCCCATTGTGGTCCGATCGAGCAAGCGACATTCTGGACAGGGCTGCGCCCGATGACGCCAGACGGCACACCGCTGGTGGGGCGTTCACCGCTGAAAAATCTGTATCTGAATACCGGACATGGCACGTTAGGCTGGACGATGGCCTGCGGGTCAGGGAAATTATTGGCAGATATTCTGTCAGATCAATCACCGGAGATTGAGTCCGATGATTTATCTGTAGAAAGATACGTTCGTTAGTGTATCTGTATTCAGTGTTTTGAACTAGGCGCGGGGCAGCGACGTAATGCTGCTCTTATGGTGACGCGTGAGCAGGCGGGCGCGTATCGCCAACAGGGCGGCACAGAGCATTACCAACGCCAGTGATATTTTTGACGGCAGAGGAATGGCCATCGCAATCAGCCCCAGCGCCGCACCGCCTGCCATCTGCACAAATCCTACCATCGCCGATGCAATACCCGCCTCGTTAGAATAAGGTTCCAGCGCATAGCTGGTGGACGGCCCGATCAAAAACGCCAGACCCGCACAGGCTAGCGCGACGGGGAACATATAAGTTGGCCAGGTGTCTTGCATCGCCTCTGGCAAGAGCGCGACGCCGCCGAGCAGCGAAAGAAAACCCGCCCCCATCAGCAGGCTACCGATAGCCAGACAACGTGGTCTACCGACTTTGCGGATAATACGATTCGCGAAGAAGCTGACCAGCATGATCCAAAAGCCGTTCGCGCCGAAGGCAATCGAAAACTCAAGCGGTGTGAGCTGTGCCTGATTCATTAACACCACAGGTGAAAAGGTGACATAGGTTAATGCCATCCCCATTGCGCCCGCATTGACTGACGCGAAGCCCAGAAAGTGGCGATCGGATAACAGGCGTGCATATTGGCGCAGCGGCAAGCCGTGTACGGGCAAGGTTGAATCCGGCCGTGTCTCGGGCAGGAAGCGGATCACGACTGCCAGCACTAGAATGCTGTAGCCTGCGAGGAACCAGAAAGGGGCACGCCAGCCGAAGGCCTCGGCTAAGAGCCCACCTAGTAGCGGTGCCAGCGCGGGTACAATATTCAGCGTACCGTTAAGAAAACCATAGGTTCTGGCAGCATCATCACCGTTTAGTTTGTCACGTACGCTGCTGAAAATGGCAACGGCGGTACAGCAGACGGCCATGCCCTGAAAAAGGCGTGAGAGAATGAATAGCGTGGCATCGGTGGCCAGTGCCGCCATGATCGCCCCAATGATGTAGATCACTACACCTGCCAGTGCCATTGGACGTCGACCATATTTATCAACCAGTGGCCCAGCCAAAAGCTGTCCTAATCCCATGACCAGAATAAAGAGGGCGACGGTGGACTGGATCAGCGATTCTGGGCTGTTCAGCGCCACGGCGATGGCGGGAATAAGCGGTAAATAAATGTCGATGCCCAGAGGGCCGAGTAGAACCAGAGTCAGTAAAATCAGAACAAATCGTTGCATAACAAAACAGAAATCTATGTTTTATGGGGCTGACAGGGTAATGCGCACGCTAGCGGAAAGGAAGTGTTATATTTGTGACGATGTCACAAACATGTGGCGGAAAATGAGTTTATATGTTCGGACGCGGGCGGTCATTAACAGGGCGGAGCGTCATGTGTCAGACATTCTCCCCCCTTTAGTCAGGCGTACTTAATGTGCCTAGGCTGTTTCAATACGGGGGTAAAAATCGTGATTCTCTCGCTGCATACGCTCATAGACTTTACGCAAGACGTGGTTAGCGTCCGCCCGGAAATCCCTATCATGGCCCACTAACTGTGAAGCTGTATTCCAGCGGCGGGAAAAGGCATCGTAATCCGCGGCAATGGTTTGCATTTCATCCTGATAATGCTGGCTCATTTTCGTTAATTGTTCATCACCGCTGCGTTGCAGAGAAGGGTAAAGCACGCGATCTTCCGCAGAAAGATGCAGTTTGATAGTCGAACTCATGGCGACAATGGCGCGGGCGATGTCAGTGGCGTTCTCCGTCACGCCTTCTCGCGATAGTCGACGCAGGGTGTCAATGCTTGCGAGTATTTCGGTATGCTGGTGTTTGAATTTATCAATATTCATGAGCGATTCTCTGTGCAGGTATAATGCTATTTATAATACATGTATTTTAAATGCATGTTTATAGAAAAATGCTCACAGAGATAAAATCAGCCAGCTAACTGTTAACAGATAACTGGCCGATTGAGAGGTCGCTAATGCCCTACGGTTTGTTTACGGAAGAGTTCACGGAAGACAGGGTAAATATCATCCTGATCGCGGATATGCTGCATAGCGAAATTGTCGAACGTATCGCGCAGCGTTTCATATTCGCGCCAGAGCGTCTGGTGTGAACGTCGGGTGATTTCAATGTAGCTGTAGTAACGCACCATCGGCAGCAGCTGATTCGCCAGAATCTGGTGACACAGCGGCGAATCATCTGCCCAGTTATCGCCGTCCGACGCCTGTGCGGCGTAGATATTCCACTGTGACGGATCGTAGCGCTCGCGCACGACTTCCTCCATCAGCTTTAGCGCACTGGAGACAATGGTGCCGCCGGTTTCCTGAGAGTAGAAGAATTCCTGTTCATCGACCTCTTTCGCCTGCGTGTGGTGGCGAATATAGACAACGTCGACGTTTTTGTAATTTCTGCTGAGGAACAGATACAGCAGAATATAAAAGCGTTTCGCCATGTCTTTCGTCGACTGATCCATAGAACCAGACACGTCCATCAAACAGAACATCACGGCCTGGCTCGATGGTTCGGCTCGACGCTCGTAGTTCTTGTAGCGCAGGTCAAACGTATCGATAAAAGGTACGCGTGCGATTTTCTGGCGTAGTTCGGCGATGTCCTGCCGTAACCGTTCCTCCTCCAGCAATTGTGCGGGTTCGGTGTGCGCCAATTGCTCTAACGACTCTTCCAACTCATGCAATGTGCGGCGTTTACCCGCCGTCATCGCCATACGGCGTGCCAGCGAGTTTTGTAGTGAACGCACGACGCTGATATTGGCGGGAACGCCGTTAGCGGTGTAGCCGGCGCGATGCGTTTTGTATTCGGTCATCTGCCGATGCTGGGTCTTCTTCAGATTCGGCAGCGCCAGATCTTCAAACAGCAGATCCAGATATTCGTCTTTGGAGATCTGAAAGACAAACTCATCCTCGCCTTCGCCGTCTTTGCTGGCGTCTCCCTGACCGGAACCACCGCCGCCACCTCCTTGTGGCCGCTCGATTTTGTCATTTTGTACGAAGTGATCGTTGCCAGGGTGGACGCGGTGGCGGCGTCCTCCACGGCCCTGATGGAACATCGGTTCGTTGATGTCTGCATTGGGGATCGACACCGACTCCCCGCTTTCGATGTCGGTCACCGAACGCTTATTAATGGCCTCGGAAATCGACTGTTTTATTTGCGACTTATAGCGGCGCAGAAAGCGTTGGCGGTTCACCGTGCTTTTGTTTTTGCCGTTCAGTCGCCTGTCAATAAAATAGGCCATGTTTCCCCCAAACGCTGTTGCCAGCATCGTGCGTCATTATGATGATTTCCTCACCCGCAGATACCATTCGCACAGCAAACGTACCTGCTTCCGGGTGTAGCCTTTCTCCATCATGCGATCGACGAAGTCATCATGCTTTTTCTGTTCATCCGTTGAGGTTTTGGTATTAAACGAAATCACAGGCAACAGCTCTTCCGTGTTGGAGAACATTTTCTTCTCGATAACCGTGCGCAGCTTTTCGTAACTGGTCCAGTTTGGATTCCTGCCGCTATTGCTGGCACGGGCGCGCAGGACGAAGTTGACGATCTCGTTACGGAAGTCTTTAGGGTTACTGATACCCGCAGGCTTCTCGATCTTTTCCAGCTCGGCGTTCAACGATTCGCGGTCAAACAACTGGCCCGTATCTGGGTCACGGTACTCCTGATCCTGAATCCAGAAGTCCGCATAGGTAACATAACGGTCAAAAATATTCTGTCCGTATTCGGAATAGGATTCGAGATAGGCTGTTTGGATCTCTTTACCGATAAACTCAGCGTACTTCGGCGTCAGATAACCTTTCAGGTGTTCCAGATATTTCTCTGCCAACTCCTGCGGGAATTGCTCGCGCTCGATCTGCTGTTCCAGTACGTAGAACAGGTGTACCGGGTTGGCGGCGACTTCGCTGTGATCGAAGTTAAAAACACGTGACAGAATCTTGAACGCGAAGCGGGTCGACAGACCGTTCATCCCTTCATCCACGCCCGCGTAGTCGCGGTACTCCTGATAGGATTTCGCTTTTGGATCGGTATCTTTCAGGCTTTCACCGTCGTAAACCCGCATCTTGGAGTAGATGCTGGAGTTTTCGGGATCTTTCAGGCGCGACAGAATGGAGAAGCGAGCCAGCGTTTCCAGCGTGCCGGGGGCGCAAGGCGCATGCGTCAGCTCGCTGTGATCCAGCAATTTGTCGTAGATTTTAACCTCTTCGGATACGCGCAGGCAGTACGGCACCTTCACGATATACACGCGGTCGAGAAACGCTTCATTGTTCTTGTTGTTACGGAACTGCACCCACTCGGACTCGTTGGAGTGCGCCAGAATAATCCCGTTGAATGGCAGGGCAGCAATGCCTTCCGTCCCGTTATAGTTGCCTTCCTGTGTCGCGGTCAGCAGCGGGTGGAGCACTTTGATCGGAGCCTTGAACATCTCCACGAACTCCATAATGCCCTGGTTCGCGCGGCACAATGCACCGGAGTAACCATAGGCATCGGGATCGTTCTGGGCAAAATGTTCCAGTTTGCGGATATCGACTTTACCGACCAGCGCGGAAATATCCTGATTGTTCTCATCGCCCGGTTCGGTTTTCGCGATCCCGATTTGCGCCAGAATGGATGGCCACACTTTGACAACCCTGAATTTGGAGATGTCGCCCCCGAATTCCTGCAAGCGTTTGGCGGCCCACGGCGACATGATGGTGCCGAGGTAGCGCCGCGGAATCGTATACTCTTTCTCGAGTATTGCGGCATCTTCCTGTGGATTGAATAGGCAGAGAGGATGGTCATTTACCGGGCTGCGTTCACCGTTGGCGCTGAGGATGTAAATGGGCACGCG
Organism: Pectobacterium sp. IFB5596; assembly: GCF_021432585.1. Classification (NCBI taxonomy): domain Bacteria; kingdom Pseudomonadati; phylum Pseudomonadota; class Gammaproteobacteria; order Enterobacterales; family Pectobacteriaceae; genus Pectobacterium; species Pectobacterium sp. IFB5596. The sequence continues at coordinate 195,636 of NZ_LXFY01000001.1, forward strand.
CTGCATCAGGGCTTTTAAGCGCTCAGCCAGCGAGGATTTCCCGCCGCCGACGGGGCCCAACAGATACAGGATCTGCTTTTTCTCCTCCAATCCCTGAGCGGCGTGTTTCAGGTAAGAGACAATCTGTTCGATGGCCTCTTCCATACCGTAAAATTCTTCAAAAGCAGGATAGCGGGCAATCACCCGGTTCGAAAATAAGCGTGACATTCGTGATTCTTGGGCGGTATCCACCATTACAGGCTCACCGATAGCCGTTAACAATCGTTCAGCCGCGTTCGCATAAGCATTGCGATCCTGCTGACAGATGGTAAGGAATTCCTGCAGAGTGAACTCTTCGTCCTTGGCAGCGTCGTAGCGCTGGCGGTAGTGATCAAATATGTTCATAGCGATGCCCGTCCTTCGTCGATTAGCACAGATTAAGAGAGCGAGTGGAATATATGCCTATTAATGTATTGCCCTCCGAAAGAAGAAGTCTCCTGAACCCAGCAACCCTTATGCCAACTTGTGGCGTCAGGGCGTCGTGATTTTATTCATACCTGCTGGTCAGGAAAACGTCACCTTCTGTATTAAAGCGTAGTTTGCATCCGTAAAATTTCCTCTAGTCCACAGACGTATTTTTAAGATATTTCAAGGACTCACTTTCAGGTAAATCCGTGTAACATTACCGTTAATAGGCTCTCAGCCTGAAGGACACTGCTTATTACCGACGTTAGCGCACGTAAAACCTATCGAATATATAGGTTATTCGTTAATGTTATTTTTATATAACCTGAACGCGAACGTGTGTAATTGGCCTATCATGTTTCATGATATTTATCTGTAATAGGAAATAGAAAACTGTGAAAAAACCTCAACTATGTATGCTGGCCGCGCTGATTTCTGGTGCTGTGCTCCTGCCTTCAGCCTATGCCGCAGATGTCTCTCTGGGTCTTGGCGCTGCGGGTTCAACGTCTGTATACCGTGGTGTTGATAATGACGTTTATCCGCTTCCTGTACTGAATTATGAAAGTGAAAGCTTTTATTTCCGCGGGCTGGGTGGTGGATACTACCTGTGGAATGACGGCGCAAATCGTTTCTCTTTAACGGCTTACTACCTGCCTTTAGGTTTTAAACCGGGAGATAGCGACGATCAGCGCATGAAACAGTTGGATAAACGCCGCGGTACGCTGATGGCCGGTGCGGCTTATCGTCATACCGCCGACTGGGGTGAAATCCGTACTGTGCTGGCTGGCGATACGCTGGATTACAGCAACGGTTTCGCGTGGGACACCGCCTATCTTTACCGTTTCTCGATGGGCGATCTGAGCATCACTCCCGGTATCGGTGCGACCTGGTTCAGTGAAAACATGAACCAATATTACTACGGTGTGAGCGCGCAAGAATCTTCGCGTTCTGGATTTAACCAGTACAGCCCGGGTGATGGTTGGGCTCCATATCTTGAACTGAGCGCGGGCTATCAGCTTAACGAAAGCTGGAGCGCTTGGGCAGTCGGACGTTACACGCGTTTGTCTGACGAAATGAAAGACAGCCCTATCGTCGATAGTAACCACAGCATCTTAATGAGCGCAGGTGTCAGCTATCGCTTCTGATGCTTTTCGTAAGCGCTTTTAATGCTTTTCGTAAGCATAGTGCATCTGCCGTACAATAATGGGGTGATATCACCCCATTTGCACGTTTATGGTGCGCTGAATGCCATGTTAGGTTTGACGGTAAACAGATTACGTTGACGCCAACCAAGGGAGGGATGCATGACAAAAGCGATTCGTTTTCCAGATGAAACCCGTGTACCCGCGATCGGTCAGGGAACGTGGTACATGGGTGAAGATGCCCGACTGAAAGCGCAGGAAGTGGCGGCGCTGCAAGCGGGCATTGACCTTGGGTTAACGTTGATTGATACGGCTGAAATGTACGCGGAAGGTGGAGCAGAGGATGTCGTCGGTGAGGCGATACGTGGCCGCCGTGACAGCGTTTATCTGGTATCGAAAGTCTACCCGCACAATGCGGGAGGCGAAAAGGCGATACAGGCGTGTGAACGCAGCCTGAAGCGACTGCAAACGGAGTGTATCGATCTGTATCTGTTGCACTGGCGCGGTGGCATCCCGTTAGTTGATACGATCTCCGCCATGGAACGATTACAACAGGCGGGAAAAATCGGTCAGTGGGGCGTATCCAATCTCGATCTTGAGGATATGCAGGAGCTGTGGTCGTTAGATGGCGGACAGCATTGCCTGACCAATCAGGTGCTTTATCATGTGGCATCGCGCGGTATTGAGTTTGATTTGTTACCGTGGTGCCAACAACGGCAACTTCCTGTGATGGCGTATTGCCCGCTGGCACAGGCGGGGCGCTTACGCGATGGGTTATTCTCGCATCCGGTGGTGAACCGTATTGCGCGCGAACACAGTATCACGCCAGCGCAGCTTTTATTGGCGTGGGTCATCCGTCAGCCGGGCGTGATCGCAATTCCGAAAGCAAGCGCTATGAAGCATGTTCAGGAAAATGCGAAAGCGCTGGATGTGCAGTTATCTGCGGAAGCTATCGCGCAGTTAGATCAGGCGTTTCCACCGCCAACGCGCAAACAGCATCTGGATGTGGTGTGACGAAAGGGTCTAGAAGAAAAGTGTATGGCGAACAGCGTCGCCATACACGGTATAACGGTGGTTATTTCTTGATGCGGATAACCGTCGTCAGACGACCTGGAGCGTTGGTGGACGCGACAAACGGCTGATTAATTCGCGCGGTTTCCACGCACACGAACGTTTTATATCCCTCATCGGGCATATCGCTAATCGTACGAGACAGTTCTGCGCCAGGGTTCCATGACACCACATCGCTATGGTGCGTATGGTGTACTTCAATAGCGCGTTTCAGTACTGCATCATGTACCACGCTGGTGTCCTGCGGTTGGGTATAGATACGGTCTGTACGGTCAGTAAAGACCAAATCGCCTTGTTGCGTCGCCAGCTTGCCCTGATCCACCTTATCAATGAATGGTTCACCAAGGCCAGTGATACGAATATCGCTGATGTCACCGATGTTGAAATAAGTGTGCAGTGCGCTGGTAATGCTGTAATCGCCATGCGCTTCCAGCTCAATACCGCATTCTTTGCCCAGCTTGAAACGGGCGATGAGTGTGAACTCATGTGGCCAACTTTTACGTGTTTCTTCATTATCACGCAGCGTGAAGGTGAGTTGCACACCGTGCTCATCTTCGCTGTGGGCGGTGAATTCCCAGGGCAGCAAACGAGCAAAACCATGATTAGGTTCGGCGAAAGGGCCAAACCACGGGAAACAGATAGGGACGCCGCCGCGAATGGCAACGTGCTGAGTAAAAGGCGTATTGTCGCTTAACCAAAGAACGGGTTCTTCATTCGTCGGTTGCCAACTGAGCAGGTGAGCCCCTTGTAATGCTACGGCTGCACGAACTTCAGGATGATCGACGACGATGATGGGTAATTGATCCAACTGGCGCTGGCTAAGGGTGGTGCTAATTTGCTTAGTGACGGGGAGCGAGAAAATTGTGTTATGCATGATAGAACCTTTTTTGATTGTTTTTCGTTGTAAAAGAAATCTGCAATAAACAATAAAAAAGGGCGACATCACGTCGCCCTTTTTTCACCGAATCATCGCTGACACTTATTTAGAAATGTGAGCAATCAGATCCAGAACCTTGTTTGAGTAACCTGTTTCGTTGTCGTACCAAGAAACCAGTTTCACAAAGTTGTCGCTCAGTGCGATACCGGCTTTAGCATCAAACACGGAGGTCAGTGTTTCACCGTTGAAATCGGTAGAAACCACTTCGTCTTCGGTGTAACCCAGAACGCCTTTCAGCTCGCCTTCAGAAGCGGCTTTGATTGCTGCACAGATTTCTTTGTAAGACGCTGGTTTTTCCAGACGTGCAGTCAGATCAACAACAGACACGTTCGGGGTAGGAACGCGGAACGCCATACCCGTCAGTTTGCCGTTCAGCTCAGGAATCACTTTACCTACTGCTTTAGCTGCACCAGTAGAAGATGGGATGATGTTCTGTGCTGCGCCACGGCCGCCGCGCCAGTCTTTGTGAGACGGGCCATCAACGGTTTTCTGCGTTGCAGTGGTTGCGTGAACGGTGGTCATCAGTGCTTCAACGATACCGAAGTTGTCGTTGATAACTTTTGCCAACGGTGCCAGGCAGTTAGTGGTACAAGAAGCGTTAGAAACGATTTCCTGACCCGCGTAAGTTTTGTGGTTCACGCCCATAACGAACATTGGGGTGTCATCTTTAGATGGACCAGTCAGAACGACTTTCTTAGCGCCAGCAGCGATGTGCTTACGTGCAGTCTCGTCAGTCAGGAACAGGCCAGTTGCTTCAGCAACAACATCAACGCCAACGTCGTTCCACTTCAGGTTTGCAGGATCGCGCTCTGCGGTAACACGAATGGTTTTGCCATTAACAACCAGCTGACCATCTTTAACTTCAACGGTGCCGTCAAAACGACCATGAGTTGAGTCGTACTTCAGCATATACGCCATGTACTCAGCATCTAACAGGTCGTTGATTGCAACGATCTCGATGTCAGAACGCTCTTGTGCAGCGCGGAAAACAATACGGCCGATACGGCCAAAACCGTTGATACCTACTTTGATAGTCATATATTCCACCAGCTATTGGTTTGTGAATAAAAGGTTGGTTGTAAAATTACAAAAACCTTGCTGAGCGTCAAGCGGAATCGTGTCAATAGTTGCTGTAAGTCAAACCTATGACCAATCTTTGTGCAAAAACCGCTCGAGCCTGTAACTAAGTAACATCTAAGACTGATATGGGGGCGGAATGCATCATATAAAGCCCGCGTCACTTCAATATGTGATGTATGTCACAATTAAATATTCATGCTAATAACATTGCTAATATTAAGCCAGAACGGCCTGTTAGGTTGTTAATTTTTTGTTATAATCAATGATTAATTGAATAAATAACACCGCAGTGAGACTTCCATGACTAACGACTCTGTTTCGCACACTTCGTCCGACAATACTGAACTGACAGAGATGCAGCGCTATGTCACCCAGCAACGCGGTACTGAGCCTGCGTTTTCAGGTAAATTGCTGCATAACAAGCGCACGGGCGCTTATCACTGTCTGTGCTGCCAGGCACCGCTGTTTTATTCTGACAGTAAATATGATTCCGGCTGTGGCTGGCCGAGCTTCGATCAGCCCGTGTCCTCAGAGGCGATTCGCTATCTGGAAGATGATTCACACAACATGCGCCGTATTGAGATCCGCTGTGGGCAGTGTGATGCACACTTGGGGCACGTTTTCCCTGATGGTCCGAAAACCACTGGCGAACGCTACTGCGTGAATTCTGCTTCGCTGAGCTTTATCGATGACGTTGATGGCGAACGCGTTGACGGGTAATCTGTTTGCGATAGGTGTGACAGTGACTGGCTAATGATGTCTGGCTTTAAACGATTCAGCTGTTATAAAACGCTGCCAGCACAGGAATCCAGTAATAATAAATCTGACCTTTCTCGGAGCAGAAACCGGATATGGAACTCAATGATCTGATCGACGCCATGACGCCAGAAATTTATCAGCGGTTAGTCACGGCGGTAGAGCTGGGTAAATGGCCAGACGGTGTTGCGTTGACCGCTGAACAGAAAGAAAACTGCCTGCAAATGGTGATGATGTGGCAGGCTCGTCATAATGAACAGGCTGAGCACATGACAATTGGCACCAATGGCGAGATTGTGATGAAGAGCAAGCAAGAACTGAAGCGCCAGTTTAACGGTGCCGACGCGATCATTACGCTGAAACCCGATGCTTAAAATATCAGCGGCAGCCTCGGTGGCTGCCGCTATGCTCTCTGCTGGTGGTTTCAGCGATCGGCAGACAGCGTTGCAAGAAACTGTGTCATATCGATAAGCGTTGCCCCGCGCTGTACCATTTCCTGCAATGCGAATGTGCTATCGTCGGGCGAAAGATTGACACCACGACAGCCATCCACCAGTACTTCTGTGTGATATCCCAAGGCGATGGCATCCCATACGCTGAATTTGACGCAATAGTCGGTCGCCAGACCCAGAATGGTTAAATGGGTAATATGGTGAGCGCGTAGCCAATCATCTAATTCAGTTTTAACCCGATGACCATTATCGAAAAAAGTGCTGTAGCTATCGATGTCAGGCTGCGTGCCTTTTTGTACTATCCATTGAATGGCGGACAGTGGAAGCGCTGGATGAAAATCGGCACCGGTCGTCCCCTGAACACAATGGACGGGCCACCAGATTTGCGGCCATCCGTTTAATTCACCGATTTCACCGACTACCGCCTGTTCACTCACGGCAAAGCAGCCGTGGTTATCTGGGTGCCAATCCTGGCTGGCAATCACCGTCACGCCTGCGGCTACACAGGCATCAATGGCGCGATTAGCCACCTCAAGGACCTGATCGCTTTCGTTAACCGCCAGTGCACCACCGGGGAAGAAATCATTTTGTAAATCAACTAATAGCAATGCTTTTTTCATTATTTACTCCGTGATTGCTCAATCTTTATCGCTCAATTCCCCATGCAGGTTCTGCTGCATTAAACGGCGAATGTCATCGGCGCTTAAATCTTGCTGGCTCAGTAAGTAATGCAGTTTGGTTAATGCTGCTTCAACGGTCATGTCAAAGCCACTAATGACACCCGCATGCGCCAGCGCGTTGCCTGTTGCATAGCCGCCCATATTCACACGCCCGGAAATGCACTGAGTCAGGTTAACGACCACAATGCCGCGGGCTGAAGCTTCACGTAATTCGCGCAGTAGCCCAGGGCTTTGCGGCGCGTTGCCGACGCCATAGGAGCGCAAGATAAGTGCTTTCACGGGCTGACGGAGGAAATTGCTGATGACATCGGCAGAAATGCCGGGATAAATCGTAATTACCCCAATAGGCTGCGGCGTAATGTGGTGGACTTTCAGCGGTGGACAATTGCTGCATTCCACGGTGGGTGCCAGCCGACGAATATGGATACCAGCTTCCAGCAGCGGTGGATAATTAGGGGATGCAAAGGCATCAAAACCATCCGCATGGGCTTTGGTAGTGCGATTGCCGCGCAATAGCTTGTTATTGAAGAAGAGGGCGACTTCATTAATCGGATGATTAGCCGCAACGTACAGCGCGTTCAGCAGGTTGGTCTGACCGTCCGAGCGCAATTCCGCTAACGGAATTTGTGACCCTGTCACGATAACCGGCTTGGCAAGATTTTCTAGCATAAACGAAAGCGCGGAGGCGGTGAACGCCATCGTGTCAGTACCATGCAGAATCACGAAACCGTCGTAATCATCGTAATGGGCTTGAATATCGTCCGCGATGGATTGCCAATCCGCTGGCGTCATGTCAGACGAGTCGATCAGCGGGTCATATTCATGAATCGTGAACGACGGCATTTCTTCGCGGTGGAATTCAGGCATGTTTGCCAATTGCTGCTGTAAATGGCCCGATACTGGGACATAGCCATTAGCGGAACGCTGCATACCGATGGTGCCGCCCGTATAAGCGACATAAATGGATTTCTTTCGCATGGTTGTGTGAGTCAGGATCAAAACAAGAGTATAGAGGGAAAAGGAGCCCGGTAATACTATCATAAGCAATGACTATTACCGGGCTATACCCGTCATATTTCAAGCTACGTTGGCGTTGTTCAAAACGCTAGCGTTTTGTCACGCAACTCGAATTATTTAGGGTACATATGGGCGGCTAATGTAAACGCTACCGGACTTCTCCGCAGGTGAGACAAAATGCGTACCGGTTCTGCGGATCGTTCAGGTTATTCATGATGGACGGCTGTGAACGCATGGCTTCTGCCAGCTGCGCAACCGGTGCTGGTAACATGGACTGGACAGCAATCGGCAGCAGGGCGTAAACGGAAGCGTTCACCTGATTCAACATTGTATCGAGCAGGCTCGGCTGTTCGGCATACCAGCTCAATTGATATTGTCCCAGTTTAGCCAACTCAGCGGCCTTCTTCACGGCGTCATCAAAATCACCGATCTGATCGACCAGACCATTCTCTTTCGCGTCGCTACCGACCCAGACGTGGCCTTGCGCGATCTGATCGATTTGCTCCGGCGTTTTCTTACGTGCCTGTGCCACGATATCGATGAAATTCTTATAACCGCGTTCGATACTCAACTGCATCATCTGTGAGAACTCAGGTGGCAATGACTTCGTGATCGACAAATCGGCCAGCGGGGAGGTGGCAACGCCGTCCGTATGGACGCCAAGACTTTCCAGAGAATCTTCGAACGTGGTAATCACGCCAAAAATACCGATAGAGCCGGTCAGTGTGCTGGCGCTGGAGATGATCGCGTTCGCGGGCGTTGAGATCCAATAACCGCCGGATGCCGCCATTCCCCCCATAGAGACCACGATCGGTTTACCTGCCAGACGGAGCGCCATCAATTCTGATCGAATCAGCTCTGACGCAGTGACGCTACCGCCGGGGCTATTGACGCGCAGCACTAGCGCTTTAACTTTAGGATCGAGGCGTGCGGCACGAATTTGTGCTGCCGTGGTATCACCACCGACCATCCCCGGTGTTTCCGGTCCATCAATGATGGCACCATTAGCAAAGATAACCGCGATCTGGTTATTATTTTGCACCGGTGGTTTAACGACATAGTCGTAGATACTGATGAAATTAAAGTGGTTCTTCTGGCTATTCCAGCCGAATGCTTTAACCAGCGACTGCTCGGTCACAGAACGCGAGGCGACTTCATCAACCAGCTTGTTATCCAGCGCATAGCGTGCGGTATCGCCCTGAACTGCCTGCAAACCTGCCAGAATGCTCGTTGCACCTGGGAAAAGTTGCTGAGGCGTGATCTGGCGGTTAGCGGAAACGGTGTTTAAATACTGCTGCCACAGGGCGTTAATCCAGCGGCCATCGGCATCGCGCGCAGCAGGGGACATATCGTCACGCAGATACGGCTCAACGGCTGATTTATAGGTTCCCACACGGAAGATATTGGTGGTCACTTTCAGTTTGTCGAGCATGGATTTGAAGTAGAGATTGTTGGTCGCGAAACCATGCAGATCTACACTGCCTTGTGGCGTCAATGACACCGTATTGGCAAAACTGGCCAAATAATATTGAGACTGGTTGTAGCTATCGCCGACGGCATAAATAGGTTTACCGCTATCACGAAATTCGCGCAGCGCCTTACCGATATACTGCATAGAGGGTTGATCGGCACCGGTAAAATCGCTGAGATCCAGCACGATCCCAGTGATGTTGTCGTCACTTTTTGCCTGACGGATACTATCGACGATATCAAACAGTGAGTTTTCTTGGCGACGATTATTGGATGCGCCGAAGAATTCGCGCCCTAATTGACGCAGTTTGTTATTGACGGAAGGCTGATCAACCACTACACCCGTCAGATCGACCAGCAGTGCCCCTTTCGTGGCCTCTTCCGGCGTCGTTTTCACCTGTGAGTAGATCCCAACGCCAACTAAAATCAGTGCGATAAGAAAAATATTGAGAATAAATTCTCTGATAAAATTAAGCAGACGCCATGTCCACTTAAAAAATCCGCTAAAAATTCGCCACAATGTGCGCATGATATCTCCATGAACGGGTAAACAGCGTGTGCCCTACGTCCTTCAACTTGCCTTCTGGCAAGTGGTGAAGCACAAGGAGTGATAGTATCCTAATGAGCGGACAGTAAAAAGTCAGCATTAAATCACCGTTGGGGCGTGCTCTGTTGGGGCTATCTTGTAACAAAACTTCTACTTGTGCTAACGTGGCGCGCAACGTTGCCCTACAACCGTTTCTTGTAGATAAATCGGTTGTACCGCAGAAATTATATTGCCAGACAGGAGATGTGCGATGGATGCTCTTGAGTTGCTATTGAATCGTCGTTCGGCCTCGCGCCTGACCGCACCAGCACCGACGGGTGACGCATTGAATAACATTATCCACGCAGGTATGCGTGCGCCGGATCATGGTGCGATGCAGCCATGGCGCTTTTTTATGATCGAAAATGACGGTTTGGATCGTTTTAGTACGGTACTGACCCGTGCGGCGCAGCAGGAAGGCCTGGATGAGGCTGGCATCGATAAAGCACGTCAGGCGCCTTATCGTGCGCCACTGATTATTACCGTTGTTGCGCATTGTGAAGAGAACCCGAAAGTGCCGCTCTGGGAGCAAATTGTTTCCGCTGGCTGTGCGGTTCAGGCGATGCAGATGGCAGCCTTGGCGCAGGGCTTTAATGGTATTTGGCGTAGCGGCGCCTGGACGCACAATGCTTTGGTTCGTGAAGCATTCCACTGTCGTGAGCAGGATGAAATTGTGGGCTTCCTCTATCTGGGTACACCACAGCTCAAAGCCTCTACTACGGTTACGCCGCTTGATACTGACGCGTTTGTTCACTACTTCTGATCGTCATCTTTTGAATAGCACCGATTTCCTACCCGTTTTACAGCGTGCTTTCCCGCGAGTTACGCGGGAAATGCCCAGTCTGCTCGATGGTGAATAATGCGACTTTTTATTGCCGAAAAGCCCAGTCTCGCACGGGCGATTGCAGACGTGTTACCCAAACCGCATCGACGCGGCGATGGCTTTATTGCCTGTGGTCAGAATGATGTTGTGACGTGGTGCGTAGGACACCTGCTGGAGCAAGCGCAGCCGGATGTTTATGATGCGCGCTATGCTCGCTGGTCTCTTGCCGACTTACCTATCATTCCCCAAAAATGGTTGTTACAACCGCGCCCCTCGGTTAGCAAACAGCTCAATACCATAAAAAAGTTGCTGAATGATGCCAGCGAAGTCATTCACGCGGGAGACCCCGATCGTGAAGGACAACTGCTGGTTGATGAAGTACTGGAATATCTTTCTCTGGCAGAAGAGAAACGTCAGCAGGTACGCCGTTGTCTGGTTAACGATCTCAATCCACAAGCGGTAGAACGTGCGGTTTCTCGCCTGCGTGAGAACAGAGAGTTCATTCCTTTATGTGTCTCGGCCTTGGCCCGCTCTCGTGCAGATTGGCTCTACGGCATTAACATGACCCGCGCCTATACGATTTTAGGGCGCAATGCGGGTTATGACGGCGTGCTGTCGGTTGGCCGTGTGCAAACGCCCGTGCTGGGACTGGTGGTGCGGCGAGATGAAGAGATAGAAAACTTCGTTTCCAAAGACTATTTTGAAGTTAAAGCCTATATCGTGACGCCAGCCGATGAGCGTTTTGTCGCGCTTTGGCAGCCCAGTGAATCATGCGAGCCTTATCAGGATGAAGAAGGGCGCTTGCTGCACCGATCTTTGGCGGACCATGTCGTCAAACGTATCGAAGGCCAGCCCGCATTCGTCACCAGCTATAATGACAAACGGGAGTCAGAAACCGCGCCGCTGCCTTATTCGCTCTCAACGCTCCAGATTGAAGCGGCGAAGCGTTTTGGACTCAGTGCGCAGCAGGTGCTGGACGTCTGTCAAAAGCTGTATGAAACCCATAAGTTGATTACGTACCCGCGTTCTGACTGTCGCTATCTGCCTGAAGAGCATTTTGCCGGGCGTCATGCCGTCTTGAATGCGATCGCCGTGCATCAGCCCGATCTGTTGCCGCAGCCAGTCATGGATGTTGATCGGCGTAATCGCTGCTGGGATGATGGAAAGGTTGACGCCCACCATGCGATTATTCCCACCGCGCGCAGTGCAAGTGCGTCGCTGACGGAGAATGAACGCAAGGTATATGCTTTAGTCGCACGGCAGTACATCATGCAGTTCTGCCCGGACGCGGTGTTTCGTAAATGTGTTATTGAGCTGGATATTGCGGGCGGTAAATTTATTGCCAAAGCGCGGTTTCTCGCTGAGGCGGGGTGGCGAACCTTGTTGGGCGGCAAAGAGCGGGACGAGGAAAACGAAGGTATGCCGTTGCCCGTGGTGGCAAAGGGCGATGAATTGCTGTGTGAGCGCGGTGAGGTCGTTGAGCGTCAAACTCAGCCGCCACGGCCCTTTACCGATGCGACGCTGCTCTCGGCGATGACGGGTATCGCACGTTTTGTGCAGGATAAAGAGTTAAAGAAAATCCTGCGAGCGACCGATGGGTTAGGCACCGAAGCGACGCGTGCGGGGATTATCGAACTACTGTTTAAGCGGACATTTCTGTTTAAGAAAGCGCGGTATATTCACGCGAGTGAAGCAGGGCGAGCATTAATTCACTCACTGCCTGACAGTGCAGCGCACCCGGATATGACTGCACATTGGGAAGCCACGTTGACGCAGATTAGCGAGAAAAAATGTCGCTATCAGGATTTTATGCAACCGCTGACGAACTCCTTGCAGGAGTTGATTCAGCAAGCGAAACAAAACGGCGCGGTGAGAGCGTTCAAAGGGCTTTCTGCGCCGCCGTCGGGGGCCTCAAAACGGCGCAAACCTCAAGCTAAAAAAGCGAAGGAGCAGAAGCAATGAAATCGTTAGTGTCTTTGTGTGTCGCTAGTGTGATGCTGGTGCTGCCTACGCTGGCGCAGGCTAATCGCGGCGGAACGGATATTGTCGTTCCCGTGCCACCGGAAGTGTGGGGCGCTGGGACGACGACGGTACGCGAGCAGAGCAATAACTGCCTGCGCTGCTGTGTGTATGAAAATCGTAATTATTCCGAAGGTGCGGTGGTAAAGGTTGAAGGGGTGATTCTGCAATGTGTGCGGGATAAACAAACGCTGGGAACAAACAACCTGATATGGCAACTGGTGAAGCAATAAACGTGCAGTAAGAAATGCGTGCTTCAATGCTCAACGCTGCAATCGATCGTCATCACCGCTGTGGCTTTTCTGCACAGCGGTGATTTATTTTTACTGTACACTCGTTTTAAAGTGTAAATTCCGCCCAGATCGGCGCATGGTCGGAAGGTTTTTCCATTCCACGAATATTGTAATCAATACCCGTGGCGACACAGCGTTCGGCCAGGAAGGTGCTGGCAAGAATCAGGTCGATACGCAGGCCACGGTTGTCATCAAACCCAGAAGAGCGGTAGTCAAACCATGAGAAACGGTCATTGTTCTCTGGATTGGCAGCACGGAAGGTGTCGACGAGTCCCCACCCTTGCAAACGCGCCATCCATTCACGCTCTTCTGGTAAGAAGGAGCATTTTCCGGTACGTAACCAGCGCTTGCGGTTTTCTTCGCCGATCCCGATATCCAGATCGGTTGGGCTGATATTGACATCCCCCATCACAATCAACGGTTGTGTCGCGCTGTGATGTTGCTCCAGATAGGTTTGCAGATCCTGATAGAAGCGCGTCTTAGCGGGAAATTTCACTGGATGGTCGCGGCTTTCTCCCTGTGGGAAATAGCCGTTTACTACCGTAAGCGTGCCGTGCTCGGTGGCGAAGTCCGCCATGATGATCCGGCGTTGTGCATCGTCTTCATCCGTTGGGAAACCGCGACGGACTTCAAGGGGTTTCTCTTTACACAGCAGCGCGACGCCGTAGTGACCCTTCTGTCCGTGATAATAAACGTGGTAACCGTACTGGCTGACATCCTCTAACGGAAACATGTCATCGTGGACTTTGGTTTCCTGCAACCCGATCACGTCTGGCTGGTGTTGTTCGATAATGGCGGCCAACTGATGAGGGCGCGCTCGTAGGCCATTGATGTTAAAAGATACAACTTTCATGTTCGCTGCCATTCGCTAAAAAATGTGACCAGATGGTAGCAGAAAATGGAGCATCGCGTCACGGCTAGGCTGCGCTTTCAGACTGGCAAGGAGGAACGGTTGTGGCAGATGAAAACGGCTGAAAATAAGATTCACTTATATTCAGTTGAACACGAGGCTTATCGACCGTTATACTCCGCTCCTCGCAGGAGAGAGGGCGTGTACCCGTCATACTTCAAGCTGCATGTGCGTTGGCATTCCTCGCTCACCCCAGTCACTTACTGGTGTAAGCTCCTGGGGATTCACTGTGTCGCCGCCTTCATGCAACTCGAATTATTTAGGGTATATATAACGCTCCGCCGAAGGCGCAAACTCCCATAATCGCTCAGGCTACCCTAACTGCGAATTCCATTGAAGCCAACTGGAGAGAGGTTGCAATGCAACCCACCGAAGGGGCAAGCAGCTCTGCTGCGTAAACTCTCAGGTAAAGCGGACAGAGGGAGTGGCACATTTCACAGGATAACTTGTGTGCTGACTTACATCTATCTGATCGCGATCACGGCAGAGGGGATGTCCGGGGCGCTGGCCGCTGGACGTCGCAATATGGATATTTTTGGCGTAGGCATGATTGCCTTCATTACCGCACTTGGCGGTGGCACCGTTCGCGATATTCTCCTTGGTAATTATCCCATCGGCTGGACGCAGCATCCTGGCTATATCTACCTCACCATTGGTGCGGGTCTTTTCACCATTATCATTGCGCGCTTCATGCACCATTTGCACCGTCTCTTTCTGGTGTTGGATGCGATGGGGCTGATTGCCTTTACCATCATTGGCTGCAATGTGGCGCTGAAATTGAATTATTCGATGACGGTAGTGGTCATGGCGGGTATCGTGACCGGCATTTTCGGTGGCATATTGCGCGATATCTTCTGCAACCGCACGCCAATGGTACTGAAGAAGGAACTGTACGCCAGCGTTTCGCTGTTAGTTGCGCTGTTATATCTGGGATTAAAATCGTTTAACGTCAACCACGATATTAACCTGCTGACGTCATTCACTATTGGTCTGGCTGTGCGTCTGGCGGCAATTCGCTGGTCATGGCAACTCCCCGTATTCTCTTATGTACCCGGACGCTGGAAAGGGAAGGCGTAAGGTTATTTTTTCCCCCATCCCATGATATTACGTTGCTTATTAGAGCAAGTGGCGGTAGGGGAAAATAACGCTGCGTGTTGCTCAAAACCGTACCGGTTTTGTCGAACCTGGGTCGAAGGTTCTCACCTTCCCCTGATGGGAATCTGATGCTTTGGCGTTGGGATTTAAGTCAGGCGTGTTGCTTTGAAATGGTGGTGGGGGAAGGATAATTCGGTGCTTCGCACCTCACCCTGCGGGTCAACGCTGCGCGTTGCTCAAAACCGTACCGGTTTTGTCGAACCTGGGTCGAAGGTTCTCACCTTCCCCTAACAGGAATCTAATGCTTTTGTGTTGGGATGTCATTCAGAAGTATTGCTTTGAAATGGTGGTGGGGGAAGGATTCGAACCTTCGAAGTCTGTGACGGCAGATTTACAGTCTGCTCCCTTTGGCCGCTCGGGAACCCCACCACTGGCCTTGCTACAAGAAGCTTTCGCTTCAAGCGGGGCGCATCATATCAAATGACGCGCCCCTGTAAAGCGGTATATATCAAAAATAAATGCGCTTGCCGTTTTTTTATTCCGTTTGGCGCATCCTTATACAAAAAGATGTCCGATCAACCAATTACAGAATAATGGTGCGGTTACCGTAGACAAAAACACGTTGCGCCAGTACGCGATACAGGGCGCGGCTGAGGACGTTTTTCTCAACGTCACGGCCTGCACGCATCATGTCATCGCCCGAGTAAGTATGGTCAACGTGAATGACGTCCTGCATGATGATCGGGCCTTCATCCAGATTATCGTTGACGTAGTGAGCTGTCGCGCCAATGATTTTTACACCGCGCTCGTAAGCTTGATGGTACGGGCGGGCACCAATAAAGGCGGGTAAAAATGAATGGTGGATGTTAATCACCTGATTCGGGTAATGCTGCACGAACGCTGGTGTCAGGACACGCATGTATTTCGCCAGTACAACGTAATCAGGTTTGTATTGGTCGATCTGCGCGATCATCTGTTGATCGTGTTCTTCGCGCGTTAACCCTTCATGACTGACTAAATGGAAGGGAATATCAAACCGTTCAACCAGTGTCTGTAAGGTATCGTGGTTGCCGATGACGGCAGCGATTTCGACATCCAAACCACCGTAGGCGCTTTTCATCAACAGATCGCCCAGGCAGTGGGCTTCTTTTGTCACCAAGACCACGATGCGACGGCGGCCTGCTGCGGTTAATTCGCGAGAAGATCCTTCGGGAAGCGCGCTGTCCAGATCGGCTAACAGCGTGGTGTCGTTGAAAATCCCTTCTAACTCGGTCCGCATGAAAAAGCGGCCAGTGCGATGATCAACAAACTCATTGTTTTGTACGATGTTCAGTTCGTGCTTATAACAAATATTCGTAATTTTCGCGATGAGCCCTTTTGCGTCGGGGCAAATGGTTCGTAATACTTTTCTTTGTATATTTTGGGATTGCATGAGCGCGTGGGTCCTGTCCGAAAACTAAAATAACGATCTTATGGTAACGCAGCGATAACGCCGCGTGGACGACTGCCGGTGTTCTATTGTCCGCAACACTTTTTGTATTTTTTGCCGGAACCACACGGGCAAGGTTCATTTCTGCCTGTCTGCATATGAACGCCGTCTATATAGTACCAGCGATTATGCTGGCGAAGGAAGCGTGAGCGCTCTCGCATTAATTCTGTTCGCTGACTGTCGGTTTCTGATAGATAACGTGCGGCGAATTCCACATAGCCCTCATCGGGCGTTTTTCCAGGAGACGTTGCCAGTATAGTGAGGCCGAGCCACTGTGAATTCTGACAGCTTGCAGTGAGAGACTCACGCCATTTATCGGGCTGGCAATCGGGATGCCAGGTAGCGATAAGGTAGTCGACATCGTGTTTGACGTAAGCTGTGTAACGCGAACGCATTAACAGAACGGGCTCGGCCGCGGTTGCGGCATGCGTGAGATAGGGTTGACAGCATGCGTTATACTGCAACCCACTGCAACAGGGGCAAGATTCTGACACAACGTCTCCTGAAGAAAATTTAAGATAAAAACTGATAGATAATAAACAGATCCCTATGCAGGATGCCGATATGTTACCTAAGAAACTCTACGTGTAGCAATGTGCGCTAAAATGAAGATGGGTGGAACAATCATGCAGCGGAAAAAGATTGGAATAGCCTTGGGATCTGGGGCGGCGAAAGGATGGGCGCATATAGGGGTATTTAATGCGTTAACCGAGCTGGGGATCGATGTCGATGTTGTCGCGGGTTGTTCTATTGGTGCGTTGGTTGGTGCGGCGTATGCGACAAACAATTTGCCCTCGATGGATCGGTGGGTGAGGGGATTTGGCTACTGGGACGTGATTCGGTTGATGGATCTCTCCTGGCAGCGTGGCAGTCTGTTGCGCGGCGATCGTGTTTTTAATAGTGTGAAGCATTTGTTACATACAACACAGATTGAAGACTGTGCGATCAAATATGGTGTGGTGACAACAAATCTCAGCACTGGTCGTGAGCTGTGGCTGACAGAAGGCGACTTGCATCAGGCAATGCGGGCGTCTTGCAGTATGCCTGGCTTGTTATCCCCCGTTCGATTTAACGATTACTGGCTGGTGGATGGTGCGGTGGTTAACCCTGTTCCCGTCTCTCTGGCGCGTGCAATGGGCGCTGATATCGTGATTGCTGTCGATCTCCAGCATGATGCTAGCCTTAATCATCAGGATCTGCTGTCGATTAAGCCAACGGCATCAGAGGTGGACATTGATATAGACAATGCTCCACAAGATTGGCGGAGTAGAATCCGGGAACGTTTACTGAGAGGCCGACGCCAGCAAGCAGAAAGTTCACCCACGGCGATGGAGATAATGAGCACATCGATCCAGATTCTGGAAAACAGGTTGAAAATGATGCGAATGGCGGGCGATCCACCTGACATACTGTTACAACCTAATTGTCCCCAGATCGCTACGCTAGACTTTCATCGGGCGCAGGAGGCGATTGAAGCTGGCTATAAGGCTGTAGAAAAGAGGCGTGATGAATTGTTACCGCTAGCAAAAAACGCATAGCCAAAAGTGTGTACATGTAGTTGAGAGAAAATGAAGAAGACATGGTGTGCCATCTATCCGGCGCATTGGCGCTAAAGCAAGTGTGATTATTCGGTGTTTGAAGTAAGGGGTACTGATGGAACAACCACTGGCGGGTAAGCATATTTTAGTCATTGATGACGAGGCCGTTTTTCGATCTGTGCTCGCTGGTTATCTGACTTCTCTTGGGGCTTCTATTCGGGAAGCGATTAATGGATTAGATGCGCTAAGTATTCTTGAACATTACCAACCCGATTTAATGATTTGCGATCTGAAGATGCCGACGATGGGCGGGATCGAGTTCCTTGAACATTTGCGCTTGAAGGACAACGACACGCCAATACTCGTCATTTCTGCAACCAGCCAAATGGCGGATATTGCAAAAGTCTTGCGTCTAGGCGTTCAGGATGTATTGCTTAAGCCTATTCGTGATTACACGCGTTTGCGTGAAGCTGTGATGTCCTGCCTCTATCCTGACATGTTCACCTCGCAACTTAATGAGATGGATCAACTGATGCAGGATATGGATTCCCTCAATCAATCGCCTGAAGCGATAAATAAACTGCTTGCTCAATTGCAACCCCCCGTTCAGCAAACGCTTGCTCGCTGCCGCGTTAACTACCGGCAACTAACGACGGCGGAACAACCGGGGCTCGTGTTAGACATCGCCGCGCTTTCTGAAGATGAGTTGGCATTCTATTGCCTTGATGTCACTCAAGGTGTCAATAATAATGGAACACTGGCAGCGTTGCTGCTTCGAACGTTGTTCAATGGACTACTTCAGGAACATTTGGCCGATCAGCAACACCGTTTACCGTATTTGCCGACGTTATTAAAGCAGGTAAACCAACTGCTGCGGCAGGCGAGTCTGGATGGCCGTTTTCCTTTGCTTGTGGGGTATTATCATCGGCCGCTGAAACAGCTGATACTTATCTCTGCCGGGCTAAACGCCACGCTAAATGTTAACGAGCAGCAGGTCGCATTGAATAGCGGGGTTCCTTTGGGAACACTTGAAGGAGCCTATCTCAATCAGCTTAATTATCAGTGTGAAGCATGGCAATGTCAGATATGGGGTGGCGGCGGCCGCTTACGACTGATGTTGACGACAGAATAGCCTGATAGAACGACGCGGATGTTGATTTCGGGTAATACCTACCTTTCGGTATTATTCTTTATTTCCTACGATGTAGGGAGTTATCTTATTTTTTATTGAACGGTAACGTTGGGACAAGCGTGTCCTTGTTAAAATCGTTATACTCCATCGGTTATCTTGCTTAGATAAATAAAGTTCATTATTTGAACGGTATATAAGAGGCTGTTTATGTCTATTGTGAATAAAAAAGTAAAAAAAGCGGTCATACCGGTTGCTGGATTAGGGACGCGTATGCTGCCTGCTACCAAAGCTATCCCTAAAGAAATGCTGCCGTTGGTAGATAAACCGCTGATCCAATATGTTGTTAATGAGTGTATCGCCGCAGGGATTAATGAAATTATTTTGGTTACACACTCGTCTAAGAATTCTATTGAAAACCATTTCGATACCAGTTTTGAACTGGAAGCTATATTGGAGAAGCGGGTTAAACGTCAGCTATTGGAGGAAATTCAATCCATCTGCCCTAAACACGTTACCATTATGCAGGTACGTCAGGGATTAGCGAAAGGATTGGGCCATGCCGTATTGTGCGCGCATCCGTTAGTTGGAGATGAGCCTGTCGCGGTTATTCTGCCGGATGTGATTATTGATGAATATGAATCCGATCTGAAGAAAGATAACCTGAGCGAAATGCTGCAACGTTTCTCTACTACAGGCCACAGCCAGATTATGGTTGAGCCGGTTGAAAATGTAAGTAGCTATGGTGTAGTTGATTGCAAAGGCGTCGAATTAAAAGCGGGGGATAGCGTCCCTATGGTTGGCGTGGTTGAAAAACCTAAAGCTTCCGAAGCACCGTCTAATTTAGCGGTCGTTGGTCGTTATGTGCTTTCTGCTGATATTTGGTCGCTGCTGGAGAAAACACCACCGGGTGCAGGTAATGAAATTCAGCTGACTGACGCCATTGCGATGTTGATGGAAAAAGAAACGGTAGAGGCGTATCACCTGAAAGGTGTGAGCCATGACTGTGGTAATAAACTCGGCTATATGCAGGCATTCGTGGAATATGGCTTACGCCATGACGGTTTAGGCCAAGAGTTCGCACAATGGTTGCAGGAAACAATTGACGCAGAAGAAAAATAACAGAAGGTAATTATTGCTCTCTGTTTACACTAAACAGAGAGCTGACAACGCGGCAACCTATCTGTTTTCTTTTCTTAAAAGACGTTTCAAAGAAAAACCCCCGAAGCTATCGGGGGTTTTTAGTATTCAGGGTTTAAGCAAGATTACAGCAGGAAATCGTCTAAAGATTTACCTTGCTCTTCGATTGCTTTTTTGATTACTGCTGGTGTACGACCTTGGCCGGTCCAGGTTTTCACTTCGTTGTTTTCGTCAGTATATTGATATTTTGCAGGGCGGGCAGCGCGTTTGCTTTTACCTGCAACTTTCACTGAACCTAAAGACTGTAATAATTCGTTAGGGTCAATACCATCGGCAATCAGCATATCGCGATATTGTTGCAATTTACGCGCACGTTCTTCAACTTCAGCCTGAACCTGGCTATCTTCTTCGCGGCGTTCATTAACCACGACTTCCAGTTTTTCCAGCATTTCTTCTAAAGTATCCAGGGTACATTCTCTTGCCTGGGCACGCAGAGTACGGATGTTGTTAAGAATTTTTAGTGCTTCGCTCATTGTGATAATCTCAAATTAATATTATTGGTGGCGTGTAGTGTGATAATAGAGTGCTATTTTCTTTTCTGCAATAGTCAAATTTGTAAGTTTGTTAAAAAACGTCATTTTTAAAACAGAACTCACATCATATGTTACATAAATATAAATACTTTCTGGTTATCAAAAAAATACATTTGGTATGCTGTTTTTTTACTGCAAACGATGCCGATGGCTTATTGACGCTGCGCTATTGTTATATACTCGTCATGCTTCAAGTTGCATGTGCGTTGGCTACGTTCAGTCACCAGAATCACTTACTTGAGTAAGCTCATCGGGATTCCTTCTCTTGCCGCCTTCCTGAAACTCGAATTATTTGGAGTATAAGAGATGTTTATATCTTTTATCATAACCGAACGCTGGTGGTTGCTGATTGGACAACGAGTGGTCGAGGAATAGCCCATTGCATAGCGGGAAGACGAGTTGTTACAATAAGTTCTTACGATACGAATATCATATACGCCAAATAATTCGAGTTTCAGGACAAAACGTATTCGTTTTGAACAACACTAAGCGTTAACCCTTTAGGACAATGTTCAGCGATGAGCATCGTAACGCGGCAAGAACAGAACAAATCTGCTTAAGTCGATTTGAACACTGCCTGCCACGGCTTTTTAGGGCTGGGTTCACGACGGACCGAGTATTTAAACGCAGCCAACGCACATGCAACTTGAAGTATTATGAGTATATCCCCTGCCTTTTGGAGTAGCTGAGTGGCTCAACTTTATTTTTATTATTCTGCAATGAATGCAGGGAAATCGACAGCACTATTGCAGTCGTCATATAACTACCAGGAACGTGGGATGCGCACGCTGGTGTTCACCGCAGAAATAGATAATCGGCACGGTGTGGGGATAGTAAGTTCACGGATAGGCCTTTCTTCTCCGGCATTATTGTTTAATCCGCAGACATCCTTATTTGGATTGTTGGAGAAAGAGCACCGTACCCAACCTGTAGACTGTGTATTAATTGACGAATGTCAATTTTTAACCCGCGAGCAGGTGAGTGAGCTTTCCGATGTCGTAGACCAATTAGATATCCCAGTATTGTGTTACGGCTTGCGTACTGATTTTCGTGGCGATTTGTTTTCTGGTAGCCACTATTTATTGGCGTGGGCTGATAAGCTGATCGAGTTAAAAACAGTCTGTCATTGTGGTCGTAAAGCCAACTGTGTATTGCGGTTAGATGCACAGGGTAATGCTGTCCATGAAGGGGAGCAGGTTGTTATTGGTGGCAATGAAAGTTATGTTTCGGTATGCCGCAAGCATTATAAAATTGCGCTGGGATTAACCCGTAAAGAAAGCGAGTAAGGCGGCTAAATAGCCGACAGTAGAGGCTATTAATAACCGATGTCCTAAGGCGTGCCAGCATTGGGCTCCTGTAATAAAAATACCCAACCCTAAAAGGGTTGGGTATTGCAAAGCGATAACTTAAGTCAATAATAACCGACGTGTTAATGTGCGGCTTTCTTGCTGGTTTTTGCCGCTTTTGCTACAGGTTCAACCTCTTCCGTTTTTATCTCTTCAGAGAACTTACGACCATAGTAAGTATCCAGCAGAATCTGTTTCAATTCGGAAATCAACGGATAGCGCGGGTTAGCGCCAGTACACTGATCGTCGAACGCATCTTCTGACAGCTTATCGACCTTGGCCAGGAAATCGGCCTCCTGTACGCCAGCTTCACGGATGGATGTTGGGATTCCCAGTTCAGTCTTCATTTCTTCCAGCCAGTTCAGCAATTTCTCGATTTTCTGCGCAGTACGATCGCTAGGTGCAGTCAGGCGCAGATGATCGGCGATTTCAGCGTAACGACGGCGTGCTTGCGGACGGTCATACTGACTGAATGTCGTCTGTTTGGTCGGGTTGTCATTCGCGTTATAGCGAATCACGTTAGAGATCAGTAGGGCGTTAGCCAGGCCGTGTGGAATATGGAACTCAGAGCCAAGTTTATGTGCCATTGAGTGACAGACGCCGAGGAAGGCGTTGGCAAACGCGATACCGGCAATCGTCGCAGCGTTGTGCACGCGTTCACGGGCAACCGGGTTTTTCGCGCCGTCACGGTAGCTGTCTGGCAGGTTTTCTTTCAGAAGCTTCAGCGCTTGTAACGCCTGTCCGTCCGAATATTCGTTTGCCAGCACGGAAACATAGGCTTCCAGTGAGTGCGTCACGGCATCGAGCCCGCCAAACGCACACAGCGATTTCGGCATGTTCATGACCAGGTTTGCGTCAACAATCGCCATATCTGGCGTCAAGGCATAGTCTGCTAATGGATACTTCTGCCCGGTTGCATCGTCGGTTACCACGGCAAACGGCGTAACTTCGGAACCCGTGCCGGATGTGGTAGTAATCGCCACCATTTTGGCTTTGACACCCATTTTCGGGAACTTGTAGATACGTTTACGGATATCCATAAAGCGCAATGCCAGCTCTTCAAAGTGTGTCGTAGGATGTTCATACATTACCCACATGATCTTAGCGGCATCCATTGGTGAACCGCCACCCAGCGCGATAATGACATCCGGCTTGAAGGAGTGCATTTGTTCTGCACCTTTACGCACGATGCTCAGAGTCGGATCGGCCTCAACCTCAAAGAAAACTTCGGTTTCCAGTCCGTGGTGTTTCAGCACGGAAGTGACCTGATCGACATAACCATTGTTGAACAGAAAACGGTCGGTCACGATAAATGCACGTTTTGCACCATCGGAGGCAACTTCTTCAAGTGCGATTGGCAGTGAGCCGCGACGGAAATAAATAGATTTTGGAAGTTTATGCCACAACATATTCTCTGCTCGCTTGGCTACCGTTTTCTTGTTGATCAAATGCTTCGGACCGACGTTTTCGGAAATGGAGTTTCCTCCCCAAGAGCCACATCCCAGCGTCAGAGACGGGGCGAGTTTGAAGTTGTAGAGATCGCCGATACCGCCCTGAGACGCCGGCGTGTTAATCAAGATACGCGCCGTTTTCATCATATTGCCGAAATGATTTACGCGTTCTGGCTGATTGTCTTGATCGGTATAGAGGCAGGATGTGTGACCGATGCCACCCATTGCGACCAATTTTTCCGCTTTAATGACGGCGTCGTTGAAGTCTTTCGCACGGTACATCGCGAGTGTTGGCGACAGTTTTTCATGGGCAAACGGTTCAGATTCATCGACGGCTGTCACTTCACCTATCAGCACTTTGGTGTTAGCAGGGACGGTGATACCCGCCATCTCTGCGATTTTCGGCGCAGGCTGGCCCACAATGTCGGCATTGAGTGAACCGTTTTTCAGCAGAATACCCTGTACAGCATGGAGTTCTTTGCCTTTCAGCATGTAGCCGCCGTGGGTAGCAAAACGTTCACGCACGGCATCATAGACACTGTCTACCACGATGACGGACTGCTCTGACGCACAAATGACGCCGTTATCGAAGGTTTTCGACATCAGAATCGAGGCGACGGCCCGCTTGATATCCGCGGTTTCGTCAACGACAACGGGGGTGTTACCGGCACCTACGCCGATTGCTGGCTTACCAGAACTGTATGCAGCCTTCACCATGCCTGGGCCACCAGTAGCCAGAATCAGGTTGATGTCTGGGTGGTGCATCAATTGGTTGGACAATTCGACAGAAGGTTGATCAATCCAGCCGATGATATCTTTCGGTGCGCCTGCGGCAATTGCTGCTTGCAGAACGATGTCCGCGGCTTTGTTGGTCGCATTTTTTGCGCGAGGATGGGGAGAAAAGATAATCCCGTTGCGGGTCTTCAGGCTGATCAACGCTTTAAATATTGCGGTAGAAGTGGGGTTGGTGGTGGGAACAATACCGCAAATCAGGCCGATAGGCTCTGCAATGGTAATAGTACCGAAAGTGTCGTCAGTAGAGAGGACGCCGCAGGTTTTTTCATCCTGATAGGCGTTATAAATGTACTCGGATGCGAAATGGTTTTTGATGACTTTATCTTCCACGATCCCCATGCCCGATTCAGCAACGGCCATTTTTGCCAGCGGGATACGGGCATCCGATGCAGCGAGTGCGGCAGCGCGGAAGATCTTGTCTACTTGTTCCTGAGTGTAAGTGGCAAATTCCTGCTGTGCCTTTCTTACTCTTTCGACCAATGCGTTAAGTTCAGCAACGTTGGTTACGGCCATAATGCTCTCCTGATAAATGTTAAACTCTTTCAGTCAATTGTTCGCCGAATAGAACAGTATAGATAAACGAGAAGGAGGCGTTTCCGTTACCTTGCTATTCTTTCCTGCCTATTCCGCATCAATTGACTCAAAGAGCTTGCCGCTACTGTTGTGGCGCGATCGCTGGTTTTTAAAATACTGTAATCGTCGATATCGTAAATTTTTAAAATATTGTTTTGAAAATGCGTAAAAACTAAGATTATTTGCGCATTCATCACGGCATAAGATGAGCATACCTATTTGTGGGTGCATTTTTTGTGATCGATATCGTAATTTCTTTAAGCTGACACCATTCAGCATGGTGATATTGATAATAACTATCATTAATAAAGAAGTGGCGGAGAGTTTCCTACCTAAAATGGAGTGGTGGGGGGCGTTGGCGTTAAGGCGGGTAACTACCCATGCGTATAAACGTGGTCGTATAAATAGTGCTTATATCTTAATCTAATGCGTTATTTTTGCTCGCTGCCTCTGGCAGAGGAATGGCGTGACACTGTTGGGTCATGGTAGTAATGAAATTGTTAAAATAGTAACATTTTGGTCAGATAATGACGCGGACAGGTAAGTGCTCATCATCATTTTTGTGCTGTGAAAACGATGAAATCCACTACGATGTTTTTTTGCTCAAAATCTATAAATTGCTGAATATTTAAAAATTACTTGAAATTAAGCGTAAAAAACATTGATTATCATGGGGTTAATTATTATATCGCCGTGTTGTAATGAGAACTATACCGGGCTGTGGTGAAGAAAATTAAGCAACATCAATGTAAAAATATTGGCGAATGTGTCCGCTTTTGATAGCTTCGAGTGTCGACCTGTTACTCGTTATATATTCATAAAATAATCTTATGATTTATTTGGATAATGGGCGTTCTTTTCTGCTCTATGTGATGACGATCTTTATGCATAGAGTCCGGTATGGCGTTGTATCAAGACAGGGGCGTTATAAAGTGAAAACTCGCAAAACAAAACGATACTTTGTTACCAGTATGATTGCCGTAGCAGTGATGGCGTCATGCGTGAATGTTCAGGCTGCTAATGTACCTGCCGGTGTTGAATTGGCGAAAGAACAGGTTCTGGTGAGAAACAACGGTGCTGAAGTGTCATCGCTGGACCCGCATAAAATAGAAGGTACACCGGAATCCAACGTTGCGCGCGATCTCTATGAAGGGTTAGTGATTTCCGATCCTGATGGGCACCCGATTCCTGGTGTCGCTGAGCGTTGGGAAAGCAGCGATTTTAAAGTCTGGACGTTCCATTTACGTAAAAATGCCAAGTGGTCAAATGGCGACCCCGTTACCGCCCAGGATTTTGTTTATAGCTGGCAGCGTCTGGCCGATCCGAAAACGGTTTCTCCTTATGCCAGCTATTTGCAATATGGTCATCTGTTGAATATTGATGACATTATTGCCAGCAAAAAATCGCCTGATACGCTGGGCGTAAAAGCACTCGACGACCAGACGTTGGAAGTCACATTGAGTGAACCGATCCCTTACTTTTATAAATTGCTGAATCACTCATCCATGTCCCCGGTAAATAAAGCCGCAGTGGAGAAATTTGGTGATAAATGGACTCAGCCGGAAAACTGGGTGGGAAATGGCGCTTATCGCCTTAAATCTTGGGTCGTGAATGAGCGGTTGGTGTTGGAGCGTAATACCCAATATTGGGATAATGCCAAGACCGTGATTAATCAGGTCACCTATCTGCCGGTTGCGTCTGAAGTGACGGATGTTAACCGTTACCGTGCGGGCGAAATTGATGTCACCAATAATAAATTACCGATCGAACTATTCCAGAAGCTAAAAAAAGAAATCCCACAAGAAGTTAACATCGATCCCTATCTCTGCACGTATTATTACGAAATCAATAACCAGAAACCGCCATTTAATGATGTACGGGTACGTACGGCACTGCGCATGGGGCTTGATCAGGACATATTAACCAATAAAGTTAAAAATCAGGGCGATATTCCTGCCTATGGCTATATCCCTCCTTTTACCGATGGACTGAAAGCGCATACCCCTGAATGGTTTACCTGGCCACAGGCGAAACGCAATGAAGAAGCGAAAAAACTGCTGGCGGAAGCGGGCTATACCGCAGAAAAACCGCTGACGTTTAATTTGCTCTATAACTCGTCAGATTTACATAAAAAGCTGGCCATTGCGGCGGCCTCGATCTGGAAACAGAATTTGGGCGTCAACGCGAAGCTGGAGAATCAGGAGTGGAAAACCTATCTCAGCACGCGTCATCAAGGCAATTATGATGTCGCCCGTGCCGGATGGTGTGCAGACTATAACGAGCCGACGTCGTTCTTGAATAGTATGTTGTCAGATAGCAGCAACAATACGGGGCATTATAAGAGCGCGGCGTTCGACAAGCTGATGGCGCAGGCTGTTCAGGCGAAAACGGATGAAGAACGAGCACAAATTTATCAGCAGGCAGAATCGCAGTTAGATAAAGATGCGGCCATTGTACCGGTCTATTACTATGCGAATACCCGACTGGTCAAACCTTATGTCGGCGGTATAACCGGCAAAGACCCGTTGGATAACATTCGGGTGAAAGATCTCTATATCATTAAGCATTGATCCGCTGCTGTTTACGGTTTGATGCAAATGAATTGAGCGAGCAGCGATTAATTTGGTGTTTACTCTATGCTTACCCATTCCTACTATGTGGGAATGGGGGTGGGGTGAATCGATTAATCGTTTTTCTCACAGGGCGCTAACTCAGGAACCGTGTAGGTATCACTAACACGGAAACATTACAGGAGAAAATAATGACACACATCACAACTAAAAAAAGAATAGCGGCCGCTATTATTGCGGCGTTAAGTAGTACGATGGCTGTTTCTGCCTTCGCCGCGACCGTTCCCGCAGGCGTTCAATTAGCAGAAAAACAGGAATTGGTTCGTAACAACGGCGCGGAAGTTTCATCCCTCGATCCACATAAAATCGAAGGCGTACCCGAATCTAACGTGTCGCGCGATCTGCTGGAAGGGCTGGTCATTTCCGATGTTAACGGCAAAACCAGCCCTGGCGTAGCAGAAAGCTGGGATAACAAAGAGTTTAAAGTGTGGACATTCCATCTGCGGAAAGATGCCAAATGGTCCAACGGTGAGCCGGTTACCGCGCAAGATTTCGTCTACAGCTGGCAGCGTCTAGCCGATCCCAAGACGGCATCGCCTTACTCCAGCTACCTGCAATATGGTCATCTGCTCAATATCGATGACATCATCGCCGGCAAAAAATCTCCAGATACATTAGGCGTGAAAGCGATCGACGATCATACATTTGAGGTCACGCTTTCTGAAGCCGTCCCTTACTTCTATAAGTTGCCGGTTTATGTCGCGATGTCGCCTGTTAATAAAGCCGTTGTTGAAAAGTTCGGCGAAAAATGGACGCAGCCGCAAAACTGGGTCGGTAATGGTGCCTACAAGCTGAAAAGTTGGATCGTGAACGAAAAACTGGTATTGGAACGCAACCCGCAATACTGGGACAACGCACATACCGTGATCAATCAGGTGACGTACCTGCCTATTTCTTCGGAAGTGACTGATGTGAACCGCTACCGCAGCGGTGAAATTGATATGACATACAATCAGCTGCCGATTGAACTCTTTCAAAAATTAAAGAAAGAGATCCCCGATGAGGTGAAGGTTAACCCGTACCTGTGCACTTATTATTATGAAATTAACAACCAGAAGCCGCCGTTTAACGATGTTCGTGTAAGAACAGCGTTACGTCTGGGCATAAGTCAGGATATTCTGACCAATAAAGTGAAAAATCAGGGTGATATTCCAGCCTATGGTTTTGTACCGCCGTATATCGATGGTTTCAAAGCAGAAATCCCAGAGTGGTTCACCTGGTCACAGGAAAAACGTAACGCAGAAGCGAAAAAACTGCTGGCGGAAGCCGGGTACACCGCAGAAAAACCACTGACGTTTAATTTGCTCTACAACTCATCCGATCTTCATAAAAAGATGGCGATTGCCGCCGCCTCTATCTGGAAGCAAAATATCGGTGTGGATGTGAAGCTGGAAAATCAGGAATGGAAAACGTTCCTTAGCTCTCGCCAGCAGGGAACGCAAGATCTGGCGCGTGGCGGGTGGTGTGCAGATTATAACGAACCGTCTACCTTCCTAAACAGTATGTTGTCTAACAGCAGCAATAATAAATCACACTATAAGAGCAAAGAGTTTGATGCGCTTGTCGCGAAATCTTTACAGGTGAAAACCGATGAAGAGCGTGCTGTCGTATATCAACAGGCTGAAGCATTGCTGAATAAAGACGCAGTTATCGTACCTGTTTACCACTATGCGAATACCCGTTTGGTGAAGACCTATGTTGGGGGCTTAACAGGCAAAGATCCCCAGGATAATGTCTATGTGAAAGATCTTTATATCATCAAGCACTAATAATAATGGCTGGCGGCACGCAACGATGT
This sequence comes from Pectobacterium sp. IFB5596, assembly GCF_021432585.1. Lineage (NCBI taxonomy): Bacteria > Pseudomonadati > Pseudomonadota > Gammaproteobacteria > Enterobacterales > Pectobacteriaceae > Pectobacterium > Pectobacterium sp. IFB5596. The sequence continues at coordinate 224,893 of NZ_LXFY01000001.1, forward strand.
CGCCAGCCTTTTATAGGTACGAGCAATGTTAAAATTTATCCTTCGCCGCTGTTTAGAGGCGATCCCAACACTATTTATCCTGATCACCATCTCATTTTTCATGATGCGATTGGCACCCGGCAGCCCTTTTACCGGTGAGCGTAATTTACCGCCGGAAGTGATGGCGAATATTGAAGCCAAATATCATCTGAACGATCCCATACTGACGCAGTACGGTAACTATTTACTGCAATTAGTGCAGGGTGATTTTGGTCCTTCTTTTAAATACAAAGACTATTCCGTGAACGATTTGGTCGCGACGTCTTTCCCGGTTTCTGCGAAATTAGGGTTCGCCGCATTCATTCTTGCCATTGTTTTTGGTGTGAGTGCGGGAGTGATCGCTGCGCTGAATCAAAATACGAAATGGGACTATACCGTGATGGGCTTTGCCATGACGGGGGTGGTTATTCCCAGCTTTGTCGTCGCACCGCTGCTGGTGCTGATTTTCGCTATTACGCTACGTTGGCTGCCCGGCGGTGGCTGGAACGGCGGGGCACCGAAATACATAATTTTACCGATGGTGGCGCTGTCTTTGTCTTATATCGCTAGCATCGCGCGTATCACCCGAGGATCGATGATCGAGGTTTTACACTCCAACTTTATCCGCACGGCACGAGCCAAGGGGCTACCGATGCGTCGTATTGTCCTGCGCCATGCGTTAAAGCCCGCATTACTACCGGTACTTTCCTATATGGGGCCAGCGTTTGTTGGGATTATTACTGGCTCAATGGTGATCGAAACCATCTTTGGTTTACCCGGTATCGGGCAACTGTTTGTGAATGGTGCGCTGAACCGCGATTACTCACTAGTATTGAGCCTGACGATTTTAGTCGGCGGCTTAACCATTTTATTTAATGCGATCATTGACGTGCTCTACGCTGTTATCGATCCGAAAATTCGCTATTAATTGGGGGCGCTATGTTTTGGAATCGAAAAAACGTTGAAGCGTTAGAGAACTTCACTGAGCAGTCTGAGATTGAAGGGCGCAGCCTGTGGCAAGATGCGCGCCTGCGTTTTATCCATAATCGCGCCGCGCTGGCTAGTCTGTTTGTTCTGGCTGTGATTACCCTTTTCGTGGTGTTTGCGCCGATGCTGTCTGCATTTGACTACGCCGATACGGATTGGGGAATGATGTCAGCCGCACCGGATATGACGTCTGGACACTATTTCGGCACGGATTCTTCTGGCCGCGATCTGCTGGTTCGTGTTGCTATCGGTGGCCGCGTTTCGCTGATGGTCGGTGTGGCTGCCGCGCTGGTTGCCGTTTTCGTCGGGACGCTGTATGGCGCGATGTCCGGCTATCTGGGGGGGAAAGTGGACTCGGTGATGATGCGTCTGCTTGAGATCCTCAACTCATTCCCGTTCATGTTCTTCGTTATTCTGCTGGTCACGTTCTTCGGGCAGAACATGCTGCTAATTTTCGTGGCTATCGGCATGGTGTCCTGGCTAGACATGGCGCGTATCGTGCGTGGTCAGACGTTGAGTCTGAAACGTAAAGAATTCATTGAAGCTGCAATGGTTTCTGGTGTCTCCACGCGCGGTATCGTTTTACGTCACATTGTTCCTAATGTGCTCGGCGTGGTAGTGGTTTACGCCTCTCTGCTAGTACCAAGCATGATACTGTTCGAATCCTTCCTGAGCTTCCTCGGTCTGGGAACGCAGGAACCGTTAAGCAGCTGGGGTGCCTTGCTGAATGATGGTGCGAACTCAATGGAAGTGTCGCCGTGGTTACTGTTCTATCCGGCGGCGTTTCTGGTTGTCACGCTGTTTTGTTTTAACTTTATCGGCGATGGCCTGCGTGATGCCCTCGACCCGAAAGATCGCTGAGGAGCATCAACATGAGCAAAATTGAGTTAACTGGCGCGCACGACGCGCTGCTACATGTTCAGGATCTACGGGTAACGTTCAAGACGCAAGATGGGGACGTGACGGCGGTTAACGACTTGAATTTCACGCTTAATGCCGGTGAAACACTGGGGATTGTCGGTGAATCAGGTTCGGGTAAATCGCAGACGGCGTTTGCGCTGATGGGATTGCTGGCCCGCAATGGTCGAATTGGTGGTTCGGCGCGTTTTCGTGGTAAAGAGATTCTCAATTTACCTGAAAACCAGCTGAATAAACTGCGTGCTGAAGAAATCAGTATGATTTTCCAGGACCCGATGACTTCACTGAACCCTTATATGCGCGTCGGTGAACAACTGATGGAAGTGCTGATGTTGCACAAACGCCTGAGCAAAAGTGAAGCGTTTGAAGAGTCGGTCAAAATGTTGGATGCGGTCAAAATGCCGGAAGCACGTAAGCGGATGAAAATGTATCCGCATGAGTTTTCCGGTGGGATGCGTCAACGCGTGATGATCGCGATGGCACTGCTATGTCGTCCGAAATTGTTGATTGCCGATGAACCGACAACGGCATTGGATGTGACGGTTCAGGCGCAGATAATGACGTTGTTGAACGAACTGAAGCGTGAGTTTAATACTGCCATCATCATGATCACCCATGACCTGGGTGTCGTTGCGGGTATTTGTGACAAAGTGCTGGTCATGTACGCGGGGCGCACCATGGAATATGGTGTCGCACGCGATGTCTTTTATCATCCGAGCCATCCGTATTCCGTCGGCCTGCTCAACGCCGTGCCGCGTCTGGATGCGGAAGATGAGGTGTTGGCGACCATTCCAGGTAATCCGCCTAACCTATTACGTTTGCCGAAAGGGTGTCCGTTCCAGCCACGCTGTCCCTATTCAATGGATGTCTGCCACAGTGCACCTGCACTGGAATCTTTTGGTGATGGCCGCTTGCGCGCCTGCTTTAGAGCGATTGAGGAGGTGGTATGAACAACGCGGACGAAAAAAAGGTGTTGTTAGAAGTGGACGATCTGAAAGTTCACTTTGATGTCAGAGATGATAAGCAGTGGTTCTGGCAACCACCCAAAAAACTGAAAGCGGTCGATGGCGTAACGCTGCGCTTATATGAAGGTGAAACGCTGGGCGTGGTAGGGGAATCTGGCTGCGGTAAGTCTACGCTGGCGCGTGCCATTATCGGACTGGTAAAAGCGACCGACGGACGCGTCACTTGGCTGGGGAAAGACCTGCTGGGCATGAGTGCCGATCAGTGGCGTGCAGCACGTAGCGATATTCAGATGATATTCCAGGACCCGTTGGCGTCGCTGAATCCTCGTATGAACATTGGCGAAATTATTGCCGAACCGTTGAAAGTTTATCATCCAGAGCTTGATCGGCAGGCGGTAAAAGATCGTGTGAAAGCGATGATGCTGAAGGTTGGGCTACTGCCTAGCCTGATTAACCGTTATCCACATGAATTCTCTGGTGGTCAGTGTCAGCGTATTGGTATCGCACGTGCGCTGATCCTGGAGCCGAAGCTGATTATCTGTGATGAACCTGTTTCGGCACTGGACGTATCGATTCAAGCACAGGTGGTGAACCTGTTGCGTCAGTTACAGCGTGAAATGCGCCTGTCGCTGATTTTCATCGCTCATGACTTATCGGTAGTGAAACACATTTCTGACCGTGTATTAGTGATGTATCTGGGTCATGCCGTAGAGCTGGGCACCTACGATCAGGTCTATCAAAACCCTCAGCATCCCTATACTCGTGCATTGATGTCCGCTGTGCCGATTCCCGATCCCGATCAGGAACGTAACAAGAAGATACAGCTGCTGGAAGGGGATTTGCCTTCACCGATCAATCCGCCGTCCGGTTGCGTGTTTTGCACCCGTTGTCCGGTTGTCGGCCCTGAGTGCTCGAAAACCCGTCCATTACTGGAAGGGAGTTTTGCGCACGCTGTCTCATGTCTGAAGGTCGATCCGCAGGCGCTGTTACCGGAAACGGAAGCGCAGTAATCCGTTTGATCGGCTATTGATGTAAAAAAGGCGTCTCCTGTGGGAGACGCCTTACGTTGCTGACAATGTACGTTGAGCGTTGATAATGGATAGATCGTAAAGACGCTGTGAATACATCCTTGTACGCTCGAGCCGCGTAGATATGAATCTCATCCCTGAGATTCACCCTTGCAGGGCCGTCGCAAGCGACGTTCAAAGGCGTTCCTGACGCCTTTGTCCCTGTCGCGGACGCTTTACTCTTCTATTCCATTATCACCGTTTTCGTTTCGTAAATAGAATCACCTACGTTTTTAGACGCTTTGCGTTGAGGCGAAACGAATTATTCTTTCCACAGAATGTGGCAAAGTTTGTGGTCTTTTTCCCGGCAAATCAGCACGCGGGCAAAAATATCAGTAATTTCTTCACCGTCTTGTTCGGCCAGCCCAATCACGACTTCGGCAAAGAAATCAGGATTCAGGTCGAAATCAACGTGTTCAGCCCAGTCTTCTGCGGGGTCAAATAATTCAGCACCGCCGCGCTCTTCGAATTGCAGGTTGAAAAGTAAAATATCTGCCGGATCGAGGTTGTCTGCCGCCAGTTCTAAGAAGATGTCGTAGGCCTGTTCCAATGCTTCGTCTTCGGTCAGGCGATTATTCAAATCCATAACGTAATTCCTGTTAATTCCCAATAGCCTTATTAGAACACGGGAAAACGGAGTATGCCCTAAATAATTCGAGTTGCAGGCAGGCGGCGACGCAGTGAGTCCCCAGGAGCTTACATCAGTAAGTGACTGGGGTGAGCGAGGACAAATTTGCTTAGCCAATTTGAACGCCGCTTGCGGCGGCCCTCTAGGGCGAGGCTCAGAGATGAGCCGAGTATTGCCAACGCACATGCAGCTTGAAGTATGACGGGGATATTTATAGCAGGGGGCTGAAAAAGTAGAACAACCGCTCGACGATGCGTTGCCAGTAAGGGCGGTTTTGCCACTGCGTCGCGTTTAACAGACGTGAACGGGCAATATAATCTTCCTGCACACAGGCTAAATCAGTGCCGAATCCGGCATCGTCAATCACCAGCGTAATTTCAAAATTCAGCCACAGGCTGCGCATGTCGAGATTCACCGTACCAACCAGACTAAGCTGCCCGTCGACCAGCACGCTTTTGGTGTGCAGCAGCCCGTCCTTGAATTGATAAATTTTTACGCCTGCGGCCAGCAGTTCCGTGAAGAACGCACGGCTGGCCCAGCCGACCAGCACGGAGTCGTTCTTGTGTGGGACAATAATACTGACATCGACCCCGCGCTGGGCGGCGGTACAAATGGCATGTAGCAGGTCATCGCTGGGGACGAAGTAGGGCGTCGTCATGATCAATTGCTTACGCGCCGAATAGACGGATGTCAGCAGCGCCTGATGAATCATTTCTTCCGGGTAACCGGGGCCTGAAGCAATAACCTGAATGGTATGACCGCTCTCCTGTTCGAACGGCATGACGTTAACATCCGGCGGCGGCGGGAGCAGGCGCTTGCCTGTCTCCATTTCCCAGTCGCAGCAGTAAATAATCCCCAGCGTGGTCGCCACTGGGCCTTCAATACGTGCCATCAGATCTATCCATTGCCCTACGCCGGCATCCTGCTTAAATAAGCGAGGATCGACCATATTCATACTGCCGGTATAGGCAATACGGTTGTCGATCAGAATAATTTTACGGTGCTGTCGCAAATCCATACGGCGCAGGAAAGCACGGAATAGATTCACTTTCAGGGCTTCGACCACTTCTATTCCTGCGGTGCGCATAAGTTCGGGATGATGCTGGCGGAAAAATTGGACGCTGCCAGCCGAGTCCAACAGAATACGGCAATGTACTCCGCGTCGTGCAGCCGCAATCAGGGAAGAGGTAACTTGCTCGACCAACCCACCGGATTGCCAGATATAGAACACCATCTCAACATTGTTACGTGCAAGTTCAATATCACGTAATAGCGCCTTAATGGTGTCATCAAACGTGGTCATCAACTGCAATTGGTTGCCTTTGACGCCACCCACACCTTGTCGACGTTCACAAAGCTGGAATAGCGCGCTAGCAACTTCACTGTTTTCCGTCGCGAAAATACGACGGTATTCCTTTAACTCGCGCAGCCATTTAGCGGTTGAAGGCCACATTTTACTGGCACGTTCAGCTCGACGTTTGCCGAGATGGAGTTCGCCAAACGAAAGATAAGCGATAATACCGACAAGTGGCAGAATATAAATCACCAGCAGCCAAGCCATCGCTGAAGGTACAGCCCGGCGTTTCATCAGAATACGCAAGGTCACACCCGCGATCAGCAACCAGTAGCTAAAAACCAGTAACCAACTTATTACGGTATAAAATGTCGACATAAAAGCAGCACAGTTCCCTTCTGCAAAGAATTAACAAAGTGTACGCATAGATTTATAAAAGGGGAAATGCCTTTCCTCTGAATAAAAGTTATGAATAAGAAGAGAGCGAAGAGGGCGATTCACTGATTGTCGCCACGTATCAGGGGTATATAATGCCCAGCGCGAGTGTATTAACAAGAGTCGCATCATGAAACGCAGTCGGAATGAAGTGGGCCGTTGGCGGATGTTACGTCAGGTCCAGCGTAGAAGAGGCCGTTGGTTGGAAGCGCAATCGCGTACTTACCGCCATATTCGCTCTGCTCGTTATTTGCAGCAGAAGCACCAACGGCGGGCATTGCTCTATGCGGTAGCCTACGAGTGGTAAGTCAGTGAGAAAAATAGCGACCCGAAGTATGGTCGCTATTTTTTATCACGGTATTTTGTTATCAAGGCACTGATTTATGCCGTTATCGGCTTATCCCATCATTGGAATGCGCTGAACTATTTCTCTCTGGTCAATCATCGAATTAACGTCATGCTCTGTCGAGGGAAGGATAAACAACGATACCGAGGTACTGAGACGTTCCGTTTGCTCCAGCAGTGAGGTGAAGGTGTGCGCGGAAGCTTCAACCTGACCCGCATTTTCTCTGACGGTGTCGTTCAGTGTGCTGAGCCGGGCAGTCACTTCATGAATGCTTTCATTTTGCTGATGCGATATTTCCGAGATCTCGCTCAGAAACGTGCCTGTTCCTTTCGCCGTTTGGATGATGTTTTGTAGGCTATCATTCAGCTTGTTTACCAGCCGCGTTCCTGCGGTTACGCTGTTGTCTGAATCACGGATCAGCACATTGATGTTCTGTGCAGAGTGGCTGCTTTGCGAAGCCAACGTGCCAACCTCTCGCGCGACAACGGCGAACCCGCGCCCCATTGCCCCAGCCCGTGCGGCTTCAATCGCTGCGTTCAAAGACAAAATGTGGGTCTGGAATGCTACGTTCTCAATCATCCCAATCGCTTCCGTCATTTCTCGCGTTCTGCCTGCGATATCTGACATCGCCGCTTTGACGTCATTCATCATCGTTTCACCTTGTGTGGCAATTTTACTGGTATCTTCCGCATGCAAGTTGGCCTGTTGCGTATGCAGCGTATTTTGTTCCAGATGTTGGCTGAGCTGAATAATGTGTTCCGTCGTGGCTTTAAGTTCGCGGGATTGGCGATTTGCCTGTTCGGAAAGCTGTTGGTTATCCGCAGCGACGCGATCGACCTGTGTCACCATGTGGTCAACGCCCTGACGAACTTGATTGACCAATGTAACCAGACCTTCCTGCATTTGAATGACGTTGGTATTGAGCTGTTCAACTTCGCGTGTACCGCGGGTTTCTGCGTTGACCGCGTGAGATAGATCGCCAGCGGCGATCCGTTTTAAATGGGTAATAATTTGTGTCAGCGGGCGAATAATGACCCGATTTACACCAATCCACACAGCGATCGCGATCGCCAATAAGAGCCCCAGAACCGTGATGAAAATGGTTTTCGCGCGATCGAGAGAGGATAAGAATTGTTGGCCATGCTGCTTTTGTAGCGCATCGGTATCTTGCAGATAGTGCGAATATTTTTGAGTAAAATCGCTTTGGTAGGCCTGAACCGGGACAGCAAAGAAAATATCGATCTGATTGGTCGTTTTGATTCCCTCGGCCAGCTCGACAAGCCCGGAATAAAGCTGGTTGTAACTTTTCTTCAAATCGACAAAGGCTGGTGTGTCTGCTTCATTCGTCGTGGCTGTTCCCAGTAATTGGTAGTGCGCTTGTGCCTGTTTTAGAGAGACTTCCGCTTCATCCATCAGGCTATGCCAGCTGCCTTCAGAGCCTGTTTCTTTATCTACCAACAGATAAATACCCGCGCGGTTGAGTTTGTCGCTGGCATTCATCACTTCCATCCGTGCTTTATCCATTACCGCTTGTTGCTGGCGCAGCCCCTCGTTCGCGGAAATATCCTGTCTAACTTGAGTCATCGTTTGAGAAATGACGCCGATAGAAACCAATTGCAGTAAAGAAAATAGCCCAATGATCAATAACAATCCGGAGAGAATACTTAGGCGATGACGGCGGCGGATAGTAGCAATTCCGTTTCGCAAAACCGCAGGCATTAACATGATTGTTGACCCTCTATAGATGAATAGCGGTCAAACTATCACTGTTAAATGACTAAAATATTTCAGCTTTTGGTGTGGGGGCAAGAGGTCATGATTTTTCGTACTATCATGACCTGTATCAACGGAACTCTTAAAACACTTTTTTGTATGGTTTCACGCTAACGTGTTTGTAGACGCCAGCCGCGATGTAAGGGTCCGCATTGGCCCACGCCGTAGCTTCATCCAACGATGCGAATTCGGCGATAATGACAGAACCGCTAAAACCAGCCTGACCGGGATCTTCGCTATCGATAGCGGGTAAAGGGCCAGCAGTAATCAGCCGACCCTGATCGCGTAATATCTGTAAACGGGCAAGATGGTCTGGTCTGACCGACAGGCGTTTTGCCAGGGAATCAACATTATCTTCAGCATAAATGACATAGAGCATAGTGGCCTCACGGGTAGGAAGGTAAATTCTCGCGTTCGGGATTCCGGGTACGGTTCCCCCAACGGCCAAACACTATCGGTAAGAGAAACGTGTTTCTACTATCATACGTGATGTTGTTTGAAGACAATAGCTCGAGGACAATAGGTTGATTTGCCAGAGTAATCCCCCCACAATTTCTGTTTTTTTTACAATTCCACGGGTTGTTATTGAATATGATTGCTATTTGCATTTAAACTTGGGCGGCATAAGAGGATAAAGACAGACTATGCCGCAAAAAAAATTTTTTCTAACCCGTCGTTACTCATGGCCATTCATACTTTCAGTTGGTTTCCACGGTTCACTGATTGCAGGTTTGCTGTACGCTTCGTTTAATAATTCAATTGAATTACCGCAGGAGTCTAAACCTATCAGCGTGGTAATGGTGAATCCCGCAGCCTACGAAGCGGCACCTGTTGCCAAATCAGCCCCTGAACCCGAGCCCGTTAAGCAGCCAGAACCTGAGCCGGAACCGATTCCAGAACCGGAACCCGTGCCGCAGCCAGTAGCGATACCGTTACCTGAACCAAAACCCAAGCCGAAACCTAAACCGGAGCCTAAGCCCGTGAAGAAGGTGGAGCAGCCGAAGCCGGTTAAGCGTGAACCGACCGTTGAAAAACAGCCGCCTTCGCCGTTTACCAGCGAAGAGCCGACGCGCAATGTCAATAATGCGCCAGTGAAACAGGCACCAGCACCAGCAGCAAGCTCACAGTCGAGTGGGCCACGTCCGCTGAGCCGCGCGCAGCCACAGTATCCAGCCCGCGCGTTCTCGTTACGCGTTGAAGGACGAGTGAAAATGCAGTTTGATGTGGATGAATCCGGGCGCGTTGACAACGTTCGGGTACTTTCTGCTGAGCCGCGCAATATGTTTGAACGTGACATCAAACAGGCGATGCGTAAATGGCGTTACGAAGCGAGCAAGCCAGGTAAAGATCTGGTTGTGACCATCGTGTTTAAAATTGATGGCGGGGCGGCGGTCGAATAATACCCGCCAATACATAAAAAGAAACGGGGCATCGTCTTTGATAGATGATGCCCCGTTTTCATTATAGAACGGGTGAAATCGTGTCGATGCAGCAAGCGCTCAGTCTGATATTACTCGCTTGGCGTGAAGTTGCTTTTACCGGCTGGCAGTTCACGTGGATGGCCTTCTTCATCGACGGCGACGTAAGTGAATAACGCTTCGGTGGCCCGATAGCGCTGACCAATTGGCTCAGACGACACTTTCTTTACCCAGACTTCAACGTTGACATTGATAGAGCTACGGCCAGTGCGTAAGCAACGCGCATAGCAGCAAACCACATCGCCGACGGCAACGGGTTTTAGGAACGACATCCCATCAACCCGTACAGTAACGACGCGCCCTTCGGCGATTTCTTTCGCCAGAATGGCACCGCCGATGTCCATTTGCGACATCAACCAGCCGCCAAAAATATCCCCATTCGCATTGGTATCAGCTGGCATTGCCAGCGTACGGAGAACCAGTTCACCCTGTGGTAACACGTTTTGTGTGCTCATTGTGTATGCCTCGGTTTAGCGATTACTGTAGCTCGCTTTTTTCTTCTTCTGATTTCTCTTGGTCGTTAGGTAAGTGGCGATAAATATAGACGCCACAAACCAGCGTAAACAGCAGCGTCACACCGGTTAGTCCAAAGACTTTGAAATTTACCCAAACGCTTTGCGGTAGCCAGAAAGCAATATAAATGTTAACCAATCCGCACACCAGAAAGAACATGGCCCAGGCGAAATTCAGTTTCCCCCAGACAGGCTGCGGTAAGGTCAACTCTTTACCCAGCATCTTCTGAATCAGAGTCTGTTTCATGACAAACTGGCTAACCAGCAGGGCAATGGCAAACAAGGCGTAGATGATGGTCACTTTCCACTTAATAAACAGATCATTGTGGAATACCAGCGTTAGCGAACCAAAAACGACGACCATCGCAAAGGTAACCAGCGTCATTTTCTCTATTTTACGGTACATCACCCAGGTGACCGCGAGTGACAGCGCCGTTGCCGCAATCAGCGCACCCGATGCAATATAGATGTCATAAAGTTTATAGGCCGCAAAAAAAACGACCAACGGTATAAAATCAAGAAGTTGCTTCATTATGTCAATCCATCACTCAACTGTGTCGTAATCATAACCCGCAAGAGTTACCCGATAGCGCATGCCATTATCCTTTATTGTGGATCACCATTCCCGAGATATTGTAATAATTTGCAGAAAATTACGAATGGGTCGGTAACGGCCAAAGGATTGCTAAGCCTATGCCACCACCGGTGTGGCATAGGCTGGGAGCGGTAGTTATGCGCGCAGCAACATATAAAGGCGGAACAGATAAATCAGCAGAATGGCGGAGATCAAGTTGCTCAAGCCGTTCAGAACCACGCCGAGTACCGTGGGTGAGGAAATAGGTAACTTTGACACGACCAGCAAAATAACGATTTTAGCCAGCAACCACATCACGATGGCGGGCGCTGTAGCGCGTAAGTTGCTATAGGCGAGCTTAGTACTTACTTTAATCGCGTTGAAAATCCCGCTTTTTTCCGTTACCACAATCACCGGTGATAAGCTCAGTGCAATAGCGAGCAATACGCCAGGGATGATCAAAAGCATCATACCAAGTTGGATGAGCAACGTGCACAGCAGAATCAGGAAAAGTAGGCGGAATAAAAAAGGTGCGGATGCGCCAATAGCGCGTAGAGCGCTGGTGCGGTGTCCGCCAGAAACCAGTTGGATCAGCATCAGAACCCCGCCTGTCAGCAGCACATTACCTACTAATGCAGCAAAAGTGCCTGCTGCCGACATTTTCAGCAACACGGTTTGTTGTTCCGGCGTCATCTGCTGAATCAAGTCCATTAAGCCAGATTCGACAGAAGATGACAGATCGCTGCTGGAACTGCTCAGAATCTGTAACTCGTCTCCAGAAGGCGATAGTGCATGATTCAGTATGACAGTAATGAATGCCGTCAACAGTGACATCATTAAGATGCTGATGAACTGGTTACGGGTAAAATTCATCGTGTCACGGTACAACGTGTTAGCCGTGATAGGCATGAAGGCTCCTTGGAAAAGATAAATCGACAGAAAGAACTTAACTCGCGATTGTAACCTGTTAATTCGCGCTGTGGCACCCCGTTAGCGATGCAATGCTGTTTTTACTTTCGTTGAGGATCAATGTGGCAGGGTTACGCATATCCATTTTCCTCATCATTAATGACGCAATTTATTCGTCATGCCGTTTTTGATCTGGATCAATTCCATGAATTTTAATTAGTTAGTGATAAGTGATTTAGTTCAATTTGAACGTAAAACCTTTAAAGGATGTGATCTGGCTTAAAACAATAATACCTATTTAGGGGTATCTTTTGCTCGAAATTTAAACCCTATAAATGGAGTGGGTAATGAAAAAAACATCTTTCTTATTGTTGGCAGCGGCACTCATGCCTGCATTTGCGCAGGCTCATCAAGCGGGGGATTTTATTGTTCGGGCGGGAGCGGCTACTGTGCGTCCTGCTGAAAGCTCGGACAACGTGCTGGGGTTGGGGGAGTTTCAGGTTAGCAACAATACTCAACTGGGTCTGACTTTCAGCTACATGGTGACGGACAACATTGGTGTTGAATTGCTCGCCGCTACGCCGTTCAAACACAAGGTTGGCACACCGGGTACGGGAACAATTGCGGAAGTTAAGCACCTGCCACCGTCACTGGTAGCACAGTATTATTTTGGCGATGCTCAAGATAAGTTACGCCCTTATTTAGGCGTTGGTCTGAACTACACGATGTTCTTCGACGAGAAATTCAATGATACGGGGAAAGGTGCGGGTTTGAGCGATCTGAGCCTGAAAAATTCCTGGGGTATTGCAGCGCAGGCTGGGTTGGATTACAACCTGGACAAGAATTGGCTAGTAAACATGTCCGTATGGTGGATGGATATTGATACCGATGTGAAATTTAAAGCCGGTAACGCTCAGCAAAGTATCCATACTAAACTTGATCCGTGGGCCTTTATGTTTGGTGTAGGCTACCGCTTCTGATTTGATAGTTAAATATGAAGAATAAAAAACGGCGAAGTGAATAACTTCGCCGTTTTTATAGACAGGAAATAACAAACCAATAAAAAGAACGCTATTTGCTATTAAATCTATTTTCTATATGGCGTTAGCCATTAGAAATTGTATTGCACACCAACGCGGTAACGAGTTTGACGCTCGTCAGTCGTTTTGCTGCCAATTACGTTGCCGACTTCAGCGTAAGGCGTCCAGTTTTTGTCATATTTGTACGCTAATTTAACGTTATGAGTGAGGCCGTAGTTGTCGTTGTCGGCAAGGTAACCAACAGAACCGGCTTTGGTTTTCTTGTCGTATTCAAATTCGTATTCAACCACAAAGTTCGCAGGCAGTTTATAACCCAGCGTACTGGTGATGGTATAACCTTTCATGTCGGAAGGGGCTGTAGTACCGATGCTGTCACTTTTGCGCAGGTAAGATGCACGGTAGCGCAGACCATAGTACAGTGAGTCGGTAATGTTAGCCGTACCTTTGACATAAGGGCGGTAGTTGTTGTCTTTTGAAGAGGACACCATGTTTAAGCCCGCTTCAACGCCAAAGGTTTTGTCGAACTTGTACTGGTAGCTAGCGGTAACTTCAGTACCGTTGCTGACTGGCTCGTTATACGGTTTATTTGGTGTTTTATCGGCGTCTGATTGACCCCATTTTGCTTCCATTGACAGGCCAAAGCCGTTGTCAAAACGGTGGGACATCAGCAGGCGATCTTTATGGTCGTTTTTTGCTGAATCATTCATCTCATGACGATAGTCAATCGTAACAGCCATGGAGCTTAAGCTGATTAAGGAAGTTACCATCATCGTCAATATTTTAACTTTCATTTTATTATCCCATGTTGAAGAGAATTATTATTTAAAAAACGCGCTGCCACTTTGTTCAGCGATTTCATTCTATTTATTCTATCTTACAGTAATGTGAACAAGATCTTCAAAAAGAGAAAATTTTAAATGATCTCAATTCTGTGATTCTCTTCGTGTTTTATTCGTGGGATTTATGCGGATTAAAAAATACTGGGAAATTAATTTATTTATTTGATGTGGAATTAAATAATTATTTCAATTTGAAAACTTTTCTTACAATTATTGAAATTTGGAAATTAAATAATTATTGAATATATTTCCTGCCAGTAAAATAAGAAATAATTTGAAACACTATTCGGCGCGCGACATTGCTTGCGCTAAGTACAAATCGCGCGCCTGAAACGTGTTATGAACGCGTAGCTGCTTTCATTTCACTCACAAAGGTGTGTAACTCTGACAGCATTAAGCTGGGCTGGTTCAGATTTTTTTCAATAATCCGCACGATCGCAGAACCAGAAATAGCCCCCGCGGCACCTGACGCTAATGTTTCTCGCACTTGAGTTGGATCGGAAATGCCAAATCCTTGCAGTGGTGGGGCAGCATGATACGCATTCAGTTTGGCAACCAGATGATTCAGCGGTAGTTGGGCGCGTTTTTCTGCTCCTGTCACGCCTGCGCGTGACACCAGATAGGTATAGCCACGGCCATAAGAGGCGATCTCGCGTAATAGCTCATCATCAGCATTAGGCGGGCAGATAAAGATAGGGGCAATACCGTGCCGTAGCGCTGCCGTACGGAAAGGAGCCGACTCCACCACGGGAACATCTGCCACTAAAACCGAATCAACGCCAACCTCGGCACAACGCTGATAAAATTCATCGATACCATTGCTGAAGACCAGATTGGCATACATCAGCAGGCCAATCGGAATTTCTGGGTATTTCTGACGTATAGTCGCCAGCATCTCAAAACATTGCTCTGGCGTGACGCCTGCGGCGAAAGCGCGCAGATTAGCTGCCTGAATGGTTGGGCCATCCGCCAGTGGGTCAGAAAAGGGCACGCCTAATTCCAGCGCATCAGCACCCGCAGCAATCAGCGTATCGATAATTTTCAGTGATTGCTCAGGGGATGGGTCGCCCAGCGTGACAAACGGGACGAACGCGCCTTCTTTTTTCTCTGACAGGCGTGCAAATAGCTGTTGGTAGCGCTCCATTACATTTCTCCCCGATCTTTCAAAATATCGTGCACGGTAAAGATGTCTTTATCACCCCGACCTGACAGGTTGACCACCAGCAGTTGCTCTTTCTCCGGCTCTGCTTTGATCATCTTCAAGGCATGTGCTAATGCGTGGGAGGATTCCAGCGCGGGAATAATACCTTCATTACGGCAGAGTGCTTTGAAGGCATCCAGCGCTTCATCATCGGTAATCGAGACATAGTCGGCACGACCAATACTATTCAGGTAGGCGTGCTGTGGCCCTACGGACGGGAAATCCAGTCCGGCAGAAATAGAGTACGACTCCTCAATTTGTCCGTCAGACGTTTGCATCATCGGGGACTTCATGCCGAAATAGATACCGACGCGGCCATGTTTTAACGGTGCACCGTGTTGCCCAGATTCAATGCCTAACCCGCCGGGTTCAACGCCGATAAGACGGACGTCAGTGTCGTCGATAAAATCAGCGAACATCCCAATGGCGTTCGAGCCGCCGCCGACACAGGCTAGAACGGCATCCGGCAGGCGACCTTCTTTTTCCAGGATCTGCGCTTTCGTCTCTTCGCCAATCATGCGTTGGAATTCGCGTACGATCGTTGGATAAGGATGCGGGCCAGCAGCCGTTCCCAGCAGATAGTGTGCCGTTTCATAGCTGCCAGACCAGTCACGTAGCGCTTCGTTGCAGGCATCTTTCAGCGTGGAAGAACCGCTGTGAACCGGAATTACTTCCGCCCCCATCAAACGCATGCGGAACACGTTCGGCGACTGGCGCTCAACGTCTTTTGCTCCCATATAAACGCGGCATTTTAGGCCAAGCAGGGCGCAAGCCAGCGCCGTCGCGACGCCGTGTTGGCCTGCGCCGGTTTCAGCGATGATTTCGCTTTTGCCCATGCGTTTAGCCAGCAATGCTTGTCCAAGTACCTGATTCGTCTTGTGCGCGCCGCCGTGCAGTAGATCTTCACGCTTTAGGTACAACTTCGTCTTCGTTCCTGCCGTCAGGTTTTGGCACAGGGTTAACGCTGTTGGACGACCTGCATAGTTTTTCAGCAGATCGGTAAACTCGGCTTGAAATTCAGGATCTTTTTGTGCGCTGACGAAAGCCTCTTCTAACTGGCGTAACGCCGGGATGAGGATCTGCGGAACAAATTGTCCGCCGAATTCACCGAAGTAAGGGTTGAGTAATGTCATAATTTTCCCGTCTGTTTTAGTGTTACGGCTGACGTAATGTCGCAAAAACCGCAGCAATTTTATGTGAGTCTTTTTTTCCCGGTTCGCTTTCCACCCCGGAATTGAAATCCAGTCCTGCGCAACCTTGCTGTGCCGCCAGGGCGCAGTTATCGTTATTCAGGCCACCGGCTAACAACACGTTATCCAGTGACTGATTGGCCAGCAGTGACCAGTTGAACGTTTTACCGCTGCCGCCCTGAGCGTTATCAAACACATAGCGATCGACGTGGATAAGATTACGTTCTGGCAGCACATCTGTGATGCTCAGCGCTTTCCAAATTTGGCACGTCGCAGGTAATTGCTGGCGCAGCCGGTCGATGGTCTGTTGATCTTCATCGCCGTGCAGTTGAACGGCGGCTAACCCCAACGGCGTCGTGATAGCAACGATGTGTTCGACGGGCGCGTTGCGGAAAACACCGACATAGCGCAGTGGTGCTCCCCCAATGACATCGGTAGCTTGTTTGACGTCAACATAGCGCGGAGAACTGGCGACAAAGATTAACCCGCCGTAGAGCGCACCCGCCTGATAGGCGGCCTGTGCATCTGCTGCACGCGTCAGGCCACAGACTTTGTTTTCACCTAGAATCACGCGGCGTACTGCACCGTTCAGATCCGGCTCGGACATTAGTGAGCTGCCGATCAAGAATCCCTGAGCAAAGGCGCTGAGTTCACGAATCTGCGCATGGCGGTTGATACCGGATTCACTGATCACGGTTACGCCAGCAGGCAGACGCGGTGCGAGTGTCCGGGTACGGTTGAGATCAATAGAGAGATCGCGCAGGTCACGGTTGTTGATCCCGACGACGCGCGCTTCGAGCTGAATGGCACGCTGTAGCTCTTCTTCATTACTGACTTCCGTCAACACGCCTAACTTCAGACTGTGCGCCACCTCGGCCAGTTGCTGATACTGGTCGTCGTCCAGCACGGACAGCATCAGTAGAATGGCATCGGCCTGATAGTAGCGCGCCAGATAAATCTGGTAGGGTGAAATAATGAAGTCTTTGCACAACACGGGCTGGTGTACCGCGGCGCTGACCTGAGGCAGAAAGGCAAAGTCACCCTGGAAATACTTCTCGTCGGTTAAAACGGAAATAGCGGACGCATAATCTTTATAGACCTGAGCAATTGCCACCGGGTCAAAATCATCGCGAATCAATCCCTTCGACGGCGATGCCTTTTTACATTCCAGAATAAAGGCAGGTTTATCCTGTTTCAGTGCTTGATAAAAGTCGCGCTGGCTGGGAACGATCTCATGTTGAAAAGAGGCCAGCGGCTGTGCTTTCTCACGTTCTGCAACCCAGAGGGCTTTATCACGCACAATTTTATGTAATACGGTTTCCTGCATGGTTCTATTATCCTCTGGCGGACAGGGCGACAACGCGCTGATAAGCCTGTCCACTATGAATGACTTCAAGTGCCTGTTGCGCATTCTGGCGCAGATCTTCTTGCCCGAACAATCTCAGAAGCAACGCAACGTTGGCGGCAACCGCAGCGGCGTGTGCGCGTTCGCCTTTACCTTGTAGCAGCGACGCGAGAATGTCACGATTTTCTTCCGGTGTTCCGCCTTGTAATGCCGACAGCGGGTATGCCTCTAGACCGAAGTCGCGATGTGTCAGTTCGTAGGTTTCGATCTCGCCGTTATGTAACTCTGCAACCTGTGTTGGCGCATGAATCGCGACTTCATCCATCCCGCCACCGTGTACCACTGCTGCACGTTGGTAGCCCAGCACCTTCAGCGTTTCAGCGATAGGGCGAACCAATTCTGGGCTATACACGCCAATCAGCGCCAGCGGCGGACGAGCCGGGTTAACCAGCGGCCCCAGCACGTTGAAAACGGTACGGGTTTTAAGTTGTTGACGCACTGGCATGGCATGGCGGAAACCCAGGTGATATTGCGGAGCAAACAGGAAACACACGCCCAAATCGTCCAGCGCCTGGCGTGAGTCCTGTGCGCTCATATCCAGCTTAATGCCGAAAGCAGAGAGCAAATCGGATGAACCAGAACGGCTGGAGACGCTGCGGTTGCCGTGCTTGGCGATTTTCAGGCCACAGCTGGCAGCAACGAATGCGCTGGCGGTTGAGATGTTGATGCTGTTTGTACCGTCACCGCCGGTGCCGACGATATCGGCAAATAAATAGTCGGGGCGAGGAAATGGCTGAGCATCGGCCAGTAATGCCGTAGCGGCACCCGCAATTTCATCGGGATGCTCACCGCGCACTTTCATGCTAATCAACGCTGCTGCCAGCTGGCTGGCATCCAGTTCACCGCGGATAATGGCGCCAAACAGCGCCTGACTTTCCTGACGGCTGATGTTTTCCGCGCGGTATAATTTTTCCAGTATGTTTTGCATGATAAATACATCCTGAGCAGTAGACGGTTCCAAAGTCGCAGAAGACAGTTGCATAATCGTATCCCTCGTTAAGCTAGCGCCCAGTCAAGCGTTTGTTCCAGCAGCCGAGCGCCGTGTGTGGTCAGGATCGACTCAGGATGAAATTGGAAACCGCAAACGCGATCCGCATCGTTACGCACGGCCATCACCATCTCATTGAAGTGCGCGTTGACGGTCAGCGTAGAAGGAATGTTGCTGCCGACCAGCGAGTGGTAGCGCGCAACGGGCAGCGGGTGCGGTAAACCGCTAAACATGCCGCTGGCATCGTGGTCAATGGCAGACGCTTTGCCATGCAGGATTTCACCCGCTTGACCGACATGGCCGCCGTAGGCTTCCACGATGGCTTGATGGCCGAGGCAAATACCAATGATTGGCAGTTGACCGCGCAGACGTTGCAGCAGTTCCGGCATGCAGCCTGCTTCCGCTGGTGTGCCAGGGCCGGGAGAGAGCATCAAAATCGGTTTTTCCATTTGCTGTAACCGCGCAATGATGACGTCGGCAGGCAGATGGTTACGGTAAATCACGACCTGATGGCCGCTGGCACGCAGTTGATCCACCAGGTTGTAGGTGAATGAGTCGATATTATCGAGCAGCAGGATGTCGGCCATCAGAAGATCTCCTTTGCATGGTGCGCACTGGCAATAGCTCGCAGTACCGCGCGGGCTTTATTGCGAGTTTCGTCGGCTTCGGCCTGCGGATTAGAATCAAGAACCACGCCCGCACCGGCCTGAACGGTAGCAATACCGTCTTCGACATAGGCGGAGCGAATAACGATGCAGGTATCCAGATCGCCATGAGCAGTGAAGTAGCCCACCGCGCCGCCGTAGCTGCCGCGTCGGGTTTTCTCACTTTCTGCAATCAACTGCATGGCCCGTACTTTCGGTGCACCGCTCAGCGTGCCCATATTCATGCAGGCGCGGTAAGCGTGCAAAACATCCAAATCTTCACGCAGTGTACCCACCACGCGCGACACCAGATGCATCACAAAGGAATAACGATCAACTTTGGTCAAGTCAGCGACGTAACGGCTGCCTGGCTGGCAGATGCGCGCCAGATCGTTACGGGCTAAATCTACCAGCATCAGGTGTTCGGCCAGTTCTTTATGGTCGGTACGCATTTCCAGCTCAATGCGGCTATCGAGATCGCGATCCAACGAACCATCGGCACGGCGGCCGCGCGGGCGAGTACCTGCAATGGGATAGATTTCGATTTGGCGGCTGTCGGCATCGTACTTCAGCGAGCTTTCCGGTGAGGCACCAAACAGCGTGAAATCCTGATCTTGCATGTAAAACATGTAAGGGCTGGGATTGCTATCTTTCAGCGTTTGGTAAGCGGCCAGCGGTGAAGGGCAGGGTAAAGAGAAACGGCGTGACGGCACGACCTGAAAAATTTCACCGATGCGGATAGCTTCCTGCATCTGGCTGACAACGTCACCAAAGGCTTCATCACTCTGGTTGCAACTCAGCGTCATGTCTTCGATAGACTGACGCGGCAGCGCAGGAGCGGGCTGGGTAAGTTGAAGTTGCAACTGTTCCAGACGCTGTTGCAGACGCAGCTTTTCGCTGTGGTTTGGCGTAAACAGGCTGGCTTGCAGGGCAGTTACGCGTTTTTGGTGGTCAAGCACCAGCAAGGTTTCTGCCAGATAGAAGCAAAAATCGGGGCAACGCTGCTGCTGGCTCAACGCCGGCAATGCTTCAAACCCGGCGACCAGATCGTAGGCGAACAGACCGCCAAGGAACATGGCTTCACGTTCGTCCGTCGGGCAGGCAACCAGCGTTAGAATCTGGCGTAAGGCATCAAATACGGACAGCGAACGCAGGCGTGCATCTTCATCCTGCATGGCGTCGGCCAGTGGGAAGGTGAGCTCGCGACCGTTCGGACGCGGTTGATTAATAATTTCCGCAGGCAGTGCGGCATCCAATAATGGCAGCAGGCTGGCACCGTTTGCGGTTAATGCCTGAACGGAAACCTGCTGGCCGAGAGCGGTGATACGTAGTGCGCTATCAATAATTAACAGGCTTTTCAGGTTTTCCTTGCTGTCGATTTCAGCTGATTCTAACAGCAACGTGGCAGGTCTGGCACCGCAGAGCTGATGGAAGATGGCGCTGGGGTCGTTACGGTAAACGGCCTCGGTACGCAGCAGTTCCAGTTTCGGTTGTGTTGTTTGCATTCTTGCTACCCGTTTAATGTTGTGCCCATCAAATAAAAAACCCGCTTAGTTAAGCGGGTTTGGGAATATCTGCATGTGTGATAACAGCGATGCGTGATTAGTCCACCCGCGATAGGGAAGAGCGCCACCAAGCATGCTTCATCATTTTCTGCGTTGCCATTATCATCGTCTCACTGTTTATTGCGGACACCGTGTTTGTGTACCGAGCTTGCGTACTAGTTAACTGGTTCGACGATAAAATGTCAACACCTGCAATAGGATTATTTTATCCAGGCTTTACATCATAAAAAGGCAACCGTTATGTCATTTCCTGGGCAAGCATGCTTTCCTGCCACCTCTTTCGCGAAAGAATCCAGGAGATGACCCGAACCAGCGTAGGCATGCTCGGTGGAAGCTGCTGAGCTCTTTATATCCAACCAATTCAGCAACTTGAGAAAGTGAGTATTGGCTATAGATGAGGTAATATTCTGCAAGATTCATTTTAACGTCTTCAAGTATATCCTTGAAATAAGCCCCTTCTTCTTCCAGACGCCTCTGTAATGTCCGTGGAGCCATAAAGAGGTCAGATGCGACCGAATGAATATTGCATGAACCGGCTTCTAGTTTTTTGCTAATGCTGTCTCTTACCCGGCCCTTTATTGTTTTATTAAAAAGAATGTCGATCAAGTAGGTTGCGTGTTTTTCGTGCAACTTGAAAAGTGATGCATTGGACGTAACTAATGGCATTAACAGTGTTTCTGCATTCAGATAAACACGATTTCGATCTGTGCCAAAGGTCATTGGGCAAGCAAATAGCGTTTCATATTTTCTTATGCTGTAGGGTTGTGGATAACTAAACTCCATGGAAGAGAAATGAGTAAAATTAGCCACAGTGAGCCACTGGCAATAAGCCAGTAAACTGGCGACTGTTAATTCATGAAATTGGCGGGTGATTTCTTTGTTTTTATCTTGTGGATAGAGATAAGTAAATCCAATACAGTATGTATTTGTGTTTTTTTTATCTAACGTTAGTTGGCATCCGCTGTATAACAGTCTGGAAAAACGGCAAAGGCATTCAAGGGCATGTAATAGATTGTCACTACTCATCATAATATAATTAACAATGTCATAATCACCAGGATGAAAATATTCATAAGATAGTAGCCCAAAACTTTCTTTTCCCTGACTGGCATAGGCAATGTTAAGCAACGCTTGAATGTTATAAACACTGGTGAATTCACCACCACTTTCTTCACCCCTGTCGCGTATTGTTGTATCATTTGATAGTGCGTCTACATTTATCCCTTCCTTTTTTAATATACTCTCTAATGATGTTATATATTTTCTTCTTATTACATACATGATGGCATACTCCTTGTTTTATTGTTTTTTATCTCATCCAATAAGTAACTTCATGAGATCAAATTTAATTTATCAAAAATGTCATTTAATGGCAAAACAGTGTCATTGATAAGCATTGTCATATGTGGAAGTTTTTTTTGACATAGATAATCAAAATAATGTCATCATTTGTCATTAATCATAAGTTGGTGAGTAAGATATTAATGCTGAGTTAACCATGATGGTTATAATTACCAGGGCGTTGTGATGCCACTATATTATTTTGTGATAATTATCACTCCCTGATTATTTCAAATGTTTTTTAATGGGATTTTTAATGTTTGAATTTATTTCTCTTGATAGAGGCGGGGTTTTATATGTTGCGGCTTTTTTGGTGATGATAAGATCTGTGTCACTATATATTTTTTCAAAAGGAAACTATGGTGAGAAGACCAATGTCAACGTATTGATGCTGGTCTTTTTTCTGCTATTTATGGCGGCATCTTCCCTGTCATCGTGGCCTTTTATTTATTTTTTGGTACTGTTCTTCGTCGGCAGTATGATCTCTTTCACATGGTTCAGATACTCAGGAATGATAACTTCGTTCGGTTCGGGTCTTACCGCAATTAGTACTACGTTGATTTTATGTCTGCTCAGTTATGCACTTTCTTTTTATGAGATGTTTGTCGAACATGACCTTCAGGCCATTTTTATTACTATCTTTTCATTTTCGATAATAACGTCGATTTATTCATTTTATTATTTCCCATTTTCTCAAAACTCTTTGTTTTATCTTAATTTTAAGCGAAATAAAAAAGTGACGCATATTCAGGATGGTGGTGAGGTCTATTCACCAAAAGTCACTATTCACCTGCCTTGTTATTCAGAACCTCCTGAAATAGTAATTAATACACTTAATAGTATTTTTGCATTAGATTATGACAATTATGAAGTTATCGTCATAGATAATAACACTCAGGATGAAGCACTCTGGAAACCGGTGAAAAAGCATTGTGACATGTTGGGTAAGAAATTCAGATTTTATCATATTCCTGTACTTGCAGGAGCAAAAGCTGGAGCGCTGAATTACGCATTAAAAATTACGTCTTCTGATACTGACTTAATCGCTGTTATTGATGCGGATTATATTACTGAACCAGATTTCATTCGACGTTATGTCAGAATATTTAAAGATAAAAACGTCGGCTTTGTTCAGACTAGTCATGATTACTATAATCATCAATCAAGCCATGTTATGGAAGGTGCCTATTACTTTTGGACACTATTTCATAAAATAGAGCTGCCATCATATACCGAAATTAACGCTGCATTTACCGTCGGGACGATGTGTATTTTGAGGAGAAATATACTGGAGAAGGTAGGAGGATGGGATGAAACCGCATTGACAGAGGATTCCGAGCTTGCAGTGAGAATGCATGCGCAAGGATATATAGGTTATGTATTTGCCGATACCGTAGGAAGAGGACTGATTCCCACCACTTTTTCTGATATGAAAAAACAGCAAATCAGATGGACTGCGGGGCCTGTTCAACAATTACTTAAACATTGGCGACTGTATTTTGGTTTTTCCAGTGAAAATAAAATGACCCTCAATCAAAGAATTATGGAAATTAGGCATAGCACATCTAGAGTTAAACCCATTCTTTCGCTAGTATCACTTCATATTATGGTGATGATGAGCTTTTTCCTCTTGAATGAAAATGTTTATTTATCTATGCCTTATGAAGTGGTTGTTTTCTTTTTATGCATGTTGATAAGCACCTTTGTTGAAAAAATGGCCTATTTTAGAATGTTTAATTGCTCAAGACTTCTTCCAGTTTTTTATCATGGGATTATGGCTCGGGCGTTAGAGTGGACTTTTATTTACGGAGTCATTTCATCTCTGTTTGGTCTTTCAATAAAATGGGACAGGACAAATAAATTTGAAAATTCGAAGAGCATTAAACGTGCCTTGCACGCATCAAAAACAGAGGTGACAATGAGTGGCTTTTTTTTCTTATATTCGTTTTTTTTATTATCTGGAAATCATTCTGGCTATAATGATTTTGTTTTCCTTACAGGTATTGCATGCTTTATTAAAGGGATAAGTTTCCTGTGTGCGTTGTTTGTGGCTTTTTTATTGGAAAACAATTTGCGTATCTTGGAAGCACCTTAAAAATCTCGCAGGGAAAGGAGAGAAAAGGGTACGCAGAGATAGATGAGAATTACCCTTTTCCTCCTATTAATGGCATCATGCGGCCTTCGCATGATTCTTGTTAATGGATAGGCCTGTGCCAGAAGATTCACAATCGATAGCGTCATTCCCACTGTATGATTTGCATAGCCATACTACGGCGTCTGATGGCCTTTTAACGCCGACGGCGTTGGTCAATCGGGCAGTAGACATGCGGGTAAGTGTACTGGCTATTACCGATCACGACACGACCGCAGGGCTTGAAGAAGCACGGAATGCGATTGCACAACATGCGTTGCCGCTGAGGCTGATTTCCGGCGTGGAGATCTCCACGCTGTGGGAAAATCATGAGATTCATATTGTCGGATTGGGGATGGATATCACTCATCCCGCGTTAAATGGATTGCTGCAACAGCAGGCGGATAACCGGCAGAGTCGGGCGGAACAGATCGCCGCCCGGTTGGAAAAATCCCGCATTCCCGATGCGCTGGCTGGCGCGCAGCGTCTGGCAACGGGAGGGCAGATTACACGGGCGCATTTTGCGCGTTATCTGATCGAACTGGGTATCGCGGCAAACATGAATCAGGTGTTCAAAAAATATCTGGCGAAAGGCAAAATCGGCTACGTGCCACCGCAATGGTGCACCATCCCACAAGCTATCGAGGCGATTCATCAGTCCGGCGGTGTGCCCGTGTTAGCCCATCCAGGGCGCTACGATCTGACGGCCAAATGGTTAAAACGTTTGCTAGCCATGTTTGCAGAAAGCGGCGGGCTCGCAATGGAAGTCGCGCAGTGCCAACAGGCGCCGGATGAACGGACACAGCTTGCCTGTTATGCGCGAGATTTCAACCTGATGGCATCGCAAGGATCGGATTTCCACCTGCCTTGCGCCTGGATTGAGCTGGGGCGTAAGCTATGGCTGCCTGCCGACGTCGAGCCAGTTTGGCATCATCCATTATTGGCAAATTAGCTGAACATTACCGCGTAATGGCATCGCTATTTCATGAAATAACAATCTTTTACCACCGACACGTTCTATAATAACCCTATTGCACTATGACGCGGTGTGGGATGCGTAACGCCGTGTAATGTCAGACGCACGAGGTAGGCCATGAGTCAGTTTTTCTATATTCATCCGCAGAATCCGCAACCACGATTAATCAACCAATCGGTGGAGTTTTTGCATAAAGGCGGGGTGATTGTTTATCCAACGGATTCCGGCTATGCGTTGGGTTGTATGCTGGGTGAAAAGAACGCGTTGGAACGTATCTGCCGGATTCGCGATCTGGGTAGCGATCATAACTTCACGCTGATGTGTCGCGATTTGTCCGAACTATCGACGTATGCCCATGTTGATAACTCGGCTTTTCGGTTGATTAAAAATAATACGCCGGGTAATTACACGTTTATTCTGAAAGCGACGAAAGAGGTTCCTCGTCGCTTAATGAATGAAAAACGTAAAACAATCGGCCTGCGCGTGCCGTCTAATCCTATTGCACTGGATTTGCTGGCCGCGCTGAATGAACCGTTGATGTCGACGACGCTGATGCTGCCGGGAAATGATTTCGCCGAATCCGATCCAGAAGAAATTCAGGAAGAATTGGGAAAATTGGTAGATTTGATTATCCACGGTGGTTCTCTGGGTCAACAGCCTACGACGGTTATCGACCTGACCGAATCTGTGCCACGCGTCGCTCGTGAAGGCACCGGTGATGTTACGCCGTTCTTATAAGTGCAGCGACGCGTGGTAACAATGAGAATACAAATGGCGCGAAGATCGGTATAATCGCGCCAGCATTGAATATTAGGTATGATTTTTACGTAACTTGCTGAATTTTATACGCAGTTATGACTCCCCCCGACGCCTGGGAAGGCGACACTAGAGGTTGCTCAATGAGCGAAAAGTTACAAAAAGTTCTGGCGCGCGCCGGACATGGCTCACGCCGCGAAATTGAAGGTATCATTCAGGCTGGACGCGTCAGCGTTGACGGCAAGGTTGCCACACTGGGCGATCGCGTTGAAGTGACAAAAGCCACCAAAATCCGTATTGATGGTCATGTGGTTACCGTTAAGGAAACCGAAGAAACCGTGTGCCGCGTACTGGTGTATTACAAACCAGAAGGCGAGCTGTGCACCCGTAACGATCCTGATGGGCGTCCAACGGTGTTTGACCGTTTGCCGAGAATTCAGGGCTCCCGTTGGGTTGCCGTAGGGCGTCTGGATGTGAACACCTCTGGTCTGCTACTGTTCACGACCGACGGTGAACTGGCCAATCGCCTGATGCACCCCAGCCGTGAGGTTGAGCGTGAATATGCCGTGCGGGTCTTCGGTGAGGTTGATGACGAAAAGATCAAGCAACTGAGCAAAGGTGTACAGTTGGAAGACGGCCCGGCCTCGTTCCGCACTATCCGCTATCAGGGTGGTGAAGGTTTAAACCAGTGGTATAACGTGACGCTGACAGAAGGGCGTAATCGTGAAGTTCGCCGTCTGTGGGAAGCCGTTGGCGTGCAGGTGAGCCGCCTGATTCGCGTGCGTTACGGCGATATTACCTTGCCAAAAGGTATTCCACGCGGTGGCTGGGCAGAAATGCCGCTTGAACAACTGAACTATCTGCGTGAGTTAGTGCAGCTTCCGGTAGAAACCGTATCGAAACTGCCGGTTGAGCGTGAGCGCCGTCGGGTGAAAGCGAACCAGATCCGCCGTGCGGTAAAACGTCACAGCCAGATTAACAGTGCTCCTGCACGTCGCACATCGCCAAAGCCAAAACGCAACGGCTAGTCTTTTTCTCCATACGCTTCGCGGGCAGCCTTCGTTGCCCGCGATCGCTAATAGCTGGTTTACCAATCAATTCCCTGCTGTGCCTGAATCCCGCTATCAAACGCATGCTTTACCGGGCGCATCTCTGTCACGGTATCGGCCATTTCCAGCAACTCACGATGGCAACCGCGGCCGGTAATAATGACGGTCTGTCCAGCAGGGCGCTGCGTTAATGCCGTGACAACGTCACTTAAATCCAGATAATCGTAGCTAACCATATACGTCAGTTCATCTAAGACTACGAGGTCAAGCTGTGGGTCGGCCAGCATGCGTTTACCCGCCAGCCAGACGTTCTGTGCTGCTTCGGTATCCGTCTGGCGATTTTGCGTCTCCCAGGTAAAACCGGTCGCCATGACCTGAAATTCCACGCCATGCTGTTGCAGCAGGTTTTTTTCGCCGTTTGGCCATTCACCTTTAATAAATTGAATCACGCCAGCCCGCAATCCGTGGCCTATCGCCCGTGTGACGGTCCCAAACGCTGCTGTCGTTTTCCCTTTCCCATTACCAGTGAAAACAATCAAGATGCCGCGCGTTTCATTCGCGGCGGCAATGCGGGCATCGACCTTTTCTTTCAGGCGTTGCTGGCGTTGTTGGTGGCGTTCATCGCTCATCGTGCGTGCTCTTCTCTTGTTATTCGGCTGGACCGGCTTTTCTGCCCGGCTGAGCATCAAAACTCATCCCCGTCTTGCGGCGACTATCATCGCCCATCAGGTAGAGATACAGCGGCATAATATCTGCCGGCGTCTTCAGCTTCATCGGATCTTCGTTGGGGAACGCTGACGCACGCATACCCGTACGCGTTCCGCCGGGATTAATACAGTTCACCCGCAGATTGTGCGAACGATATTCATCGGCCAGTACCTGCATTAAACCTTCCGTTGCGAACTTGGATACGGAATAGGCTCCCCAATTGGCGCGACCTTCGCGGCCGACGCTGGAACTGGTGAAAACCAGAGAGGAGCAGGGAGATTTCAGTAACAGCGGCAGCAGCGCCTGCGTCAGCATAAAGGTTGCGTTGACGTTGACCTGCATAACCTGATGCCAGATCTCAGGTGTTTGTTGTACGACAGGGACGATTTCCCCAAGCAATCCGGCGTTATGGAGGACGCCATCCAGATGCGGTATAACCTGCGCCAGTTCATCCGCCAACTGAAAGCACTGCGCAGAGGATAAGGCCAACATATCGCAGACAACGACGTGTGCCGTCGTACCGTGTTCCTGCTCTATTTGCTGCTTAACCGCCTGTAGTTTACTTTCTGTCCGCCCCAATAAGATGACGTGAGCACCATAGCGGGCGTAGGTCAGCGCGGCTTCACGGCCTATGCCGTCACCCGCACCAGTGACCAGAATGATGCGATTTTGCAGTAAATCAGTTTTAGGCTGGTAATGCACAATAAATTCCTCTTGCCGTGGCGCAGAGCCGCCACGCTTCAGATAATAGACCTGCCATCGACTATCGGCGCGACGAGATAGGGCGCGCAACTCGGAACGTCAGATGAAGGCGTATCCGGGCAGGGTGGATGGGGGTGTTATGCCTCAAATGTTGCAGGTTTTCAATGAGACTGCCTCTATTTGTCCCTGGACTGTTGTAAAAATCGGCAATAGATAGAGAAACCACAGGAATAACATCGCCATATTGTGTGCCATCAGTTAGGTTATAGGAAGGGAATGGCGCGTGACGTCAGCGCTATAGTTGGCTGGTTAGCCAATATTAATTAATGCTCAGTCAATGAGGACGGTGTTTGTGGAATTACTTTCTCTGTACGGTTTATTCCTGGCGAAGGTGCTCACCATTGTGGTGGCTATTGGTGCGTTAGTCGTTCTGGCATTCGGGATGACACAGCGTAAGCGCCCGCATAAAGGTGAGTTGCAGGTCACGAATCTGGGCGAGCAATATCAGGAAATGCAGCGTGAAATGCAGACAGCCTGTATGAGCGACACTGAGCGCAAGCTGTTATCTAAACAAGAAAAAAAGAAAGAAAAAGAAACGGCGAAGCAAGATAAACAGCGTGCCAAACGTGGCGAAGAGAAAAGTGTAAAACCGTGCCTGTACGTTCTCGATTTCAACGGCAGTATGGATGCAGGTGAAGTCAGTTCGCTGCGTGAAGAAATTTCTGCCGTGCTCGCTGTAGCGAAGCCGAAAGACGAAGTGTTACTGCGTTTGGAAAGTCCTGGTGGTGTGGTACACGGCTATGGTCTGGCCGCGTCGCAATTACAACGTCTGCGCCAAGGTGGCGTACGTTTGACAGTATCCGTAGATAAAGTCGCGGCCAGTGGCGGATATATGATGGCCTGCGTGGCCGATCGTATTGTCGCGGCTCCTTTTGCTATTGTGGGATCTATTGGTGTTGTAGCGCAAATCCCCAATTTCCACCGTTTGCTGAAAAACAAAGATATCGATGTTGAGTTACATACTGCCGGTGAATTCAAACGTACGTTGACGTTGTTTGGTGAGAATACGGAGCAAGGTCGTGAGAAATTCCGTGAAGATCTGAATGTAACGCACACGCTGTTTAAAGACTTTGTGCAGCAAATGCGTCCATCGTTGGATATTGATTCAGTCGCGACGGGCGAGCACTGGTTTGGCACGCAGGCGAAAGAGTTGGGATTGATAGATGCGATCGGCACCAGTGACGATCTGCTCATCGCCGAAATGGCGAATCATGAAGTATTAAGCGTGCGCTATACGCGCCGTAAACGCCTGCTGGATCGCCTGACGGGTAGCGCGGGCGATACCGCAGAACGCCTGATGCTACGTTGGTGGCAGCGTGGTTCAAAGCCTCTGCTTTAGTCGCGGTAGTAAAGCGCGACACGATAAAATGCCCGCGACTTTGCGGGCATTTACATTAATCGACCAAGTAATATTTTTCGGATAAAACATGCGCAAGGTGTTTGAACATGTTAAATACAGCGGTGCTTTTTAACGTCGGAATTCCGTTCGCATCGAGAAAAAACTCACCGCGAAAAACCAATACGCCGTTTTTTTGCTCTACGCTATCTGCGACCATGCCATGCAAGTAATCATCGTGGTGTTTAATGATGTCATTGGCTTCAACTAATAAGTTCTGGCGGCTAATCGGACGTTTTTCTTCGTTAACCTGATATTCAGGTGACATGATTGCTACTCCTGTACGTCCCTTGAAAAAGGGGGAATTACACTATATCAACAACGCTTGTTCCAAAACTGCATCGAGAGAAAGGGTACTGCGATACGGTTTCAGCGTAAAGCGCAGATTATGAGGCAAATAGGCTACATTTTAGGGGCTTACCTGCCGATATTCAGTGTGGCAGGAAGCGGATAAAACAGCGTCCCCATGCTAATTAGGTTGCGTGGCAGTATTTATCAGGTAGAGTGTGGGATTTTGCGCAGTCAGTAGAATCCGCTCTGGATGCCCCGAAAAATATCTGATTTTCAGAAGAATTCAGCAGGTAATAGTACATATGGGTAAAGCTCTCGTTATCGTCGAGTCCCCGGCAAAAGCCAAAACGATTAATAAGTATTTAGGCAATGACTACGTGGTGAAATCCAGCGTCGGTCATGTGCGCGATTTGCCGACGAGTGGCTCAGTCAGTAAAAAGAGCGCGGACTCAGCGACTAAAGATAAAACGAAAAAGAAAGTCAAAAAGGATGAAAAATCTGCGCTGGTTAATCGTATGGGCGTCGATCCTTATCATGGTTGGAAGGCTAACTACGAAATACTGCCGGGTAAGGAGAAGGTTGTCTCCGAACTAAAAACACTGGCGGAAAATGCTGACCACATCTATCTCGCAACCGACCTTGACCGCGAAGGGGAAGCCATTGCCTGGCACCTGCGGGAAATCATTGGTGGTGACGATCGGCGTTTCAGTCGTGTGGTGTTTAACGAAATCACGAAAAATGCCATTACGCAGGCGTTTGAAAAACCAGACACGTTGAATATTGACCGGGTTAATGCACAGCAGGCGCGTCGGTTTATGGATCGCGTAGTGGGTTACATGGTTTCCCCACTGTTGTGGAAAAAAATTGCGCGTGGACTGTCTGCCGGACGCGTGCAGTCGGTTGCGGTGCGTCTGATTGTCGATCGCGAGCGTGAAATTAAAGCGTTCGTGCCGGAAGAATATTGGGAATTGCACGCCGACTTGCTGGCGGGCAGCGATATTCAACTGCAAATGCAGGTAACGCACCACAACGGCAAACCGTTTAAGCCCGTTAATAAAGATCAAACGCATGCGGCAGTCAGCCTGCTTGAAAACGCACGCTATGTGGTTGCTGACCGTGAAGATAAACCGACCAGCAGCAAACCCGGTGCGCCGTTCATCACATCAACGCTGCAACAAGCTGCCAGCACACGCCTCGGCTTTGGTGTAAAAAAGACCATGATGATGGCGCAGCGTCTGTACGAAGCGGGCTACATTACCTATATGCGTACCGACTCCACGAACCTCAGTCAGGATGCATTGACGATGGTGCGTGGTTATATCAGCGAAGAATTCGGCAAGCGCTATCTGCCGGAGGCGGCAACCGTCTACAGCAGCAAAGAAAATTCGCAGGAAGCGCACGAAGCCATTCGGCCTTCTGATGTGGGTGTGTTGGCTGACAACCTGAAAGATATGGAAGCCGATGCACAGAAGCTGTATCAGCTGATTTGGCGTCAGTTCGTCGCCTGTCAAATGACGCCAGCGCAATACGACTCCACCACGCTAATCGTGGAAGCGGCAGATTATCAACTGCGTGCCAAAGGCCGTACGCTGCGTTTTGATGGCTGGACGAAAGTTATGCCAGCGCTGCGTAAAAATGATGAAGATCGTACATTGCCGAGTGTGGCGGTGGGCGAAGCGCTATCGTTGCAGAAACTGCTGCCAGGGCAACACTTCACCAAACCGCCGGCACGTTACAGCGATGCTTCTCTGGTTAAAGAGCTGGAAAAACGCGGTATTGGTCGCCCTTCAACCTACGCTTCAATTATTTCAACCATTCAGGATCGCGGCTATGTACGGGTGGAAAATCGCCGTTTCTACGCTGAGAAAATGGGGGAAATCGTTACCGATCGCCTGGAAGAAAACTTCCGTGAATTGATGAACTACGATTTCACCGCGCGGATGGAAAGCCGTCTCGATCAGGTTGCTAATAATCAGGCGGAATGGAAAGCCGTGCTGGATGAATTCTTCGACGAATTTAGCCAGCAGTTGGAAAAGGCAGAACAGGACCCTGAAGAAGGCGGTATGCGCCCCAATGCGATGGTGTTGACCAGCATAGACTGCCCGACCTGCTCTCGTCAGATGGGAATTCGTACCGCCAGTACTGGGGTGTTTCTGGGCTGTTCTGGCTATGCACTGTCGCCGAAAGAGCGCTGTAAAACCACAATCAATCTGATACCAGAAACTGAAGTGCTGAACGTGTTAGAAGGTGATGAGGCCGAAACTAATGCGCTGCGTGCTCGTCGTCGCTGTGGAAAATGTGGTACGGCGATGGACAGCTACCTGATTGATAATCAGCGTAAACTGCATGTTTGCGGGAATAATCCAGCCTGTGATGGCTATGAGATCGAAGCGGGCGAATTCCGCATCAAAGGCTATGATGGTCCGGTCGTTGAGTGTGAGAAATGTGGTTCCGAAATGCATCTCAAAATGGGGCGCTTCGGTAAATACATGGCATGCACCGGCGAAACGTGCAGTAACACGCGTAAGATCCTGCGTAATGGCGATGTTGCGCCACCGAAAGAAGATCCCGTGCCGCTGCCTGAGCTGCCTTGTGAGAAGTCCGATGCGTATTTCGTATTGCGTGACGGTGCAGCAGGGGTGTTCCTTGCCGCCAACACGTTCCCGAAATCTCGTGAAACGCGGGCACCACTGGTAGAAGAACTGGTGCGATTTAAAGATCGTTTGCCAGAAAAACTGCGCTATTTGGCCGAGGCGCCGGTGGTCGATAAAGATGGCAATAAAACGCAGGTGCGTTTCAGCCGTAAGACCAAACAGCAATATGTCTCGTCAGAAAAAGACGGCAAGGCAACGGGCTGGTCGGCGTTTTATATTGACGGGAAATGGGTTGAAGGGAAGAAGTAATCCCTTTCTGTCACTCTGATGCACCGCTGTGTTTGTGCGTCCAAAATAGCCAAATCGAGCCAGCCGCGAGGCTGGCTTTTTTTATCTTAAAAAATATCCTGCTAAAACAGGTATATGAGGATAGTCTTGCGGTAGCGTAAGGATTGTTGATCCGTGATAGAGAATCATGCGGTTTACCTCGGTGATAATCGCACGCGCTGCGTTCTTTATCGCGCTAATCATGTAAATATGGTTATATAAAAATAGTTTTTATGATTAAATGACATTAATTGATGGAAATATGCGCCGGACGATTAAGGCGTAATCAAGGTCAATATATCCCAAATAATTCGAGTTGCAGGAAGGCGGCAAGAGAGGGAATCCCGATGAGCTTACACAGGTAAGTGATTCGGGTGACAAATCTGCCGGGAGCAGATTTGAACGCTGCTTGCAGCGGCCCTTCAGGGCGAGGCCCACGATGGGCCGAGTATTTGAACGTAGCCAACGCACATGCAGCTTGAAGTATTACGGGTATAAAACGGAACGTCGTTAGAACGTCGTGAGATGCTACGCGCACACTTCAATTGGGAATGGGATAAATTATGAAACTACAACAGCTTCGTTATATTGTTGAAGTTGTTAATCACAACCTGAATGTGTCTTCTACCGCAGAAGGGTTGTACACCTCCCAGCCGGGGATCAGTAAACAGGTCCGCATGCTGGAGGATGAGTTGGGCATTCAGATTTTTGCCCGTAGTGGAAAACACCTGACACAGGTGACACCCGCTGGACAGGAAGTCATCCGCATTGCACGTGAAGTGTTGTCGAAAGTCGATGCCATCAAAGCGGTTGCCGGAGAGCATACCTATCCCGATAAAGGGTCGCTGTACGTCGCGACGACCCATACGCAGGCTCGCTACGCGTTGCCAAGCGTAATCAAAGGCTTTATCGATCGTTACCCTCGCGTGTCACTGCACATGCATCAGGGCTCGCCGACGCAGATTGCCGAGGCTGTAGCGAAAGGGTCGGCGGATTTTGCGATTGCGACTGAAGCCCTGCATTTGTACGACGATCTGATCATGCTGCCGTGCTACCACTGGAATCGCGCAGTGGTGGTAAAACCCGATCACCCGCTGGCGTCTAAAACAGACATTTCTATCGAAGAACTGGCCGCTTATCCCATCGTCACCTATACCTTTGGCTTTACGGGGCGTTCAGAGCTGGATACGGCATTTAACCGAGCGGGTCTCACGCCGCGCATCGTCTTTACCGCAACAGATGCCGATGTGATTAAGACCTACGTGCGTTTGGGGCTAGGAGTTGGGGTGATTGCCAACATGGCGGTCGATCCGCAAACGGAAACCGATCTGGTAACCATCAACGCAAACAGTATCTTCAGCTACAGCACGACGAAAATCGGCTTCCGTCGCAGTACGTTCCTGCGTAGCTACATGTACGATTTCATTCAGCGTTTTGCCCCGCATTTGACACGAGATGTGGTCGATTCTGCCGTGGCGCTGCGTTCGAATGATGAAATTGAAGCCATGTTTAAAGACGTTACGCTGCCAGTGAAGTAAACGTCATTCAGGACGGATGAATCAACGCAAAAAAGCCAGACAGTGTCTGGCTTTTTATCATTCAATGCTTCACCAATAACACGTCACACTCTCATTTGCGTGACGTGCTTCGGCGAGTTATCAGGCGGAGGCTGTTGTAGTGACGGCATCCGCAGGCGCGTCGGCGACATCCTGAGTCATACGCGTCAGTTTCGGCGCGGTCAGCAGCATCAGAACGGCGATAATACCCGTGACGATGCCAATCTGCATGAAGACATTGCTATAAATCTCAAGGGAAGCGTGTGGGTCTACGACGTTCTCAGGCACGGCCATCATGTTGGCGACGTAGCCTGCCATAATCGCGGCACCGGCTGACGTGAGGAACCAGGCACCCATAATGAAGCCCATCAGACGCTGTGGGACTAACTGAGCAACCATCGCCAGACCCAGGCCGGAAATCATTAACTCCCCGATACTTTGCAGACCATAGCAGAGGATCAGCCAGTTAACGGACACAATACCCTGTTCGTTGGCCATGCTAGCTCCCCACGGCAGCACCAGAAACGCGCCGGAGCACAGCACCATACCAATCGCAAACTTGTGCGCCATCGGCAGTTGGTCACCCATTTTATTGTAAACCGCAGCCAGAATCGGGCTAGCAACCATGATCCAGAATGGGTTGAGCGCCTGATACTGCTCTGGCTCAAAGGCAAAGCCTAAAATTGAGTGCTCAACGTTGCGGATGGCAAAGAAGTTCAGCGATGTGGGCATTTGGTTGTACAACACAAAGAAGACCACGGCTTCCAGCATCAGCAGAAGCGCTACGATCATCTTCCGACGCTCTGCACCTTTCACCGCCAGCATCTCTTTGATGAAGATAGCGACAACGGCGATCGAAATAATGGTCAAAATCCAACGGGCAACGCCCTGATTGTGTAATAGCCAGGTGGAGAGGGCGACCAGCGCAACGATGCCCACGAGGGTGATGGCGAGCTTCTGCAAATTAATCGGCTGAAAATCTGGCTGAGAACCCTGTGCGCTGACCCACTTACGACAGAACATGAAGTTGACCAGCGTAAGAATCATACCGACCACGCTCAGGGAGAAAGCAACGCTCCAGCCATAGTGTGCGGCAAGTACAGGGGTAGCCAACATAGAAAAGAAAGAACCGATGTTCACCGACATGTAATACATGGTGAAGGCACCATCCAGACGCGGATCGTCTTTCGCGTAGCAGGTAGACAGCAGAGCTGATGGGTTAGCCTTAAACAGCCCGTTACCGACAGCAATGGTTGCCATACCGATATAGACCCATGTCACGCTATGTCCCGAGTAGGAAATCATGGCGTAGCCGAATGCCAACACGATGGCTCCCAGCACGATGACACGTTTGGTACCGAGGACTTTGTCGCCCAGCCAGCCGCCAATGGCGACGAAACCGTATACCAACGCGCTGAACGAGGAAAATAGGGTGATAGAGTCGGTTTCGGACATGCCCAGCATTTTGACCAGATAAACCGCCATAATGCCTTGCAGACCGTAGTAACCAAAACGCTCCCACAATTCGATACTAAAGATGAGATAAAACGCTTTTGGTTGTTTGAAGGCGTTCATGCTGACGCTTTCAGTGGATTCGCTGTTGTTGTTTGCTGTTGACACAAAGACCTCTGATTTTACCTATCTCGTTTTTTTTAACGAGAAAATAACAAGAGTGAGACAGTGAAACTGCGACCTCTTTTGATTAATTATGGGGAGGAAAACGGCGCTATATTGACGTTATTTTACGGACAGACAAGCCATTTGACATGTTTTGTTACAAGTGGGTTTTGTAGCGGGATAAAACCATAAATTAAATTTTATGCAGAGTTTAATTTCATAACTTTCTTTTGCTTCAAATGATTATCTCGCTTTTATGTGTTTGTTTTTTATTAAAGGGATATAATCTGCCTTTAACTTAAAATCAAGACAATATCATTAACTATGAATGAATATGCGGTTTAATCTTTTGCATATTACTAAATATGCAGTGAGTATAAAAATTCATCAACGGCATGCAATAAGATAAATATCGGTATAATAACTATATGTGACTTTCAATCACTAAATTTTCTATTAAAAATAACTTATTAGCCTTAAATAGTGGTTACTTGTGTTTTTATACAGGTTTTTAGGTTGGGTATCTGTCAGAGAGAACGCGGTTGTCTAAGTGATGAGGAACAGAACACGTGTGGTTTATTCTGATGGTGAGAGAGTTAACAGCAAGATAGCGCGTGGAATAATAGAGAGGAAGGCCTGATGATGGGAGTTCCATCAGGCCACAACCGATTAGGCGTCGACCTTTTCGCCAAACTCACATAAATCTTCAATCAGGCAGGAGCCGCAGCGTGGTTTGCGGGCGATGCAGGTGTAACGACCATGCAGGATTAACCAGTGGTGGCAGTCGACTTTAAATTCTGCCGGAACGACTTTCAGCAGTTTTTCCTCTACCTGTTCGACATTTTTACCCGGAGCGAATCCCGTACGGTTACTGACGCGAAAGATGTGGGTATCAACAGCAATTGTCGGCCAGCCAAACGCGGTATTCAAAACAACGTTTGCCGTTTTTCGTCCTACGCCGGGTAAGGCTTCCAACGCCGCGCGATCTTCAGGAACCTGTCCCTGGTGCTTTTCCAGCAATAGGCGACAGGTCTTGATAACATTTTCCGCTTTGCTGTTAAACAGGCCGATCGTCTTGATATAGCTCTTAACGCCGTCTACGCCGAGTTCTAGTAGAGCTTCGGGCGTGTTGGCGACAGGATAGAGCTTTGCGGTTGCCTTGTTCACGCTGACGTCGGTTGCCTGTGCAGAAAGCAGTACGGCGATGAGCAGTTCAAATGGCGTGCTGAAATTTAACTCAGTCGTTGGATGGGGATTGTTGTCGCGTAAACGCGTTAAGATCTCAATCCGTTTGGCTTTGTTCACAGCGATCCCTCTACGGCATCGGTTGCTGGTGACACTTTCCCTTCGGCGGCAACGGCACGCGCTCGGCGTTGTTTCATTCTCTCATCAATTAAATATTTCGCGGCCAATAGTAACCCTAAACCGATAAAGGCACCGGGTGGCAACATCGCCAGCAGAAAAGGGGAATCGAGGTGGACAACCTCAATGCGGAGGGCTTTAGCCCAACTGCCCAATAGCAGATCCGCGCCGTCGAACAGCGTGCCGTTGCCCAGGATTTCACGCAAAGAACCAAGCACTACCAATGCGCTGGTTGCCCCCAAGCCCATTGCCAGCCCATCGATGGCGGAAGGGAGTACAGCATTTTTAGAGGCAAAGGCTTCTGCGCGCCCGATAACGATACAGTTCGTCACGATCAGCGGAATAAAAATCCCCAGCGATTGATATAAACCGTAAGCATAGGCATTGATCAGCATTTGCACGGTACTGACCACCGAGGCAATGATCATCACGTAAATCGGAATACGGATTTCCGCTGGCACCCAACGGCGCAGCGCGGAGACAGCCATGTTGGTACAGGTGAGAACCAATGTCGTTGCCAGGCCGAGTCCCAGCGCGTTAGTTGCTGTAGATGACACAGCCAGAAGGGGGCACAGGCCAAGTAATTGAACCAGAGCTGAGTTGTTCTTCCATAACCCGTCGATGAAAAGCGCTTTGGTTTGACTCATTGATTCTCTCCACAGGCGGACAGCGTGTTGATTTGTGACGGCAGCGTTTGCAGGTAAAGGGCGCTGCGTTTTACGCTGTTAATGACGGCGCGCGGCGTAATGGTGGCTCCGGTAAATTGATCAAACATCCCGCCTTCTTTCTTCACCGCCCAGCGTGCGTCATGCTCGCCTTGTACCATTAACCCATTAAACCGCGTGATCCAGTCAGAGATACGCACTTCGATTTTATCACCCAGCCCCGGTGTTTCATGATGCTCGGTTACGCGAACGCCGAGTACCTTGCCATGAAAATCGGCGCCAACTAGCAGTTGAATAGCACCAGAATAGCCATCTGGCGCGGTACTTTCCAGCGCGGCGGCGACCGGCTCACCATTCTGGCGGGCGATGAATACACGGTGCGGTGCTGACGAACCGAGCGCTGAATTAGTGACAACGTAACACTCTTTCTGCATGTCGCTGTTGTATAACTCGGCGGGAACCACCTGATCTAACAGCATCTTTTGCTGCAACATCGCCTGATGGGAGATTGTCGGTTCCGTTAACATATTTACCACGGCAGTGACGGCGGTGGTGGAAGCGGCAAATAGCGCCAGGGTTGTCGCGTGGCGGCGCATGGTTGTCATCATGGGGCGTCTCCTCAGCGATGGTGGCCGTAAGCGCGTGGCTTAGTGTAATAGTCGATCAGTGGCACAGTAATGTTCGCCAGTAGAACGGCAAAGGCTATGCCGTCCGGGTAGCCGCCATAGGTACGAATCAGCCACACCAGTAATCCAATCAACGCCCCGAAAATCAGACGGCCACGGTTTGTCGTTGAGGCCGTAACGGGATCGGTGGCGATGAAAAACGCGCCAAGCATGGTAGCACCGGATAACAGATGTAACATCGGTGGGGCAAATTTCTCCGGCGCGATGATCCAACTGAGTGAGGCGCAAAACATCAGCGACAGAAGAAAACTGACCGGGATATGCCAGCGAATGGTGCCGCGCATCAGCAAGAACAGCCCGCCGATGAGAAAACCAATATTCACCCACTGCCAGCCAATACCCGATAGCGACTGTGCAAACATCGGCTGTTGCAGAATGTCCTGCGGTGTTTGCCCGGAGCGTAGACTGGTTTTAAATGTATCCAACGGGGTGGCCTGGCTCACGCCATCAACATTGTGCATCAACTGCTGCATGGTGTATCCGTCAGGCGTGTGTCCGGTGAAAATGGTGATGAGCGCATCATGGAAATTGAGCGGAATGGTTTGCAGCGGTGTGGGAGGCAGCCAGCTCGTCATCTGGACCGGGAAAGAGATCAACAGCACCACATAGCCAATCATCGCGGGGTTAAAAGGGTTTTGCCCTAAACCGCCATACAGCTGTTTAGCGATAATGATAGCGAAGACGGTTGCCATCACCACCATCCACCAGGGTGCAAGTGGTGGCAGACTGATGCCGAGCAGCACGGCGGTCAATAGTGCAGAATTGTCAGCCAGTGTCGTACGTACCGCAAATTTCCTCAGTGACAGTGTCACACCTTCAGCAATCAGCGCGGTGGCCGACGCCAGCCCGACCTGAATCAGGTTGCCGTAACCAAAGAAATAGACCTGCGCCAGCATACCCGGCAGGCAGGCCAGAATAACCAACAGCATAATGCGCTGTGTGCGTTGCTGGTTATGTGTAAACGGTGAACTCGCAATTCTAAAAGCCATTTATTCCTCTTGATATGACGATGCCTGCGCGGCTTTACGGGCTTTGACGCGAGCAATGGCAGCGGCAACGGCGGCCTTACGGGGATCTTCCGGCTCTTG
>NZ_LXFY01000001.1:264998-531863 GCF_021432585.1 Pectobacterium sp. IFB5596
TACTTCGACGACCGTAATCGGCTCTGTTGTTGATTCGGGAACGACTGATGATGCCGACTCTGCCGTATTTAACTCGGACTGCTGCGCGGCTTTACGGGCTTTAACTCGCGTAAGGGCAGCGGCTACGGCGGCTTTACGTGGATCACGCTCATCAGGTGTCACGTCTGCTGTTGATGTGTCCTGTTGCGCTTGTGTCTCGCGCGCCCGTTCTTCACGCACTAATGCTTTGCGTGCGGCACGTGCGGCGATGGCTGCACTGTTATCCGGTTGTGTATCGGGGATTACCGCGATAGGAGCACCGATTTCGGTTTCTGCGGTTTGTTTACGGCGTACTCGTTCCAGCGCGGCCTGAACGGCATCTTTGTCACTGGTGGAGACGCCAGCAGTAGCCTGTTTGTGGCGCAGTTCGCGCGCGGCTTTTTCCCGCTCCAGACGAGCCTGTTTGGCATCAAAACGTACTTTGGCCTGTGCGGCACGCTGTGCGTCTTCGTCGATGGCCCGAATTTCGGCCTTTTCCTGACGATAGTACTGTACCAGCGGGATATTGCTGGGGCAGACGTAAGCGCAAGCACCACATTCGATACAATCGAATAGATGATGGTTGCGGGCTTTTTCGTGCTCCTGTCCGCGACTGAACCAGTACAACTGCTGCGGTAAAAGCCCTGCCGGACAGGCATCGGCACATTTGCTACAGCGAATACAGGATTGTTCTTCGGCAACGGGCTCCATTTCCGAATGTGACGGCGCGAGCAGGCAGTTGCTGATTTTGACGATGGGTACGTCCAGCGACGGCAGTGTAAAGCCCATCAACGGGCCGCCCATCACCACCATCGGCTGCTTATTAACATGGAAGCCACCCTGTTTGAGCAGATGGCGCACGGGTGTCCCCAATCGCGCCCACACGTTCCCAGGCTGACGCAAGGCTTCGCCAGTCAGCGTCACCACGCGCTCTGTGAGCGGTTCGCCGTCAATCACGGCGCGTTTGATGGCGAACGCCGTGCCGACGTTTTGCATGAGTACGCCAATTGCGGCGGAGTGTTTACCGAACGGGACTTCTTTGCCGGTCAAAATCTTGGTGAGCTGCTTGGCACCACCTGACGGATACTTGGTGGGGATGACGCGCAACTGCATGTCGCTGCGTTTACCCAAAGCTTGCCGCAGAGCGCTGATGGCTTCTGGCTTGTTGTCTTCAACGCCAATCAAAATACGCGTTGGCTGCAACAGGAACGACAGAATCTCGACGCCCTGAATAATCTCATCGGCACACTCCTGCATGAGCCGATCGTCGGCGGTAATATAGGGTTCGCATTCTGCGCCGTTAATAATCAGGGTTTTAATCCCGCGCATCCCGCCCTGTAATTTAGCTGCGGTAGGGAAGCCTGCACCGCCCAAACCCGCAATACCCGCCTGATGGAGATGGGCAAGTAGGGTATCGATGCTTTGCGCACGGTAATCCGCATAGGTCTGACGCTCACACCAGCGATCTTCACCGTCCGGTATGATAATGATACTGAGTTCTGACAGGCCAGAAGGGTGCGCCGTAGTGTGTTGGCGGATCGCGTTCACCGTTCCTGATGTGGGTGCGTGAACGGGCAGTGTTCTGCCTTTTCCCCGCGTCAGCGGCTGGCCGCGCAGCACCTTATCGCCGACGCTGACGCAGATTTCGCCTTCCGGTCCAAGATGTTGCTTGAGCGGAATAATGAACTGTTCTGGCAGCGAGATCTGGCGTAACGGCGTCTGGCTGGACTGCGTCTTCATTTCTGGCGGATGAATGCCTCCGTCGAAATCCCAGATCCTGTCTTTTCTAAAGGCGGAAAACAGCTTAAGCATGTCGTTCTACTTGAATAACGCGTACTGGAATCGTGTCGAGATCCCATTTCCAGTTAGCGGGAGTCGGAGCGATGGGCCGTAATTCGATACAGTCCGTTGGGCAAGGGGAGACGCAGAGATCACAACCGGTGCATAAATCGCTGACGACGGTGTGTACCGCTTTAGTGCTGCCGATGATGGCATCAACCGGACACGCCTGAATACACTTGGTACAGCCGATGCAGTTGCTTTCATCGATCCAGGCAACATGGCGTGCAGGGGATTGAACATCCGCATCACCTTCCAGCGGCTGCGGATCAACGTTGAGTTTTTCAGCCAGCTTCAGCATCATCGCTTCGCCACCGGGGCCACATTTATTAATGCTTTCACCATTCAGCGCGACCGCTTCGGCGTAAGGGCGGCAGCCGGGGTAGCCGCACTGACCACACTGACTTTGTGGCAGCATCGCTTCCACTTCTTCCACGATCGGATCGTTTTCGACTTCAAAACGACGCGAGGCGTAGCCAAGCACCAAACCGAATGCCAGCGCGAGTGCGCTTAATGCCGCAATGGCGATCCAGATAGCGGTCATCAGAATTTCACCAATCCGGTAAAGCCCATAAATGCCAGCGACATGAGGCCTGCTGTGATCAGCGCGATAGAAGAGCCTCGGAACGGTGCGGGAATG
The DNA here is from genome assembly GCF_021432585.1 of Pectobacterium sp. IFB5596. Lineage (NCBI taxonomy): Bacteria > Pseudomonadati > Pseudomonadota > Gammaproteobacteria > Enterobacterales > Pectobacteriaceae > Pectobacterium > Pectobacterium sp. IFB5596. The sequence goes on from NZ_LXFY01000001.1 coordinate 267,496, forward strand.
TCCGACACGGCGAGGCGCTCGCGAATGGCGGCGAAGAGCACCATCACCAGTGAGAAGCCCGCAGCACCGCCGAAACCATAAATCGTCGATTGCAGGAAGCCGTGCGACAAGTTGATATTGAGCAAGACAACGCCAAGCACGGCACAGTTGGTGGTGATCAACGGCAGGAAAATCCCGAGCAGGCGGTACAGCTCAGGGCTGACTTTACGCACAAACATCTCGGAAAACTGCACCACAACGGCGAGTACCAGAATAAAAGCCATGGTGCGCAAATAGAGAATATCGAGCGGAACGAGGATAAATTCGTTAACCAACCAGGAAAACATGGAGCCGACAGTCATCACAAATGTGGTCGCCATACCCATGCCAATCGCCGTCTCCAGCTTTTTGGACACGCCCATAAAGGGGCATAGCCCAAGAAACTTCACTAAGACGAAATTATTTACCAGAAGGATGCTAACAAAGAGCAATGCGTATTCGGTCATTACGGTGCCTACAAAACAAAACCGGACTATTATCAGGTATTGTTGGGTTTTCGACAACATACCCAAAGTAGGGTTATCGCTGTCCTCTTCAAGAAGCGGAAGATCAGGTTCTCTGAATAAGAGAAATGCCGGGCTATCAAACCGCAACACGCAGTGCGTTCTGAGCCATAGCCCGGAAGGGAATTATTGCATAATTATTCTTTTTTCGCAGATAACAATTTATCGCTACAGAACATAACGCCAGACGGATTTTGGCACGCAGCCGACATCGAATAAGCGCCCGCCGGAGGCTAATTCAGCCCGCCGATGATCGGCTGCACGATACATGTTGATGATTTCCTGACTCTCTGTCAGAGAGTAATTGAGGTGATCAAAGAGTTTTTCCAGACTTTCTGTTGAGCTGACTTTCCTGAATTTGAGCAAGTAATCATGAACGGTCATGGTGAGTTGGTCTAATAGTTATGTGGTTGAGATGACTAAGTATATTCAAGCGAGAAAGTCTGTCTAGAGGGCGAGGTAAAAAGTACGCTTATTTTTCAATAACAAACGACTAGAAATAAAAAATAACGAATTGAGAGAAAAATAAGACGACTTTGGAGAGTAGGAGCGATGAATGCCTATAAAGGAGCAGATTGTCTACGGATGAAAGAACCATAGACAACCTGTCTCAATGCGTAAAACTAGCGGCTACAAAGTTTGTAGTACACCTCGTTCCAGCGCAGCGCATCTTTGAATTCGTGGAGTCGAGTTTCGTTGTCGATCACCAGCAGTTCAATGTTCTGCATCTCGGCGTAGAGCCGCATGTGGTCGAGATCCAATGCCTGACTAAAGACCGTATGGTGCGCACCACCTGCCAGAATCCAGGCTTCTGCCGCCACTTCCAGCGACGGTTGTGCTTTCCAGATAGCACGGGCAACTGGTAATTTTGGCAATGGACGCGGCTGCTCGATGGTGTCGACCAGATTAACCAACATCCTGAAACGATCGCCCATATCGATCACGCTGGCGTTGAGAGAGGGGCCGGCTGGCGTGGAGAATATCAGACGGGCAGGATCGGCTTTTCCGCCAATTCCAAGGTGCTGCGCATCCAAAATCGGTTTCTGCTCTTTTGCAATGGAGGGGCACACTTCCAGCATGTGGGAGCCGACGACCAGATCGTTACCGTTCTGGAAGTTATAGGTGTAGTCCTCCATGAAGGAGGTACCGCCCGGCAAACCGCCAGCCATCACTTTCATGATGCGCAGTAGCGCTGCGGTTTTCCAGTCACCTTCACCGCCGAAACCATAGCCTTGCTGCATTAGACGCTGTACCGCCAGTCCCGGTAGCTGTTTCAGACCGTACAGGTTTTCAAAATCAGTGGTGAACGCGTGATAACCGCCTTGTTCCAGAAAGCGCTTCATCCCAAGTTCGATCTGAGCGGCATCCAGCAGATTCTGACGATTTGCCCCGTTGAGTTTCACGGCGTCCGTCAACTGATAGCTGGCTTCGTATTCTTCGACCAACGTATCAATATCGCCTTTGGAAACGGCATCAACCACGGCAGTTAAATCACCGAGTCCCCAGGCGCTGACGGCGTAGCCGAACTGAATCTGTGCGCCGACTTTATCGCCTTCGGTGACGGCGACTTCGCGCATGTTGTCACCAAATCGCGCGACTTTCAGCTGCTTGCTTTCCTGAAGTGCGGCAGCAACCCGCATCCATTTCCCAATACGGGCATGCGCATTCTTATCCTGCCAGTGGCCGACCACCACCTGATGCGCCTGCCGCATCCGGGCGCCGATGAAGCCAAATTCGCGCCCGCCGTGTGCGGTTTGGTTTAGGTTCATGAAATCCATGTCCATGGTGTCCCATGGCACTTCGGCATTGAACTGGGTATGGAATTGCAGCAGCGGTTTACTGAGTACGCTCAGGCCACCAATCCACATTTTTGCCGGAGAGAAGGTGTGCAGCCAGGTGAGCAAGCCGATGCAGTTATCCTGATAGTTGGCATCGCGACACAGTGCCAGAATTTCATCCGGCGTTTTTACCAGTGGCTTCAGCACCAGCTTAACCGGTAGGTTGGCCTGCTGATTCAATCCCGCGACGACTTTTTCCGCATTCTCTTTTACCTGACGCAACGTTTCTGGCCCATAGAGATGCTGGCTACCGATGACGAACCAGACTTCAAGCTGCTTAAAATGATCCATGATGACTCCTGTAACGTGATCCCCAGAGGGATAAAAATTAGTTTTTTGCCGTAGACGCGGGGCTATAAGCCGGTTCCGCAAGGCGGCACCACTGCTGATAGCGTTCATAAAGCTGCTGATAACGTGCGACGCGCTCACTATCAGGCATTAAGGTGCGTTCTATGCCGCTGGCCATATGCTGTTGTGCGGTTGGAATATCGGCGTGAACGCCAGCGGCGACGGCGGCAAAGATCGCCGCGCCGAGTGCACAACACTGATCGGACGCAACGATCTGTAAGGGGCGATTCATTACATCGGTACAGACCTGCATGATGACGGGCGATTTCCGCGCGATGCCGCCCAGTGCCAGCACGTTTTCGACAGGGACGCCCTGATCTTCAAAACACTCCATAATCGCGCGTGCGCCAAAAGCGGTAGCAGCAATAAAACCGCCGAATAGTGTCGGGGCATCGGTGCCCAGATTGAGATCGGTAATCACGCCTTTTAAGCGCTGGTTAGCGAACGGTGTTCTGCGGCCGTTAAACCAATCCAGCACGATAGGCAGGTGATCCAACGTGGGATTTTCCGCCCAGTTACGGGTGAGCCGCTCCAACAGCTTGGCTTCCACCGCCTGTAGGTATGATTTAAGTTCCGGGTGGTCTTTTACAGCTTCTTGTAACGACCAGCCCAGCAGTCTGCCAAACCAGGCGTACATGTCGCCGAAGGCGGATTGTCCAGCTTCAAGGCCGATATAATGAGGGACGACGCTGCCATCGACTTGTCCACAGATGCCAGCGATAGTGCGATCGGCAATGCGTTCTTCATCCGCGATCAGAATGTCGCAGGTAGAAGTACCAATCACTTTGACCAGCGAGTAAGGCTGAGCGCCCGCGCCGACCGTGCCGACATGACAGTCAAACGCGCCACCTGCAAGCGTGACCGTCGCGGGGAGGCCAAGCCGCTGTGCCCATTCTGCGGTGAGGGTGCCGACTGGCTGTTCGGCGGTCCAGGTATCGGTAAACAGCGGATACTGCAATGTCTCGGTCAGGCAGGGATCGAGCGCGTGTAAGAAATCTTTCGGTGGTAGTCCGCCCCAGCTCGGGTGCCAGAGTGATTTATGTCCGGCGCTGCAACGGCCGCGACGCATATCGGCAGGCGCTTGCGTACCGGAAAGTAGGGCGGGCACCCAGTCGCACAGTTCCACCCAGGAAACGGCCGCCTGACGTACTGCCGCATCTTCACGCGAAACATGGAGAATTTTGGCCCAGAACCATTCAGACGAGTAAACGCCACCGATATAGCGGGTGTAATCCGGGAAGTGACCGCTCCGACACAGCGCGTTAATGGCATCCGCTTCTTCTATTGCAGTATGGTCTTTCCACAGCACGAACATCGCATTGGGATTGTTGGCAAACTCGGGTCGCAGCGCCAAAATCTGACCGTATTCGTCAATCGGTGCGGGTGTTGATCCCGTTGAGTCCACGCCAATACCGATGATGCTTTGTCGCTGCTCATCCGTCAGACGGGAAACCACGACTTTAATCGCCTGCTCCAGCGATTCGATATAGTCCAGCGGATGGTGTCGGAACTGGTTGTTGGCAGGCTGACAATATTTACCCTCACGCCAGCGGGGGTAGTAGACCACTTCTGTTTCCAATTCTTTCCCGCTTTGGCAGTCAACGGCTAAGGCGCGTACCGAATCACTGCCGAAGTCGAGACCAATCGTAATAGCGCCCGCGCTCATGCTTTGCTCCTCATTAATCCCAGATCGTTGATGTTTACGATAGGCAGGGATAGGGAGGGGCGGTTAGGAGCGGTTAGCTGGAAGTATGTATTTTTCTGTCGCCAGCAGCCATTTTGTGAAGCCCGTCAAAGGTTAATGATTGGTTAAAATTGCTAAATGTATGCACAAACCTGTCATTGTTCCGGGATGTGATAAAGCTCTATATTCGGACTAAAAATAACGACTAAAACATAAAGCGTCTGAATGCTACTGAGTAAAGGAATCGCGCTAAGTCTGTGTTTTTCCTTTATCCAGACCGGAAATACCCTTACCAGGAACTCGAATTCGTTTCAGCGTCGCTGGCGAATGAAAAGATAATGACACCGGAGAACATCATGCATAAATTCACTAAGGCGCTGGCAGCAATCGGGTTAGCCGCTGTTATGTCACAATCAGCTATGGCAGAGAACTTAAAGCTGGGATTTCTGGTTAAGCAGCCGGAAGAACCCTGGTTCCAGACCGAATGGAAATTCGCTGATAAGGCAGGAAAAGATCTTGGTTTTGATGTGATAAAAATTGCGGTGCCTGATGGGGAAAAAACCCTGAATGCGATTGATAGCCTGGCGGCCAGCGGGGCGAAAGGATTTGTTATCTGTACGCCCGATCCGAAATTAGGGCCTGCCATTATGGCCAAGGCGCGCAGCTACAATCTTAAGGTGATTGCGGTTGATGACCAGTTCGTGAATGCCAAAGGTCAACCGATGGATACGGTACCGTTGGTGATGATGGCGGCGACCAAAATTGGTGAGCGTCAGGGTCAGGAACTGTATAAAGAGATGAACAAGCGTGGCTGGAAAGTGGATGAAACAGCGGTGATGGCGATTACCGCTGATGAGTTGGACACCGCGCGCCGTCGTACTTCTGGCTCTATGGATGCGCTGAAGGCCGCTGGCTTCCCAGAAAAACAGATCTATCGGGTCCCCACCAAATCTAACGATATCCCCGGCGCGTTTGACGCTGCCAACTCTATGCTGGTTCAGCATCCCGGCGTGAAAAACTGGCTGATTATCGGTATGAACGACAACACCGTGTTGGGTGGCGTTCGTGCAACGGAAGGACAGGGCTTTAAAGCGGAAAACGTCATTGGTATCGGCATCAACGGCGTGGATGCGGTGAGCGAACTGTCCAAAGGTCAGGCAACGGGCTTCTTTGGTTCACTGCTGCCAAGCCCGGATATTCACGGCTACAAGAGTATCCAGATGCTGAATGACTGGGTAACCAAAGGCGTAGAACCGGAGAAATTCACCGAAGTGACAGACGTGGTGCTGATCACGCGTGACAACTTTAAGGTCGAACTGGAGAAAAAAGGCCTGATGTAATCACGCCTGATTTCGTAAAGACGCGGATAACACCGATCGGCATGATGCGGGTCGAGGTTATCCGCGCTCTACCTGCATCGTTATGAGGAAACAGACATGACAGCACAGTCACCCTATTTGTCGTTTCATGGGATTGGTAAAGAATTTCCCGGTGTTAAGGCGCTTTCGGATATCAGCTTTTCCTGCCATGCCGGCCAGATCCATGCATTGATGGGGGAAAACGGGGCGGGCAAGTCGACGCTGTTAAAAATCCTGAGTGGCAACTATGCACCGTCAGAGGGCGAAATCCGCATTCAGGGCAAGCCTGTGCAGTTCAGTAATACGATGGATGCCCTGAATGCGGGCGTTGCTATCATTTATCAGGAACTGCATTTAGTGCCGGAAATGACGGTTGCCGAGAACATCTATCTGGGGCAACTGCCGCATAAATACGGCATGGTGAACTATTCGTTGCTGCGCTATGAAGCCAAGCTCCAGTTACAACATCTGGGATTGGATATCGATCCTGATACTCCGCTGAAGTACCTGTCGATCGGGCAGTGGCAAATGGTGGAAATCGCCAAGGCGCTGGCTCGTAATGCCAAGATTATCGCTTTTGATGAGCCGACCAGCTCGCTGTCTGCCCGCGAAATTGAGCAACTCTTCCGGGTGATTACGGAACTGCGCAGTGAAGGCCGGATCATTTTGTACGTTTCGCACCGAATGGAAGAAATTTTTGCGCTGAGCGATGCCATTACCGTGTTTAAAGATGGTCGCTATGTGCGCACGTTTGACGATATGCAGCAGGTGAACCATGAGTCGCTGGTACAGGCGATGGTAGGGCGTAACCTGGGGGATATCTATGGCTACGCGGCGCGTCCGCACGGCGAAGAACGTTTGACGTTGAAAGACGTGAAAGCGCCGGGCGTGAAATCCACGATTTCATTGAGTGTGAAGCAAGGGGAGATTGTCGGGTTATTTGGTCTGGTTGGCGCGGGCCGCAGCGAACTGATGAAAGGGCTGTTTGGCGCGACCAAAATCACCGGCGGTCAGGTGTTGTTGGATGGCAAACCGCTGGTGGTGAATTCTCCCATCGATGCGATTCGCCAAGGTGTGATGCTTTGTCCCGAGGATCGCAAAGCGGACGGTATCATTCCGGTGCACTCGGTGCGCGATAACATCAATATCAGCGCAAGACGTAAGAGCCTTAAAGCCGGTTTTATTATTAATAACCAGTGGGAAGCGGATAACGCCTCGCAGCGCATTGATGCGTTGAACATCAAAACGCCGTCCGCTGAACAGCTGATTATGAATCTTTCCGGTGGAAACCAGCAGAAAGCCATTCTTGGCCGCTGGTTGTCCGAAGAGATGAAAGTCATTTTGCTCGATGAGCCCACGCGCGGCATCGACGTCGGCGCGAAGCACGAAATTTATCACGTCATCTATGAGTTGGCGAATCAGGGGATTGCGGTACTGTTTGCCTCCAGCGATTTACCCGAAGTGCTTGGGCTGGCTGACCGGATTATCGTCATGCGCGAAGGTGCCGTCTCCGGCGAACTGCGGCATGCCGATGCCACGGAGCAGAAGGTGCTCAGTCTGGCCATGTTACGAACCCCCGATATCGAATCTGCGGTTGCCTGACCGCGAAGGAGCAAAATAATGTCAACGGTTACGTCTGCAACCTCAGAAAAGAAGAAAAACGGTATGGGACTGTCCCGCATTTGGGATAACTACGGCATGCTGGTGGTGTTTGCCGTGCTGTTTCTTGGCTGCGTGATTTTCGTGCCGAATTTCGCCTCGTTTATCAACATGAAAGGGCTGGGGCTGGCAATTTCCATGTCCGGTATGGTGGCGTGCGGGATGCTGTTCTGTCTGGCTTCGGGTGATTTTGATCTGTCGGTAGCCTCAATTATCGCCTGCGCTGGGGTCGCGACGGCGGTGGTGATTAATATCAGTGAAAGCCTGTGGATCGGCGTCGGTGCCGGGTTGCTGCTCGGCGTGGCGTTTGGTTTGCTCAACGGCTTCGTGATTGCCCGTTTGAAGATCAACGCGCTGATCACGACGCTGGCGACGATGCAGATTGCGCGCGGCCTGGCGTACATCATTTCCGATGGTAAAGCGGTAGGGATTGAAGATGAGCGTTTCTTCGAACTGGGCTACGCCAACTGGCTGGGCCTGCCTGCGCCAATTTGGATCACCATCGGCTGTATGATTCTGTTTGGCCTGCTGCTGAACAAGACAACATTTGGCCGCAATACGCTGGCGATTGGCGGCAATGAAGAAGCGGCACGTTTGGCAGGGGTACCTGTTGTGCGCACTAAGATCATCATTTTCGCCTTGTCTGGTCTGGTCTCGGCGGCGGCGGGGATCATTCTGGCCTCGCGAATGACCAGCGGTCAGCCGATGACGTCCATCGGGTATGAGCTGATTGTTATTTCTGCCTGTGTGCTGGGTGGCGTATCGCTAAAAGGCGGGATCGGTAAAATTTCCTTCGTGGTGGCTGGCGTGCTGATTTTAGGTACGGTCGAGAACGCGATGAACCTGCTAAATATCTCGCCGTTCTCTCAGTATGTGGTTCGTGGCCTGATTCTGCTGGCGGCGGTGATCTTCGACCGCTACAAACAGTTGGCGAAGAAAACGGTATAAATGCCCGTGCGGCAGGTAAGAGCCTGCCGCGTCTTATCATTACTAGCGTATACCGGAGGCCTGATGTATCACCGTATGGCGCATGAATCTCAGCCTAATCCACTGTTGCCGGGATATTCGTTCAACGCTTATCTCGTTGCAGGTCTGACGCCAATTCTGGCTGAAGGGCCGCTCGACTTCTTTATCGATCGTCCTGATGGCATGAAAGGCTACATTATTAATCTCACGATGAAAGGACAGGGCCAGGTTTTTGATGGCGATGAAACCTTTTTCTGTAATCCCGGCGATTTGCTGCTGTTTCCGCCGAAATCGACGCATTTTTATGGGCGCTCACCGAGCAGCGACTGCTGGTACCACCGCTGGGTCTATTTCCGTCCTCGTGCCTATTGGGCTGACTGGCTGGAGTGGCACACCAAAAGTAGCGGGATTGGTCGCATGAGTTTACCGAATAACCAACTGTTACTGGAGTTCGACAGGCTGTTTGCCAATATCGAGCAGACACAGCGTTCCGGGCGGCGTTTCTCGGAAGAGCTGGGTATGAATCTACTGGAACGACTGTTGCTCAGAGCGATGGAAGAAGATCCACAGAGCCCACAGAAGATTATGGACCCGCGCGTGATTGAAGCCTGCCAGTTTATTACCAGTAATCTGGCCGGAGAACTGCGTATTGACGAAGTAGCGCGGCACGTTTGTCTGTCGCCGTCGCGGTTGGCACATCTGTTCCGCGAACAGGTCGGTATTAATATTTTGCGTTGGCGTGAAGATCAGCGCGTGATTCGCGCCAAGCTGTTATTGCAGACGACACAGGAATCCATCGCCAATATTGGCCGCGTAGTAGGGTATGACGATCAGCTCTATTTCTCACGTGTGTTCCGCAAGCGAGTCGGTGTCAGCCCCAGCGATTTTCGCCGCCGCAGCAGCGAAATTAATTATCCCGCAGCCAAAACGTTGCCCGTCGCATGGGGAGAGCAGATATCCCATGCCGTGAGCGGTTAACGGGTATTAAAACGCGCTAGATTCCCCTGACGGCGATCCCTATCTGCAATCTGGCGAGGGACGGGTATATACTGAGTGAGAAATCACAAAGTCAAATAAGCTAAGGGGAATCGTCATGAGTGAGACCGTTCGTGTTGGACTGCTGGGCTACGGCTATGCCAGTAAGACGTTCCACGCGCCGTTAATTGCAGGGACGGCAGGGATGGAGCTGGTGGCCGTGTCCAGCAGCAATGCTGAAAAAGTGCACGCGGATTGGGCAAATTTGCGCGTTGAGAACGACCCGCAGGCGTTGTTTAACGATCCCGATATTGACCTCATTGTTATCCCCACCCCTAATGATACCCACTTCCCGCTGGCGAAACTGGCGCTGGAAGCGGGCAAGCATGTCGTCGTCGATAAACCGTTTACGGTGACGTTGTCACAAGCCTACGATCTGGGCGAGATTGCCGAACGCGTCGGAAAAGTCCTTTCTGTATTTCACAATCGCCGCTGGGACAGCGATTTTCTGACGTTGAAGCAGCTACTGTCGGCGGGAACGTTGGGAAATGTCGTGTATATGGAATCGCATTTCGATCGATTCCGGCCTGAAGTTCGCCAGCGCTGGCGTGAAGACGGCAGCGAAGGCAGCGGGATCTGGTACGATCTTGGACCACACTTACTGGATCAGGCGCTGGAACTGTTTGGTTTGCCAGTGGCGATTCAGGTAGATATGGCGCAACTGAGGCCGGGCAGTAAAGCAACAGATTATTTCCACGCGACGCTGATTTACCCGCAACGACGGGTGGTGTTGCACGCCAGTATGCTGGTGGCGGCGGCTTCCGCACGTTATACCGTGCATGGCACGCGCGGCAGTTTTGTAAAATACGGACTCGATCCACAGGAAGACCGTCTGAAAGCGGGTGAACGTCCGCCTTTAGCCGATTGGGGGCAGGATAAGCGTGATGGCGTGCTGACGCTGTCCCGCGATGGCATCACGGCAGAGCAAACTATCGCAACGATTCCGGGTAATTATCCGGCGTACTACGCGGCAGTACGCGATGCGCTGCTGGGTAAAGGTGAAAACCCTGTTAGCGTACATCAGGCGATTCAGGTGATGGAACTGATCGAGCTGGGGCTGCTCTCCTATGAGCAGAAAAAAGCCGTTACGCTGAAAAATAGCTAGATTTACTGCGTTTAATTCCAGATAGTTAACAGTTTGTTTAAACGGGCGATCTTAGGATCGCCCGTATTGTTAGGGTGTTAATTGGGCTGATAACAGGCTAGGGGAAAGGTGTCGGGCATGGGGTGGTTACAACGGTTACGTATTGATAAGTTTTTATTGGTTCTGATTTTGGTCGTGGTGACAGCGTCGATCCTTCCTGCTGAAGGCACCGTAAAGGTTTTCTTTGAGTACCTGACAACGGCGGCAATTGCTCTGCTGTTCTTTATGCACGGTGCGAAGCTCTCGCGTGAAGCGATTACTACCGGTATGGGGCACTGGCGTTTGCATTTGGTGGTGTTTGCCAGCACATTTATTTTATTTCCGCTGCTGGGAATGGGCATGAGTCTGCTGTCGCCGATTGTGCTGACGCCGACGTTATACCTTGGTTTCCTCTATCTGTGCGCGCTACCGGCGACGGTGCAGTCGGCGATAGCGTATACCTCTATGGCCGGGGGGAATGTAGCGGCGGCAATCTGTAGTGCGTCTGCCTCCAGCATTTTGGGCGTGTTCCTCTCGCCGATTCTGGTCGGTTTACTGATGCAAACGCAGGGGGGCGAAACGGATACGCTACACGCCATTGGTTCCATTATCATGCAATTGATGGTGCCTTTCGTCATTGGACATTTGTCTCGTCCGCTGATTGCCAAATGGGTCGAACGCCACCGTAAGCTGATTAATATTACTGACCGGTCATCGATTCTTTTAGTGGTGTATGTCGCCTTTAGTGAGGCGGTGGTTGAGGGCATTTGGGGACAGATCAACGGCTGGTCGCTGTTGGCAGTGGTAGGTTGTTCTATGGTACTGCTAGCCATTGTGCTGGTGGTGAATACGCTGGCTGCGCGCAAGTTGGGCTTTAATACCGCTGATGAAATCACCATTGTTTTCTGTGGTTCGAAAAAGAGCCTGGCGAATGGGATTCCTATGGCGAACGTACTGTTTCCTGCAGCTGCTGTTGGCGCGATGGTGTTGCCGTTAATGATCTTCCATCAAATTCAATTGATGGTTTGCGCCGCGCTGGCACAACGTTATGCCAAACGGCTAGCCAAGGAACAAGATACGTCTCATCAGTAAGGTATTATCGTTCCTTTGATACATAAATAACGCCCCCGAATTTTCACGGTTCGGGGGCGTTGTCATCTGTAACTATTTAGAAATAGGTTAAATAATCTATTACAGTGATAGTTTCAAAACTGTATCACTTTCTCGATCGGGTACGTTATAACAATGCTGGCTTATCGACATGCGTTGTCGAGAGCAGGGCACAGTTGATGATAATGAGTCTTTGAGATCGAGGGAATATGTTAAAAAAAACGGTGTTAACTTTAGCAATGCTAGGGACGTTGGCTTCCGCATCCGTACAGGCAGCGCAGCATGTGGACTGTGTGAAAACCGATCAAAAACAGATTGCATCGTTATTTGACCGCTGGAATGCGTCGTTGCAAACCGGTGATGCGAAGAAAGTTGATAAAAACTATGCGCCGGATGCCGTACTGTTACCGACATTATCAGGTAAACCGCGCACGAATGACGCGGAGCGTATTGATTATTTCGAGCATTTCCTGGCGAAAAAACCAGTTGGAAAAATTGACACCCGCACGATTCGTATCGGCTGTAATGACGCGGTTGACACCGGAACCTATACCTTCACATTTGGTGATGGAAGCGTAGCCAAAGCACGCTTTACCTATACCTATATTTGGGATGGGAAGCAGTGGTTGATCAGTTCACACCACTCATCGGCAACACCAAACGGGTGATTTATATCCGTCATCTGTGACAATTCGCATCAAACGGCTAACAAGTGTTAGCCGTTTTTCGTGCATGGGTGACATGACCCTATTTTATGACATGGCGCAATCAGGCCGCTCCACGTTTGCGCAAAATCTTCTCACGCAGCTGTTGCTTTTCTTGCTCGCTGATAAACGCAATGTTCAGGCCATTCTCCTGCGCTTTACGGGTTTCGACTTCCGTCAGGCCAGCAAGGGGAGCAGCGACTTCATATTCATGACGGATCTCAATGCCTTGAACCGCGGGATCGTCTGTGTTGATAGTGGCTGGAATGCCGTAACGCAGGAAGTGGATCAACGGATGTTTATCCAGTGATTCCACCGTACTGGTTTGGATGTTGGATGTCAGACAGGATTCAATGCCAATCCCATGTTCCGCCATGTGTGTCATCAGGCGAGGATCGATAATCGCAGTAACGCCATGTCCAATGCGCTCTGCGCCCAAATGATTAATCGCCTGCCAAATACTTTCAGGCCCGGCGGCTTCACCTGCGTGAACGGTGATGTGCCAGCCAGCATCGCGAGCTTGTTGGAAATGAGAAGTAAACTGCGCACCAGGGTGTCCTAGCTCATCACCCGCCAAATCGAGCGCCACGATACGATCGCGTTGGGACAACAGGGCATCCAGTTCTTGCTGACAAGCTTCAGTGCCGAATGTCCGGCTCATGATGCCAATCAGACGAATGTCGGTATCGAAATCACGACTCCCGGCGGTAATACCGTCGATCACCGCTTCAACAACGCCAGCAATCGGTAACTTATGATTCATCGCCATATAGTAGGGAGAGAAGCGCAGCTCGGCGTAATCCAGCCCGGCTTTCATCGCATCTTCAACGTTCTCATAGGCGATACGGCGACAGGCGTCCAGTGAACCGAGAACGGCGACACCCCAGTCGAGTTTTTGTAAAAAACTCAGTAAGTCTGGCTCGTTTTTAGTGATCTGAACATGAGGGCGAAGTGCCTCAAGATCGTTGGCAGGTAACGCAATATTGAACTGACGTCCAAGCTCCAGAATACTCTGGGCGCGGATATTACCATCCAAGTGGCGGTGGATATCCGTCAGTGGCAGGAGTGAATCAATCATAATGTTATTGTCTGATTACTGTTTTTCATACGACAAAGTATAAAAAGAAATCGTGGTAAATAGCTAATTGTTACCGCTAAAATCCAAGCATTCTGGACAATCATTGAGCAAAAACAATCTGTTATTGGTTTTTTTGCTCTGTTTCTGGCGCATTCAACCTGGGGATAGCCCGGATATAAATAAGCTCGCTGAGTAGCTCGACTAAAGTTTGGCTGACGATCACGGCCGGAAGTAGCGGTAACGCGCCCGGTATTGCCAACGCGAGCGGTAGAATAACCAAAGAATTGCGCGTGCTGGCACTAAACGCCACGGACCGCCCTCCAGCAGAATCCAACCGGAACGCGCGGCTAGTCAACCAGCCGAGCAACGGTGCTAACAGTGCGAAAAGCAGATAAAACGGTACGGCGAGTAAAACCCCCTCCCACGTGGTTCGCAACTGAGGAATGACTGCCGCAACCACAATAAATAGTACCAGCGCGGTAGCGGGAACAGGTAGATAACCCAACGCATCCGAAAATACTGCCATCGTACGCTGGCGTAGCGCTAGCCATTGTAGAAGGGCAGCCAACGCTAAAGGCACGGCAATCAACCAGATAAATGCGTCGATAAAGGGCGCGAAAGCGATAAGCTCAGCGGCATCATGGCCAAGGAATAACGTCAAATAAAAGGGCAACGCCAGCATTTGTAGTATCAACAGTATGGGTGTTGCGGCCAACAGGCGGGTGGCATCGGCACGCCCCAAATGCGCGAATGTCACCACGTAGTCAATACACGGTGCAAGTAACACCAATATGATGCCCAGTTTGACCAACGGTTCGGTAGGAAGAAAGGGGAGCAGCGCCGCGACCAGCAAGGGGATTACGATGAAGTTGGCAACGAGCAGTGCGCCAATGAACCTAATCTGAGTGATGCTTTTTCCAATCGTAGTCAGCGGAACTTGCAGGAACGTGACAAACAGCATCAGTGCCAGCGCCGGATTAATCACGACATCCAGTCGCTCTGTTTCTGGTAGAACCATGGCTGCTGCCACTGCGGCTATTACAGCAAAAAAGTAGATCGCGGCCTGATAGGTTTCCATAAGAGGTTTCAGCGCGGACATGACGTTATCTCAATATCAAGCAGAAGATGTGGGGCAAAAAAACGGTGGACGAAAGGGCGTCCACCGTGTGTTTTAACGCGTAATGCTACCGAGCGCTGGATTATTGCGCTGGTGGCGTAACGGATTCTTCTTGTGCACCGGGCAGAGACTCTTCACCTTCTTCCGTGGGAACGGAGAAATAAGGCGCGATGAAATCAGCTAGCGATATTTTGTTGCCATTGAAGTCAATTTGACCATCAGCGTAGTGCAGTGAACTGGTAATCGCATTGTCCTTGGTGACGCTCAACTGGTTCATTTGGCCGATGTCCGCCATCATCTTAGCCTGCTGCTGCGCCATTTCTGTCGCCTGCTTTTGCTCTTCAGCGTTTGCTGGTTTTGGCCCTGCTTGTATCATTAACTCTGCCAGCATATCCAGAGGAACATTGAGTTTAGCATCGAGCTTTTTGACCGACTGACGAATGATTTTTTCTTCATCCGATACCGCCGCGTCAGCGGCTTTATCTGCGCTCTGCAACGGATCGGTTAAATCCAGCGCTAGCGTGAATGCCCCTTCGCCTTTGCTGTTTTTCCAACTGATTGGAGAGATTTCAACGCTCGGGTTGCCTTTCAGCAGCTGTGGCAGATATTGCAGAACAGACATGGCAACGTCGTGCTGATAAGCATCGGGGTCCATCGTGCTCGGGTCTTGCAACAGCTTCTGCACTCTTGCCTGATAGGCAGTGAGGAATTGCTTCGTGCCTTCGCCATCAAGCTGCGAAATAGACATTTTCACGTTACCCGAACCCAAATTGCGGTCACCGATAATTAAGGAATCCAGCGTAATGGCTATTTTGGCTGCCAAATTTTTGTCATCTTCTGTCGCGCTGCTTTGCAGAGAGAAGTTGTTGAGTTTAACGGGCTCGCCACCTTCTACGGTAAACGTCATGGATTTAAGAGATAGGGCGCCATCACCTAAATCAAGGTCGAATTTGCCTTTTTGATTGGTTCCCTTGATAGAAAAATCGGTGATATCGACATTTTCTGTCTGGCCCCAGGCATTCTTCCTTTCCATCTTCACGCTGCCGATGGTGGTATCTATCTTGCTGCTGCGCAGGTCATGCCCGATATCCAGCAAGATATCCGCGCCGCTGAAGGAAAATTTCTGTTCTGGCGTTTGATGGTCGATCGGCACCAGCGTAATGAGTGACTGTGTGTCACCGCTGTAGGCGACGCGGGTTTCTGCCGTAAAGAACGGCTTATCTTTAGTCAATTCAAACCAGGCTTTGACGGCTGGCGTGTTAGCCAACTCGGTATGGACAGAGCCCATCGCCGGTGCGAGGTTGAATTTCTTGAGCTGAGCCAACGGGAACGGCCCATGAGAGACCGTTTCGTTGAAGACAAGTTCTTCACCGGGCGCAAGGAATTGTGTGCCTTTTGCTGTGCCATCGCTTTGTAATACATAGGCTAGCGTGCTGCTGAATACGCCACCCTGATAGTCACGATAAACGACTTTCAACCCTGAGTTTGGGTAGGCTTGTTTAATCTGGGTATTCAACGTATCGGTAAAACCATCAATCTGCTGAGCCAACTGCTTGCCGGTGTACCAGGATGCACCGGTCCAGATGGCGCCCAGAGCAACAATAACGCCTACGGCGACTAGCGATTTCTTCATCTTTATTCATCCTTTAGTAAAAAATGCGCGTTTTCAACGCGAAACGCAGATAATTTTTCATGCGATACACGTGTAACAACAGTGTACGGAACGCGTTATCGGTTAAATACGCGAGCGAGACGCCCTTGTCCCTCAACCGTTATCGGTGACTCACTGGCGGAAATAAAGCAGGATTCTCCTGGGCGTAGCGAGAGTCGCTGCTCATTTTTTTGCAGGACGGCATGACCGTCAACGCAAAATACAACAGCAGCACTGTTTTGGCTGAGCGTTTGTGGATTTTCGCTCAGCTCGTGCAGTGAAAAAGCAAAATCATCCACAGGGATAGGGAAGCTGAGTTCATTACCTTGGCGCTGCGGCGTCGTCAGTAATTGGTTTGCTGGTTTGGCTTCAAACACGACATTTTCCAGTAGCTCTGGAATATCAATGTATTTCGGCGTTAATCCCGCACGCAGCACGTTATCCGAGTTCGCCATGACTTCTAATGCCACGCCTTTCAGGTAGGCATGTGGCGTTTGAGCAAACAGGAACATGGCTTCGCCAGGCTGAAGCGTAATCACGTTTAGTAGTAGCGGGGAGAACAACCCGCTGTCATCGGAATAATAGTGTGTAATCGCGCGGATCGTCGCCCAAGGTTCACCGTTCTGACTGTTTAGCGCGGCTTTCAATACGCCGAGTGCACGTGACTTTTGTTCGCCTTCCATACTGAGTAGATTGGTGAACAGCATGGCGAGGTTCTTCGCGTCGGGCTGTTGTAAAAACGCGACGATTGACGGATGTGCACTGGCTATCGGCTCGAGTAGATGCACAATTTCAGATAATTCTCGAAACCCGTTCATCGCCTGAAAAGGTGTTAACGCGTAGACCAATTCTGGTTTGTGATTGGCATCTTTATAGTTTCTTTCAGCCGCATCGAGCGGGATGCCAGCGGCATTCTCTTTCTCAAAGCCTTGTTCTGCTGCTGATTTACTTGGATGAACCTGAATGGAGAGCGGTTGCTCTGCGCATAACACCTTAAATAAAAAGGGTAATTCACCAAAACGCTGTGTAACCGCTGCGCCAAGATGAGTTATGGCGTCTTCGGCAATGACGTCACGTAAGCTGCGAGTGTTGCCTTTTTCATCAATAATCGCTGAACTACTTTTGGGATGGGCGCCCATCCACAGTTCTGCCATCGGTAAATTATTAGGGTTATCAATGCCATAAAGCTCATTTAAGGCGTGCTTGCTGCCCCAGGCGTAATGCTGGACACTATTGAGCATTTTTTGCATGTCGGCTCCCTGCTATTGCATTAAATTGTTAATTTTTGTGATGCCAGCTGTTAACTACTTGAATGATTATGAATACACTGCATCTTCTTCGCTTCATGGTAATGTTTTATGTAGCGCGATACCAGACCGTGTTAGTAGACACAATAAGTGTTATAGGCCAGTCAGTGTTATCAGAATAGGCCCAGCGATGTGATTCGATGTCTTCTATTATTTGAATCTGTGTTTTAAGGAGGAAAGGTAATGAGCACGACGCGTAGTGAAAAAGACTCAATGGGGCCAATTGATGTTCCTGCTGAACGTTTATGGGGAGCTCAGACGCAACGGTCACTGGAGCATTTCCGTATTTCTGAAGAGAAAATGCCACAAGCGCTGATTTATGCGCTGGCGCAAACCAAGCGTGCGGCGGCCCGTGTCAATATGGACCTCGCGCTTCTGCCTGCCGATCGAGGGAATGCGATTATTCAGGCCGCGGATGAAGTGTTAGCGGATAAACACGCGGGAGAATTTCCGTTAGCGATCTGGCAGACGGGGTCTGGCACGCAAAGCAATATGAATATGAATGAAGTGCTGGCTAATCGTGCCAGTGAGCTACTGGGGGGAGAGCGAGGCAACAATCGGCTGGTTCATCCGAACGATGATGTCAACAAAAGCCAGAGCTCTAACGACGTGTTCCCGACGGCGATGCATGTTGCTGCCGTGGTGGCGATCAACGAACATCTGATTCCTGAACTGAAAGTATTGCACGCGACGCTAGCATCGAAGGCTGAGCAGTTTAAGGATATTGTCAAAATCGGTCGTACGCATTTACAGGACGCAACGCCGCTGACGCTAGGGCAGGAAATCTCCGGCTGGGCGGCGATGTTGCAGCATAACCTGAAGCACATCGAAAACAGCGTGCCGCATATTTGCGAGCTGGCACTGGGCGGTACGGCGGTAGGAACCGGACTAAACACGCATCCTGAATATGCGGTACGTGTAGCAGCGGAACTGGCGGAACTCACCGGCCAGCCATTTGTTACCTCACCGAATAAATTTGAAGCGCTGGCGACCTGTGACGCGCTGGTTCATGGGCATGGTGCCTTGAAGGGGCTGGCAGCATCGTTAATGAAGATTGCTAACGATGTGCGTTGGCTGGCATCTGGCCCGCGCTGTGGCATCGGTGAACTGAGTATTCCTGAAAACGAACCGGGCAGTTCAATCATGCCGGGCAAGGTCAACCCGACCCAGTGTGAAGCGCTGACAATGCTGTGTTGCCAGGTGATGGGCAATGACGTCGCCGTGAATATCGGTGGAGCTTCTGGTAACTTTGAGCTGAATGTATACCGCCCAATGGTGATTCATAACTTTCTGCAATCGATTCGCCTGCTGGCTGACGGTATGAAGAGCTTCGATGAGCACTGTGCAGTGGGGATTGAGCCTAACCACGATCGCATCACCCAACTGTTAAACGAATCGTTGATGCTGGTAACCGCGCTGAACACGCATATTGGCTATGACAAAGCGGCAGAGATTGCCAAAAAAGCGCATAAAGAAGGGCTGACGCTGAAGGCGGCGGCGCTCAAACTGAACTATCTCACTGAAGTGCAGTTCGATGAGTGGGTCCGACCAGAAGAGATGGTCGGTAGCCTAAAGAAATAATGCCGCTGTAGTCAGCGTATTATCACATAGCCTGCCGATGTCTATTCGCAGGCTTTTTTTATTCCGGTGCATCGGTATACAGATGCAAACGCGGGATGAGCAAGCGCAGTTCGGCTGCTTTCGGTTTGTGCTTATGTTTGATGTTGTTGGCGTCATAAGGATTCAGTTCGCCGATGATCGGCACCTCGCCGCCGGATTCCTGCTGACAAAGCACGAGCAGAGGAGACGGGCAGGGATGCTGTACCTGTTTCTGCTGCTCGGGATACCACACGCGTGCGATGGGCTGCACTTTCACCGGACGCTTGATCTTCAATACCGCCTCTTCCGGCAGCGGCAATATGGCATCCATCTCCTGTTCTACATGCTCAATCCACTGCGCTTTGGTATATGGCGCCGCATGCTTTGCTGCGTTCAGGCTTTTGGTCAGTTTCTCCAGCACTTCACCACGCGTCATGTTTTTGATGATGTGCTTATTCGCCCAGCCAAATCGGACTGACGCCGGGTTCGTTATGAGAGTCAGCGAACGATAAGCGCTAAGCGTGATCAATCC
Organism: Pectobacterium sp. IFB5596; assembly: GCF_021432585.1. Lineage (NCBI taxonomy): Bacteria > Pseudomonadati > Pseudomonadota > Gammaproteobacteria > Enterobacterales > Pectobacteriaceae > Pectobacterium > Pectobacterium sp. IFB5596. Next base: position 287,147 of record NZ_LXFY01000001.1, read on the forward strand.
TTTCAAATGCGTGTGGACGAACTCAAATCGTTGTTCCGGCTCTAGCCCCGACTCGACGGTAATAATCTGCTCCAGCTCTTTTTTCAGTGCGTTAATTTCCGCAATGAGCAACTGTGCCTGCTGATACTGCGCGGCGTTGACGGAAAAGCAGAGTGCGCCCGGCAAGCGTATTGCGCTTTTACTGCTGAGCGTTTCCGGGTAGTGGTGAATGAACAGACGCTGAAAATGCTCTAGCCCTTTATCACGAGCCTCTTGGCCAATGTACTGCGTGACGGCGATATGCTCGATAGGATCGTGCTCCGTTCCTTTTTCCACATGGGGAAGAGTGTAGACGCGGCCTGCCAGCAGTCGATACGCAGAGAATTGTTTCTGCATCACGGCTAGTTTTGTCTCTAAGGTTTGGAAACAGCGGTTCATGCGATCGATTAGTGCGTAGCGATTCATAGATAAACTTAATTTAGTTACAACATACTTATATTTATACTGTTAAATGCACACTTCAGCAATCGTGATTATCACTATTTTCAAGCAGGGCATTAGGGAAAATATAACGAGGAGTTTACCCTAGTTAGGTAAACTCCTATAAGAAAAGGGTTTAAAAGCGGCGTTTTAGTATCAGGCTGACTCCCAGTGCGAGGAATAAGAGCGTCGCAAGGAACACGGTAATCCCCATCCATCCAAATGAATGCCAGAAGAATCCCCCCAACGTACCAGCCAGGCTCGACCCTAGATAGTAAGAAAAAAGATACATGGATGACGCCTGTCCTTTGGCACGTCTTGCCCGTTGGCCAATCCAACTGCTAGCCACCGAGTGAGCAGCAAAAAAGCCGGCGGTAAAGAGCATCATCCCGCCAAAGATAGCGAATACGGGTGTCAGTGCCGTTATTCCCAGTCCTGTCAGCATCAGAAGGATCGCAACGCTTAGCACCGGGCCGCGTCCGTAGCGGGCCGTTAATGCTCCGGCTTTTGGCGAGCTGTAACTTCCTGTGAGATAAACCACGGAGAGTAAACCAACCACAGCCTGGCTGAGCAAGTATGGCGAAGCTAAAAGCCGATACCCGATGTAGTTAAACAGGGTAACGAACGCGCCCATCAGCAAAAATCCCTCAAGGAACAGCAGCGGCAAGCCCGCATCGCGCCAGTGCAGTTTGCTATTCAGCAGCAGCGTTTTTGGACGCAGTGAACCGGAGCGGAAATGGCGTGATTCCGGCAGAATGCGCCAGAACGTTATCGCCGCAATGAGCGCCAGTACGCCGATCGTACCGATGGCAACCCGCCACGGGAAATAATCCGTTAATACGCCGCTGACTAAACGTCCACTCATCCCGCCGATCGAGTTACCGCTGATATATAACCCCATCGAGAATGCCAGTACGCTGGGGTGAATTTCTTCACTCAGGTAGCTCATCGCGACGGCGGCGACGCCACTTAGCGACAGGCCGATCATCGCTCGCATAATCAATACGCCGTTCCAACTGGTCATGAACGCGCAAATCACGGTACAGATTGCTGCCAGCATCAGCGACACGACCATCACATTTTTACGACCCAGCGTGTCGGAGAGTGGGCCGGTGAACAGTAGCCCAAACGCCAACATCACCGTTGAAACAGAAAGCGACAGGCTGCTGGTTGCTGGCGAAATACCAAAATCCTGAGATAACACCGGCAACAGGGGTTGTACACAATATAGCAAGGCAAACGTGGCTAACCCGGCAGAAAATAGCGCCAGCGTGACACGCATAAATTGCGGTGTACCGCGCGTGATATAAGGCGTTTTAGCAGAGGGTTTCGGGACAATATCATCCGCACCGTTAGCCGTAGAAATAGGCCAATCATTTGGTGCCGAAGATGGCAGGTTACTCACAATGATTCCTTACCGGAAAAGGTAAATCAGGCGTAAAACAACAATGAAGCGATCATAGAAGAGTGATATTATTTTGTATAATATATTAATAATCATGATTGATATTTTTAAAATATGAATATCGAACTACGTCACCTTCGCTATTTTATTGCGGTCGCCGAAGAGCTACATTTCGGGCGCGCCGCGGAAAGATTACGCATTTCACAACCGCCACTGAGTCAACAGATTCAAATTCTGGAAGAGCAGGTGGGAGCAAAACTTTTAGCGCGTAACAACCGTAATGTTCAGCTCACCCCGGCGGGCACGATGTTTCTGAAAGAAGCCTGGTCAATCATCAGCCAGGTTGATCAGGCGGCAGAGCGGGCGTCCCGTATTCAACGCGGCGAGATTGGAGAATTAACGATCGGTTTTACGTCATCCGCACCGTTTATCAAAAAGATTTCCAGCAGCCTGCTGCGTTTTCGCCAAACACACCCGGAAGTCCATATTCAGATGATGGAGCTTAATACCAAACAGCAAATTGAACCGCTGCTGAACGGTAAGCTCGATATTGGCATTATGCGCAATAACCCACTGCCTGATGCGTTGGATCATCAACTGTTGTTGCGTGAACCGCTCATTGCCGTGGTGCAGGAATCTCATCCATTAGCGCTGCAAGCAGCAGGACGTGCGATAAACATCACACAGTTGGCGAATGAGCCGTTCGTTTTCTTCTCTCGCGCGGTCGGAACTGCACTGTATGACGATACGCTAACGCTGCTGAAACGCTATGGCATCAGCCCCTACATCACGCAAGAAGTCGGCGAGGCGATGACCATTGTTGGATTGATATCGGCAGGGTTGGGCGTATCTATTTTGCCTGCGTCATTCTTGCGTATTCGGGTTGATGGGGTGAAATATCTGTTGTTGGAGGAAGACGACGCCACAACGGAAGTCTGGTTGGTTACAGCGCGACATCACCCACAAAGTGCGGCAGCTAACATGCTTATGTCGCTGATGCTGGGCGGATAATCGTTAAAATATGCGTGCTAAATCACATAACGAATCAAATATTTGACGAGTTTAGTGAAAAGCCCCACCATACCCGCAGTTTTTTTATTTTGCAGCGTGAAAAATAGTCATGCTGCGATAATAAAGATAAATTTTTCAACAGCTGTGCCAGCAATAATACGAATCAGTAGGAGCCAGGTTTGTGATAACCGACGGTCAACCAGGACACATCGATCAAATCAAACAAATGAATGCCGGAGCAGTGTATCGGCTGATCGATAAGTACGGCCCGATATCACGTATCGAACTGTCCAAACGCGCTCAGCTCGCGCCCGCCAGTATTACCAAAATCGTCCGTGAACTGCTGGAAGCTCATTTGGTACAGGAAACGGAATACCAGGATGTTGGCAGCAGGGGGCGTCCCGCTATCGGCCTGATTTTGGATACCCAAGCCTGGCACTATCTTTCAGCACGTATCAGCCACAATACTCTATTGTTAGCGCTACGCGATCTCAGCAGTAAGCTGGTTGTGGAGGAAGAGATTCCGCTTCCCACAGAAGCGCCGCAACCGCTGCTCGATCGCATTTTGAATGAAATCGACCAATTTTTTATTCGACACCAAAAACGGCTGGAGCGATTAACAGCCATCGCGATTACCGCACCAGGCATGATTGATGCGAGCAAGGGTGTTATTCACCGGATGCCGTTTTATGACGTTGAGGAAATGGCAATTGGTCCGGCACTAGAACAGCGCACGGGCTTGCCCGTGTATTTGCAGCACGATATCTGCGCCTGGACAATGGCCGAAGCGCTGTACGGCGCATCACGCGATTGCCAAAATGTGATTCAGGTGGTGATCGACCATAACGTCGGTGCGGGAGTGATTACCGGCGGGCGTATTCTGCACGCGGGAAGCCGAAATTTGGTCGAAATAGGGCATACGCAGGTCGACCCTTATGGCAAACGTTGCTATTGCGGCAATCACGGCTGCCTGGAAACTGTCGCCAGCACGGCTAACATGCTGGAACTGGCGCAGCAACGCATGAATACCTCCATGAGTTCACTCTTACACGGTTCACCGCTCAGCGTTGAGAACCTATGTGATGCGGCGCTAAATGGCGATCAATTAGCCAAAGACATTATTAATGATGTGGGTAATAACGTGGGCCGCATTGTTGCCATTATGGTGAATCTCTTCAATCCCGATAAAATTCTGGTTGGTTCCCCCTTGAACAAAGCAGCCAGCATTTTGCATCCCGCCATTTTAGGCTGTATTCAACAACAGTCATTCCCACCCTATAGTAACAACATCCAGGTGGAAGCGACCCAGTTCTACAATCAAGGTACGATGCCCGGCGCAGCACTGGTAAAAGATGCGCTCTACAATGGATCGCTGCTGGTTAAATTGCTACAGGGATAACCATAAAGGTGTAGAGCAACAAAACATTGCGCTAACGCAAACCGCCCGAATGAGGCATAGCCTAGACTTTCACGCTTGGAAAGCATTTAGCTGTGCTTGTTTTGTTGTATTTAGGTGGTCTGGAGTTATCCCATGTTGAAACGTATTTTTGTCACTGGTACTGATACCGCCGTTGGCAAAACGGTGGTATCCAAGGCGCTATTGCAAAAACTGGCGCTGGCAGGTAAATCGGTGGCGGGCTACAAACCGATCGCAAAAGGGTGCGAAGAGACCGAAGCGGGTTTGCGTAATAAAGATGCGCTGTTGCTACAGGCAGCCTCTACGCTGGAATTACCCTATAACATGGTTAACCCCATCGCACTGCGAGAAGATGAAATCAGCGCCAGTGAAGAAGCGATTGATTACTGCACGATGACGCAAGGTCTACGCCATATGAGCGAAACCGCCGATATCGTAGTGGTTGAAGGCACGGGTGGATGGCGAACCATCATGAACGATCTGCGGCCATACTCCGAATGGGTAGTACAGGAACAACTACCCGTTGTGCTGGTTGTTGGCATCAAGCTGGGCTGCATCAGCCATGCATTGCTGACAGCGCAGGCGATCATCAATGACGGATTACCGCTGGTCGGTTGGGTTGCTAACCGCATTAATCCTGGTCTGGCGAATTACGCAGAAATTATTCATGTTCTGCGCAAAAAAATCCCGGCACCGCAACTGGGCGAATTACCTTACTTACCCCGCGCTGAGCAACGGGATCTCTCGCCTTATATCGATCTTTCTGCCGTCAGCGATTAATTTCTCCCATTTTCTATTCCCGCATCTCTGCGGGAATAAATTTTCTCCGCCATGCCACCTGTTATACTCACAGGCAGTTTTTCTTCTTATCCTGAAAATATAATGAAAACAGAGAATAACCAGAAACCAACACCTGTCCCACATCGTCATTGGATTTTAATTGCCTGTATGCTGGCTATGTTCACGGCAGCGATTGAGGTAACCATTGTCGCCACAGCGTTGCCCACTATCATCGCGGATTTAGGTGGATTTTCTCTACTAGGTTGGGTTTTTGCAGGCTATTTGCTGACACAGTCGATCAGTATTCCAATCTATGGTCGATTGGCCGATCTATACGGTCGTAAAAAGGTTTTCTTTTTTGGCATGGTTGTGTTTCTGCTGGGATCGATTCTGTGCGGATTCTCCACGCAGATGGGCTGGCTGATTGTCTTTCGCACCTTGCAAGGACTGGGTGCAGGCGCGATTACGCCAATTGCCTTCACCATTGTCGCCGATGTGTACAGCTCAACCGAACGCCCGAAAATTCAAGGTTATCTATCCAGCGTGTGGGGCGTTTCCGCCATCATCGGCCCGCTGCTGGGAGCATTTATCGTACAACATTTCAACTGGGCGCTAGTCTTCTGGGTCAATGTACCAATCGGGATATTTTCGATCTTCCTACTGGCTCGCTATCTACCAACGATCAATGCAGTGCGCCAACATAAATTGGACTGGGTTGGGGCATTTTATCTAGTAGTCTCCGTCGCCAGCTTGCTGATGGCGTTGCTACAGGCGGAGGTGTTTGGTTATTGGGTGATTCCGCTGCTCGCAATCTTCGTCGTAGGCAGTATCTTACTGGTTCGACAGGAGAAACGTACGGCAGAGCCGCTATTCCCGTTAGCACTGTGGCGCAATCGGGTCATTATCGCTGGCAATCTCGGCGGATTAGTTGTCGGGGCTGCCATGATGGGCGTGAGTGCCTTTTTACCGACGTTTATTCAGGGTGTCATGGGTAGAACCCCGTTAGAGGCGGGCAGCATATTGGCGATGATGTCAATTGGCTGGCCGCTGGCCAGCACGCTGAGTGGGCGCTTAATGCTGTGGACGTCATACCGGTTTACGGCGATGTGCGGCGGTATCATACTGATTATCGGCAGTCTGACGCTGCTAACCGTTCAACCAGATAGCAATCTCATGTGGGCCCGGCTCGCGGCATTTTTGATCGGTTCGGGAATGGGGTTAAGCAGCACCACGTTTCTGGTCTCAATACAAAACTCGGTGGACTACTCCATTCGCGGCATTGCGACGGCCTCCGCCATGTTTACTCGCATGCTGGGGTCGGCCTTGGGGACGGCAATTCTTGGCGCCACGTTGAACATCAACCTGCATTGGCGATTGCCGGAAGTGAGCGATCCGCTCCAAACGCTCATGGACCCAGCCAAACGCGTTTTGCTGAGCGCAAACCAGCTCGATACGCTGGCATCGCAAGTTGCTTCGTCAATTCATGGCGTATTCATCGTTTCCGCGCTCATCGCGGCTATTACGCTGCTTTCTGCCAGAATGATTCCCGCAAATCAGCGGCCGGGACATATCGAAAACGGAAAAAAATAGCGATAAAAGAAAAGGCGCGAAAGCGCCTTTTGACTCTCCAGAGGAAGAGTTACGGTGTGGTTGTCGGCTGGCCTTCTGCTGGCACAGGCATACTTTCCGTATTGACATCACCTTCGGCATGGCGGGTGTAAACAATTTTGTGTGAATCACTTTCGCAGTGACCAACCACCTGACCACCGGCCTGACTCACCTGATCGTTCGGGACAATATCCAGCGTAAAACCGGATTCAGGTACGCCATTGGCGATGATTTTCTGGGCAATATCCGCTTTCACGCTCTCGCAAGATGCCAGTGCAGCCAACGGAGCGACCAAGAGTAACGCGGCACCAAAAATGACGGTTTTTTTCATCTTTTGATCCTTTGCTCTGAAAAAAGTCTCTTTGAGTATATCAAACGATGAAGATAACGCGAAAATGCTGAGGAATCAGGCCATCAATGATGGCCAAAGCACGTTAAACACAGGGGCCGGTGGCGCAGCCGTACATCATAAACAGAGGGAAAAGGACGATAGCAGGAATCATGAGGGGAGCAAGCAACACCTCTTTGCCGGAGTTATCGCTGCTGTTGATAACCACAGGAATAGGCTGCGGTAAACGTCCATTTTGGGTCAGGCCGATCGATGACCCCTCTTTCTTACTGAATGTGCCGTTAGCGCTAAACGTGACTTCACCTTTTCCCATTGCCGTGGGAATGTTTGCCGCGAAGAGTTCGCGTAAATCAACTTCTTGCTCTTTGGTCAATCGGCGAGTATCAATCACGTTTTTATATCTTGCGTAGACTTGACCGTTACGGAGAGAAAAATCGACCCTCACGCCAAGGATGATGTCTTTGTAATCACGATAAAACGCGTAATAGTCCTGATATTCTTTTTGAGCTTTTGCGTCGGGGAAGGTGTAAACGTAGGTATTGGACTCGGCAATAATCGTTCCGCGATCGTTGGTAATATTCGTGATGTTATCCGTCTCTGGGTACGTGCTTGCGCACGAACTGATCAGTAAACACATGATGAACACGCCCCACCGTTTGATGTGAAAAGGGCGTAAAAACAACCGTGCTAAATCCATATTCATCCTGATGCACTCCATTTTGGATAAAATGCGCGTTGCTACGATATAGCGATAATCGTTGAATTGAAAGGAGATGTCACCTTTTGAGATCGGGCGAATTTGCTGTAATACGAAGGGAAAAGCGAAACACCCACGCTGGGAAGCGTGGGTAAAGAATCATGGGGTAACCGGACGACCAGTACTACGATCGAGGCAGCGTTCGGTCGTGTTTTCCCAGTAAGCATTGACGTTATAGCTGGCATTGCATTTTTCACGCCCATCAATGGCTTTTTCGGTTTTATCGAATTCTTTCTCAACGCGGTTGTTCACTTTGTTACGCAGTGAGCGGGTTGAGTCCCATTGCTCTTTGCTTTGACGCGCTGCTTCTTTAGACAACGCGCTGTCGCCAGAATCGACAATGATGTGACGCGTATCAGCCAGTGCGGCAGGCTGCCAGGCAGCAGAAACGATAACCAGAGAAAGCGGGATGAAGGCCCGAATCAAAGAAGAAAAAGAGTAGTGGTTCATGTTTCACCTTGACAGAACGAATGATAAAAACAAACGCCGATGCCGCAAACGATAGCACGCGCACGGCAAGCGATAGACAACAAAAGGCGACCGCCGTTCCCTGTAACCTTCGCGCGTCGTGCAAAACGAAAGGTTGCCTATAACGAGAAGTATACATCCTTCGCTTCAACGGCACTATAACCGCACGGCATTGCGCCAAAAGGTAAGAGAAAAGGGCATAAAGCATGCGTCTATGCCCTGGGTCTTCATGCTGTAATTGGCTATCAGCCTTCGCGATGTACGCTTAAACCGGCGAAAGATTGGCTGACCGGCATCATTTCCAGCGTGTTGATATTGACGTGGGCAGGCAGGGTGGCAACCCAGAAAACAGCCTCAGACACATCTTCGGCCGTCAGCGGCGTGGTGTTGTCATAGGTTTTGTTCACCTTTTCATCGTTACCTTTGAAACGTACGGCCGAAAACTCGGTTCCACCAACCAGACCTGGTTCGATATTCGTCACGCGGATTCGGGTGCCAGACAGATCGGCTCGTAACCCCAGGCTAAACTGCTGTACGAACGCCTTGCTGGCACCGTACACGTTACCGCCGGCATAAGGCCAGTTTCCCGCGGTGGAACCGATGTTAATGACGTGACCGACATTGCGCTCTACCATGTCAGGCAGCAGCGCGCGCGTCATAAACACGAGTCCTTTGTTGTTGGTATCGATCATATTTTCCCAATCGTCTACCGATGCTTTGTGTGCCGGTTCCAGACCCAGCGCAAGACCTGCGTTGTTCACCAGCACATCAATCGCCCGCCATTCAGCAGGCAGAGAGGAAACCGCCTGTTCTATCGCCTGACGATCGCGCACGTCTAATTTTAGCGTATACAACGCCTCACCCAACTCCACCTTCAACGCATCCAGACGTTCCTGACGGCGGCCCGTCGCGATCACTTTATGGCCCGCACTAATAAATTTACGGGTAATTGACTCACCAAACCCAGCGGTTGCACCGGTAACAAAAATAATCATGCTCTTTTCTCCCTGACCGTTTTCATGTTCTGCTTGTGCCTGATATCAATATAAATAATGAAAGGCATGGGTTCATTTAGCCGCGCAATTCCCCGTGGGTCAAGTGTTACTCTGGTTGCAACAACGGTGGTTCAGGAATTATTGCCCCTCAGAGAGAGGGGCGGAAGTCGAATACCGATCGAGGCATACAAGCCTGGGAGACAGCATGCCGCGCCATAGTGGAGCGACAAGATCGGTATGATGGAGAGTTAAATCCAGTTCTTGCGACGGAATTCGCGCATGGTATCCGCGACCCACTGCATTTCCTGCGGTGTACCTAGCGAAATGCGGCACCAGTTATCTGCCGGAGGAAACGCGCGACCGATCAGCACGCCTGCATCCGCCATATGTTTTTGGTAATCCTTAAGTGGGACGACTAACTGGTGGAAAACAAAATTTCCTTCAGACGGCAAGTACGGCAGCTTTAGGTCATCTAACGCTTTCAGCAGGATTTGACGCGACACGTCATTACTCTTTTTGCTGTAGGTGATAAATGCCCGATCGTCCATCGATGCCAATGCGGCATCCACGCCGCTGAAGTTGATTTTCTCGCCCGCGACATGTCGCCCCAGCAACGCAATGACATTGGGATGTGCGACGGCATACCCAACGCGCATACCGGCCATGGCATGTATTTTAGAGAACGTTTTAAGCAGAATAATGTTCTCTGCGCCTTGGGTAATCATCGGTGAAATAGAGCGAAAACGAGGATCATTGACAAACTCGGCGTAGGCCTCATCGACGATGAACATCGTATTCGCAGGCTTACTGGCAATCCACGGCTCGATTAAATCCGCTGGCGTAATCGTGCCAGTAGGGTTATTAGGATTGACCAGATAAACGATGGAGGGGCCAGAGTAACGGGCAACGGCGGCTTTTAGCCCTTCAATATCAAACGCCCAGTTGTCGAGCATGTTGACTTTAGTGATTTTAATTCCGGCAATATTGGCAAAGTGCTCGCCGTCACCGTAGGTTAATTCAGGAATAACCAACTGTGCATCCAGCGACGCGTAGGCTTCGATCGCCGCTCGGATGCCTTCCGACGATCCCGCCGTCAGTAAAATAGAAGGAGCCTCCACCTGATGATGCGCTGCCAGTTTATTGCCAAGCATCAAAATTTCATTTTTTGCGTAGCGGTTGGCTTTCACAACGGCATCACGAGCAGCAGCTTGCGCCTTGGGCGACATACCCAGTGGATTTTCATTAAAATTAATACGGATCGGGTTATTGGTCGACGGGGCGGCAAATGCTGCATTTTCAGGCTGAGTCTCGGCAAAAGCTTGCGAACTTAATCCCGTTGTTACCGCCGCAGACCCCAGCAATGCGCCAGAAAGTTTTAATAATGCTCTGCGTTTCGGGTTTAACACGTCGCTTTCATTGATTAAAAAATTCATCAAAACACTCTCCTTAGTTACATAATGGCAGGAGAGTTAAAGCATAAAACGCGCCAATTTTTCTAACCGATCGTTCTCTAATACCTTGCCAAATAGGCGAAATAATATTTTCTTACGCCAGATTTTCCCGTACAGCGGGAAAGTTCACCTTCTCTGCGTATCGATTAAAGGTAAAAAAAATTTATTTATTCATCCGGTAATTAAACCAAATGATATGAATTACTTATGTAAGAGAACCATCATGACGAATGAACTGATGCATCATGATGCGTTTGCACTATGAGATAGCAATTGAGTCATGTTGGCTTCTACCCGATCGCTCAGAATATGCTAGAGGTTATTCGAGTGGTGGCGCAGCCAGAAAGCGGCGTGCGAAACAAGAGTTAGTGGATGCTGCTTTTATCCTGAAACGTTTTACGCCAGTCGGTCGGGCTCACGCTAAAACGCTGTTTGAACTGCTGTCGAAAAGTGACTACTGACTGAAAACCCACGCTATCCGCAATCGCTTCGATGGAGTGAGAGGTCGACTCTAGCAATGCCTGGCTATGGTGAAGCCGTTCCGCCGTTAACCAGTCGCTAACCGTCATGCCTGTGGCACGGAAGAAATGCCGGGTAAATGTTCTGCGACTCATCTGCACCCGGCTCGCCAAGGCATCCAAAGAGTGGGGTGAACGGAGATGGCTGCGCAGATAATCTAGCAACTGATTGATTTTGCTATCCCGCGTATTTTCCGGCACCGGATGCTCAATAAATTGAGCCTGCCCGCCTTCCCGATAAGGCGGAATAACCAGGCGGCGGGCGGCACGGTTAGCAATAGCGCTACCGCAATGCTGGCGAACCAAATAAAGGCAGCAGTCAATTGCCGCTACCGTGCCCGCAGACGTGATCAGACGTCCATCTTCAACATAGAGCGCGTTGGTATCCAACTGCACATCCAGAAAACGGACGATAAAATCCTGCTCAAACGCCCAGTGTGTCGAGGCACGGCGGCCATCTAACAACCCTGCGTAAGCCAACACGTAGGTGCCCAGACATAATCCAGCGATCTGTGCTTTACGGGATTCTGCTGCACGTAGTGCATCCAGAAGCGACGCAGTAGGGCGTGTATCTGGGTGGTTCCAATAGGGAACGATAATCAAATCGGCTTTTTCCAATGCGGAAAAATCGTGCTCAACATTGATGGAAAAACCGTGTTGAGAAGCAACCATGCCCGGTTTTTCTGCACAGAAAAAAAGCGCAAACTGTTTTTCTTCATAGAGCATGTCACTGAAAACCATACTCGGTATTGATAAATGAAACGGGCTAAAATTTTCGCAGACAACCACCGCAACGGTTAGCAAAGCCATAATAGCCCTCGTTAAAGATCAATATGTTTCGGTTGCTTCTCGGTTCAGAATTGCACGCATTCACCATCATTTGGTACGTGCGCGATGGATTGAAGCTTTTCTTCACGCAGATAATCACGCAATTCGACACGACTCAGGAGGCAATGATTCACCGCTTCCATATGTGTAGCGACTATCGTCGCGTTAGGTACGATCTGATGAACGCGTTGTACATCCTCTTTTCCCATGATAATCGAACCTAAACCGGGGATAGTGGCATTACCGATATTCAGCGCCACCACATCAGGTGTGTGATGCGTCAAGGCATCAATAACATGCTGATTCCAGACGGTATCGCCTGCCAGATAAAACGTTTTCTCATGAGTATGCCGGAAAACGATGCCGCAAACTTCACCCAGCCGTTCCGCCAGTTGTGGATTGGCATAGGTTTCATCAGAACCATGTTGACCAGACGTTTTTATCAGCGTGATTCCATCATATTCCGTCTGCTCACCCAACACACGCACCGAGGTAAACCCCGCGCGGCGTATGATACCGGCATCTTGTGTATTTTGGCTAAAGATCGGCATCGTTTTCGGGATAGCGTCAATCGCCACATCGTCCCAATGGTCGAGGTGCGTATGTGTCACGATTACGGCATCAACATCCAGAATGGTGGCTAAAGGCAAGGGAAGATCGACCAGTGGGTTTCGCAAATGATCGTTTGCTGTTCCTGGAAAACCCGGATAGGTCGACTTTGGCGCCAACATCGGGTCAATCAGAAACGTTTTCCCACCAAATTCCAGTTGTAATGTCGCATTACGAATCTGCGTTATCTTCATCTTATTGCTCCTATATCAGGTGAACGGGTTGCGTTGGTACGCGCCAAATAGGATCAGTATAAGAATCTGGCAGATCGCTAACAGTGGCCTGAATGACACTCTTCGATGAGTTTAGGCCAATTTGTTTCAGACTCGTTGTTTATCATCGGGTGGGGCTATCCTATTGCTGTCTTCATGCACACTAGCTATCTTAACTAACTGGCTATCTTAACCAACGTGCTGTTTCATCACTGAAAAGGATCATCCTATGCCCCATATTGATGTCAAACACTTCCCAAGAGACCTGTCTGAAGAAGAGAAGAAAGTCATTGCCGAAGATCTTGCGGCGGTTCTGAAGAAACACTTCGGTTCTTCTAACGATTCGCTTTCTGTCGCGTTTAACGAAGTTCAGCCAGAACGCTGGAAGGATGACGTTTACGATCCGATCATCAAACCACATTTGGATACGCTGGCAAAAAAACCGGGATATTCGTATTAAAAAATACGCAGAAAAAAGCCGATAACACACTGAGTATTATCGGCTTTCATGATGCAAGATAGAGCAGGGGATTACGCTGTTAGCAGTTGCTGTGCAGTGCTTTCAACCAGAGCCAGCAGGATTTTAACATCATCCAGATTGACCGTTGGGTTCAGCAACGTCAGCTTCAGGCAGGTAACGCCGTTAAACTCGGTGACCCCGACGTTGGCACGCCCTGACTCCAGCAATGCATCGCCAATGCGTTGGTTAAGCAATGCAATCGCCGCATCGTCTGCTGTCGCCAACTGCTGTGGACGATAGCGGAACAGAACACTTGCCAACTGAGGCTGCATCACTAATTCCAGCGAGGCATGTTCAGCCACATACTGTGCAACCTGCTGTGCCAGCGTAACACCGTGATCGATGATCGCCGCGTATTGCTGTTGGCCTAACGCTTCCAGACCCATCCACAGTTTCAAGGCATCAAAACGGCGCGTCGTCTGCAATGATTTTGACACCAGATTGGGTACGCCTTGCGCTTCGTCGAACTCAGAGTTCAGGTAAGCGGCCTGATAGCGCATCAGCTCATAATGACGTGCTTCTTTTAGCAAGAATGCGCCACAGCTGATGGTCTGGAAGAACTGTTTGTGGAAATCCAACGTAATGGAATCCACTAACTCAATGCCGTCCAGATAATCACGATACTTCTCGGACAGCAGCAGAGCGCCGCCCCAGGCTGCATCGACGTGTACCCAAATCTGGTGTTCCGCTGCCAGTGTTGCGATCGCCCGCAGAGGGTCGATCGCGCCAGCATCGGTCGTTCCCGCCGTCGCGACAATCGCCAGAATCTGCTCGCCGTTAGCCTTGGCCTGCGCCACTTTCTCCGCTAAATCGTTCAGATCCATCCGCGCGAAGCGATCGGTTTTCACCAGCGTGACACATTGATAACCCAAGCCCAGTAAAGCCATGTTCTTTTGCACCGAGAAATGGGCATTTTCAGAACAGAACACTTTAATTTTCTTCAGGTTACCAACTAATCCATCTTGCTGGATCGAGTGTCCTTGGCGTGCGAAGAAGGCATCACGTGCTAACATCAGCCCCATAAGGTTACTTTGGGTACCGCCGCTGGTGAATACGCCAGCATCGCCAGACTGATAGCCGACCTGAGTACGCAGCCATTCAATCAGTTTCATCTCAATGATGGTCGCTGACGGGCTTTGATCCCAAGAGTCCATGCTCTGGTTGGTGGCATTAATCAAGACTTCAGCCGCCTGACTGACCACCAAACTCGGGCAGTGCAGGTGAGCAACGCACTGTGGATGATGTACCGACAGGCTGTCTTTCAAAAAGTACTCAACCGCACGCTCGATAGCGGCCTGGTTACCCAGGCCCTGAGGATTAAAATCCAGCGTGATGCGTTCACGCAGTTCGGCAACCGTTTTTCCCTGATACATCTCAGGTTGTTGCAGCCACTGCATAACAGCTTGGCTACTTTGCGTAATCGCTTCCTGATAGGCTTCGATACTCTGCGCAGAAGAAGCCAGAATCGGATTGATTTTTGTTTCCACTGCTTCTTTTTCCACTAATTGGGACATCGTGGTCATTCGCTCCACTCAGACTGGCTTCACGCCAGCAGAAAGCAGGGCGTTTTCAAATTTATCCAGGAAGATTTCCAATTCAGCATTGCTGATCAGCAGGGAAGGCAGCAGACGTAGAACGCAACCGTTACGGCCACCGCGCTCCAGAATCAGGCCTGATTCAAAGCATTTTTTCTGCAACAGAGCAGACAACTCACCGTCAGCAGGATAGCAACCCATGTGGTCCTGCGCTTCACCTGGTTTAACCATCTCAATCCCGATCATCAAGCCCAGACCGCGAATGTGACCAATCACCGGATAACGTTTTTGCAGCTCAGCCAGTTTGGCTTTCAGCCATTCACCTTGCTCAGCGACTTTGTCTGCCACCTGATTGTCTTTGAGGTGCTTAAGTGTCGTCAGGCCAGTTGCCATGGCCAGTTGATTACCACGGAAAGTACCGGTGTGGTGGCCTGGAGCCCAAGCATCGAACTGCTTCTTGATACCCAACACAGCTAATGGCAAGCCGCCACCGACCGCTTTGGACATCACGATGATATCTGGCTCAATACCCGCGTGTTCAAAGGCGAAGAATTTACCAGTACGTGCAAAACCAGCCTGAACTTCGTCGATGATCAGCAGAATACCGTGCTCCTGCGTCACTTTACGGATGCGCTGCAACCACTCGGCAGGTGCCGGGTTAACGCCGCCTTCACCCTGAACGGCTTCCAGAATGACCGCAGCCGGTTTGCGTACGCCACTCTCAACGTCGTTGATCAGGTTTTCAAAATAGTAAGTTAATGCTTTAACGCCAGCGTCACCGCCAATACCCAGCGGGCAGCGGTACAGATGCGGATAAGGCATAAACTGGACTTCAGGCATCATGCCGTCGACTGCTTCTTTCGGTGACAGGTTACCAGTGACGGACAGCGCACCGTGCGTCATGCCATGGTAGCCACCAGAGAAGCTGATCACACCAGAACGGCCGGTGTATTTTTTTGCCAGTTTCAGTGCAGCTTCAACCGCATCGGCACCCGAAGGGCCGGTAAACTGGAGGCAGTACTCTTTGCCCTGACCAGGCAATAAGGAAAGCAGATATTCGGAGAACTGATCTTTCAATGGCGTTGTCAGATCAAGTGTATGTAACGGCAAGCCGCTAGTAATGACACGTTGGATGCTTTGCAGCACGTCAGGATGGTTATGTCCAAGCGCGAGCGTACCCGCACCCGCCAGACAATCAAGATATTGATTATTCTCAACATCGGTGATCCACACGCCTTCCGCTTTCGCAATTGCCAGAGGCAATTTGCGTGGATAACTCCTCACGTTCGATTCAAATTCAGCTTGTCTTGCCAAATAGGTTTCATTGTTTCCGTTTAATGAATTCGCACCTAAACTGTCAATACGGACTTTATCCGTCATCATATCTCTCCTACAACCGTGTGCTCACTGGCAACCACAGTTGAATAAATGAATTAAACATATAACTGCTATAAGAAAAACGCGGCCAATATAGGGTTTTTCAGTCACCGACTCAATGATTTATTTCGTTTCGAAACTTTTATTTTTTAACATAAAAATCAATAGCTTGAATGATTAATTGCTAATCATGATGCCATGGTTATCTTACATGCTTATTAAATAAGCAAAAAAAATCCTCCCGCCGCAGGATTTTTGAGCCAAAAAGGTGGTAACAACAGGGGGAAACAGCACTTTTTAGCGAGGGAAAACAGAGAGGGAACCACAGGATAGGGGAATGTGATACTGCTTTACGTGCTGTTTTCAGTCTATATAAAGACTGATGCAGAGATTTTGGATGCCTCGACAACCGGTTCCATCAGATCGGATTCCAGCGGTTTTTAAGATAATTAACCGCTTCCTGAGTCTGTGGCTGATTAAGGTAGTTTTCTCTGAACAGAATCGTGCCATTAATATGTGGCGTAGAGTCGTTCAAATCGAGCTGCTTTTTCAGTTCTGGCACGCCACCCTTTATCATCCAGTCTGGCTCATTCTTTGACGGCTCACCCACTTTATACAGTGCAACACCAATATAAAGGCGCGTGTTCGTAGGTTTCACCACATCCGCCCACCATTTTGCTAACACATCGTAGCGAGCAGCGTCACGTGCGAAAGGCCAATAGAGCTGCGGAGCAATATAATCCAGCAGCCCTTGTTGCACCCACTGGCGGGTATCGGCATAGGCTTCATCATAGGCCGCAGCACCTCGTGTATCGGAACCTGCCACATCGTGCGATCGGTTGCGCCATACACCCGCAGGGCTGACGCCGAATTCAACCTCGGGTTTCAACTGCTTGATGGTGCGCGAAACCTGCTCGATCAGTTGTTGAGTATTGTGTCGACGCCAGTCTGCTTTTGAGCCAAATCCCTGACCATATCGTTTAAACGTTTCGCTATCGTTAAGCGTTGAGGTCGATGATTCAGCATAGAAGTAGTCATCAAACTGCACGCCGTCAATAGCGTAGTGCGCCACGACTTCGGCCACGATACTGGTGATCCAGCTTCGTGCTTCAGGTATGCCAGGGTCGAGTACGAAACGATCGCCCGCAGTGCGGACCCAGTCACGGTGCAACACAAATACGCTGGCCGGATTCTGCGACAATGTACGGTTTAGTTCCGTCACGGTTCCTTGCTTGGTATTAACGGATACACGATAGGGATTAAACCAGGCATGGACTTTCATACCACGCTTGTGCGCTTCATCCAGCATGAATTGAAGCGGATCGTAGCCAGGAGCCTCACCAATATTGCCAGTCAACATATCTGACCAAGGCAATATTTTAGATGGCCAAAGCGCAGTGCCATCAGGTTTAACCTGGAAAAATACGGTATTGATACCGAGGCTTTTCAATTTATCCAATTTGCCTTTCAGCGCCTCCTGCTGCTGAGTCATGCGGATTACAGGGCTGCTGGCATTGACTGACGCCACTGGCGGCCAGTCAAGACGGGAAACCGTCGCCAGCCAGATACCACGCACCGGCTCCTGACTCTGCTGAGGAGTAGCTGGGAGTGGCGGTTTAGCTGAGGGGAGCGGGGTGACAAGCGAGCTCGGCGGCTTGGAGGCGCAACTGGCAAGTAGAAACGCAGCAGCAATAAGTACAACTGGCTTTTTCACGTGGGTTAGCTCTTATTTTTGCGGCTATTAGCCCATGGATCAACAACGCCATCATCATTAGGTTTTGCGAGCGAGGCATCATCCAGAGAATCAAGATACAGTGCTTCAACCTCAGCGCGAGCCCACGGCGTCCGACGCAAAAATTTTAAACTGGATTTCACACTGGGATCGTTTTTAAAACAATTGATGTTGATCTGTCTACCTAACTCAACCCAGCCAAAACGTGCAACCAGCGCATTGACTTGCATTTCAAGCGTTACGCCATGTAAAGGGTCTTTAGAAATATGAGCAGCCATGTAGTCGAAGTCCGGTAGTTTCAGATTTTGCATCAAAGGAAGGGTACAAGAAAGTGGAGTGAGCGGCAATGATATGCGGCCATGTGAGTATGACAATGTTGGCACCAAGATAGTGAGAGTATGTGGGGCCAAGATAAACGACCTTTAAATGCAATTTAACATAATATACATTATGCGAACCTACGAATGAACAGGCGGAAACTAGCCGTACCACTGAGCAAATCCCCGCATTCGCAAAACTCTTTTCCAGCCTCAACTATCATCTCTGTGGCTGACAATCTGGTAATGGTAAATTTTCCGCTCGGGCCAGCGAACGGCAGCAAAAACTCTCCACCATCCCACGGTTCAGCTCGAGTCCAGTCAGGCCGCAATTTTCCACGCCGCAACAAACGTGCGGCATTTTTGGACTCTGCACTATCAGTCGAAAAATTAACAACCGAACTCAATGGCCAATCCCACGCATAGCCATTCCCAGCAAACGAGTCAAATACCGTTTATTGCGAGAAATAATTTTCCGCTTCATGCGTACTCCAATTAGGCAATGTTGCCTAATTGCCGACTTAAAACTACGATCAATGTTATCGTAGACAGAGCTTGATTCACACTCTACTGGCATAACTACGAGCTGTTTTGGCGCTTCTGTTCCGTAGATGTAAGCCTCTGTTTCTCAATAGAGATAAATTTAGTGCTACACCGGCTTGAGTGTCACTGAACCCCGAACTGCTTCGTGGTGAAAAAATGGTCGGGATTGAAATATTCATCCATTAGGGGAAGTAAATGGAAATTTCCGAAATTATTATTCCTACATCTACAATAATTAATGCATTGCTTATTTTTGTAGGTGCTTATGTTTTATCCCCCGCAGCAATGATTGCAAGAGATTTTCTCATTCTTCGCCTAATTAAACATTTCATATTGAACAAATATTATTGGGAGAAAATGGAGTTTATGCAAATGGATAAAGCGTATCTAGATATCAAATACAATAAGGAGTGGTCAGCAAGAGATGTACCTGATAGTGGGGATGGTGGGTTGTATGAGATTGATTCCAAAGAAGTATCAAGAGCTGAGTTCGATGAATATAAAATGCAATATGATTTTCACAAGCAACGATATATAAATAATTATAACGCCTTGATTGTTAGAAATAATTTAATAAATAGGATTTTTAAATATTATAAGTTAGATGATTACCTTGAGGCTATAAGGAAAGACGCTGATTCGAAGTATGAAAGATGGGTCGCACATCTGAAAAAAGACGATTTCTGGGAAGCCCGTAGAAATAACATAAATACAAAAAATTGCGAATAGTTGTCATGATAATGACTATAGTAAAAAGGCCAACGTGGGAAAGATTTTCACTTCGGCCTTTTTAACATTCAGGAATGAACACCATGCTCAATACGGGTGATCAACCTGAGAACCTCATCGACCCCAGATTGATGGGGTAACACTTCCTTGGGCGACCTCCATCCTAGTGCGCGATTCGGCTCTGATAACCAGCGCTCAGCCAGACCAGCGTCACCCTCGAATAGTTCCACAGCTCGTTCTGATACAGATGCCACTCGCAATGTACCGCTACCAGTCGCGTCATCGAATGATTTTTTCAATTGAGAAATTTCGTAGGTTTTTCGCTCCAGCGAACCCATCTGTTTCAGGCTGGCAACATCGTGTGTTATGGGATTTCGTCCTGAAATTTTCATATAAACCTCCAATATATCAATCAGATAAAAGTGAATTCAGTGCGGGAGAATCATCTAGATTGTAGCCTGCGGCCAACGCCGCACAGCCCAAAAAACGAGTTTTTGAACTGTACGGCGTTCCGATAAAAATACATCGGATAATTTTCCATGCCGGAGTTTGCGATGACACGACTGTGGTTCTGCCCTCGTCAATGGCGCGACTCATCGCCTCGATGCGCTCAGCCTGGCTAGCACGATATTTCTCCAGCCGACTAATATTTTTTACAGACATCAACAACGAGCCTCCCTCTACAGCACATGCGATAAAATTCCCTGACACTGCGCACAACGAAAAATAAAATTATTTAAATTCAATGTATTAAAATTAAACCAGATGAATTTCAGTACAAAAATACGCCGAATTCAACGATGTGCTACAGCGGGAAAACCCACTAACCGCCCTCCTCGCTGAGCGCTGCGGTGAGCGGTCAGCGGATTTTTCTGACCTGCAGAACGACAACAATATCAGTTTTATCTGCACTAGAACCCTGACTAGTGAACGATGGGAGCCACGAAAATCCGGTTTCTGTGTTGGTTTTTTTATCATCCGCCAGACCACCGAGCAAAATAATGTCCCCATCATTCAACGAAATGTCGGTAGAGATTTCCCGTTTTATCAGTGTAGGCGAACCGTTCACGCCGTTATTCGTCGCTGTAAAATTACTCAACTCCTGCCGAATTCTCAGGTCAATGACATCCAGTCTGACTGCGGGTGCCACATCAAAAATTATTCCCGCATCCCGATAAACCACTGATTGGATTGCCGATTGCCCCTGAAAACTGGTATTTCCTAGCGTGGGCGTCGAATTGCCAACCGAGAAAACTGCATTAGCGCCTGATCGAACCCTGAGCGTTGGCGCGGAGATGGTTGTAAATCTCGAATCTGTTTTAAACAACTCTATCAAAGCCGTCATCGACCCCGAACCGATTTTTAGAAAATTTTCGTATCCGCGAGAGTCGCTACCTCCTATTTGAAAATTTAATTTTGAATTCAGCAGGCTAGCTGCCAGCTGTAACCCCGAACCATCGCGGGAATTAGCCTGAATTTCATATACATAGCCAGAAACGACAACCTCATCCGCCCGAACGTCGACTAGCGGCAGCGCCTCGCTAATGCGCCTAATTTCAGCTTTCGTTCCATAAAAAACCAGTGAATCTGGAGAGTTTTTATCACCAGTAGCCAAGGAGTTAAATTTCCCACCCTCGCCCGCCATCGGCGCTAGTTGGGCTGATAGGTACTGAACAGACCGATAACGAGGCTGGTAGGTGTATGAGAATTGAGATATTTTTTTCTCGACCTGAACTCGTTTATAGAAAAAATCTGTCCCATTTTTGGATTTCGTCTCCACACCGATGTCGGACATATACTCGATTAAAAATTTCCTAGCATCCTGTTCCGGCATCAATCGGAACGAGATTTTTTCAGGCATCGCGACCACGTCAGGCGACAACCTGAACGGCTGTTTCAATACCTGAGCATAGAAAACAGACAGCGCATCGGGAATCGCGACAGATTTCAGCTCAAAATCAACACCAGAACCAGACCCCGCCGCGAAACATTGAGTCGACAACGCCAGAAGCATCGGTAAAACAATTTTTCTCATTTTCATTTAACGTTCCCTGACCATGTGGTTACAAGTTCGCCATCTAACACGCCTGATATAATCGCGCCGTTTACAACAAAACCCCCTGCCGGTTCGATCCGTTGACGGCCATCAGCGCCAGACAGGATGACGAACCGACCATTTTTATCCTGAATTAGCCCACTAACCCGCCACTGTGTTGAAATTTTCGGGGAGGCAACCGGCGCAGGAACGGCGGGATTTTGCTGGGGCTGGCTGACCGCTCCCGCAGGCTGATTTTGGTGAACGGGTGCTTTTTTATTGTCAGGATGGAAAAATCCCCATAAATACCAGCCTCCTGCTGACACTAAAATTACTAACGCCGCGATAGTAATTAGCAGGGTCATATTTGAAAAAATGGATTGCCGTTTATCGACAATTTGTTCCAAACCATTCCCGTCATATGACTGATATAAAGGAAAAATTTTTTTGTCGTAAAAATAATTTTTAACCGATACACGCTCGGATTTAGTTAATTTCGCACCGCCGTAAACCTCCACCCGATATGCAGACCGCAGCCCCAAATTTTTCAATTTGGTCATTTTGTAGGTTGTTTCTGTCCGGTCACGAATAAATCTGGGAAGGTTGCTAATCGATTGATTTATAACAACTAAATCGCAGGTTACTCCGGTCTCTGGGTGAGAAAAATGCCGGTGTTCGGCGATGAACGAACGATGATTTTTAGGGACGCTGGAATCAGCTCCCCATATACGCCACGCTTCGTCAACACAGATTAAATCCCCCGCACGGCAAAAAGTTTCTTTCCCATCTGTTTCAGCATCTTTATATGGAAAAAATAATTCATCCTGCACCATCTCATTAGTGACGCAAATAACCTCGCCCATATTTTCGGTTTTATTATTTTTCTGAATAAACGCATATATTTTTTCAGGGTCGAGGCCATAAACGTTGGAAACAACTCGTCGTCCCTGCGCCACTGCGGGGATTATCACCGACCTAACGACCTCAAAACTTTTTCCGCTGCCAGGCACACCGACATACGCTGAAATTGACATAATTATCAACCTGTTATTGGAATTCGTCGGATAATAAATCGCGCGATAATTGCGGAAACCATCATCGTGATTCCAGTCGGAACCTGAAATAAATTTAGAAAATACCACACCGCATCAGGTAGTTGACCGAATAACTCAATCAACGGGAGCGGAGATACATTTACCAATGACAACAAAACCGGTACGAACTCCTGAACGACAAAAAATAGAGCGAACATGATTCCGAATTTAACTACGACTCCGCGCAACAGAAACCCCAGCCCCGTATATAGTGCAGCCAGCATATTTATTCCTCCATTATCAGGCAGACATCACGCGCCGAAATGCGGCAAATCCCCAGCAAATCAGGCAAAACAATTTTATGAGCTCGCGGTTTTTCTCAATTAATTCGCAATGCGAATCGACAATGAAATTTTTATCCCAGACGGAAAATTCAGCCACTGGGCACTGAACTGACCGCGAACCGATCGAAAAATTTTCCCATTCAGGAAATGCCCCAATTAGAGGCGCTAAAATTGTTTTTCCGTCTGGCGGTGCATCCAATGTTGGTTGGACGACAGGCGGTTCTGGCTGCGGATTGGGTTCAGGATTCGGCTCCGGTTGCGGCTGGATTTCTGGTTGCAGGTCAGACCACGGGGTAGTCCATTCCGCCTGAGATGGATTGGGCCGACCAACGGCGGCAGCGGCATCGCGAATATCCTGCGCAGTGACCAGCGGCTGACTACTGGAAATCGAGATTCCCTGATAGTCGGGCTGGCTGGCCGTATCGAGCAGCAACGAATTTAAAACGTCAGCCATTTGCTGCGCGTTCAACGGTGTTTTTCTTGCGGTTTCCTGCTGGGCGGTCGTGATATCCGGCGATGTTGGGGTTATATTTTGGTCATAACTAGCATTTTTATGAACGGAAAAAATTTCTCCGAGCGAAACCATTTTGCCGCTGTAGGAAATATCATACCCAGCCTCATACTGGGTGAATCGACCATCGCCAGAGGGAGTGACTCGATTCATCCGGAGGGCCGCCCCGTAGGTGCATTGCGCACCGCTAGGACAATACAGGCCCCCACTGTCCGCACGAAATTTATAGGCCGACAAGACTAAATTTTCTGGATGATCTCCCGATAAAAACGGAGTTGTGCCGCCCTTGCCCGCACCGATATAAAATTTCCTGCCATTATCAACATTTTTTATGTCCGCACTGGACGAAATTCCCGCATTCGGGTCAGAACCAAAAATTTCATCCCCCACATTCAGCAGAATCTCCCCCAGCCCCGCCCACGACAGCGCGCCATTAGCCAACTGCCAGCGGGTTGGATTCGAGTATCCTGTGGCGATCCTAGCAACTGATTGATTTACAGCAGCTTTTGTCGCATTGCTAAGAACCTGCCGTTCTGCCGCAGATACGGCCATCTGGGCTGCTCCCCGACTAATGGCCGACCTCAGTGCGAACCCGCCGATGGCTTCTGCCCCGACGACCAGCGCCGGAATCACGGCATGAGCTGTGGCACACAGAAACGCCGCCCCTGCTACTGCAAAAACAATTTTTTTCATCTAGATGCCCCTCAGTCCGGTGATAACTGCCCATCCGCAGACCAACCCCCAGAGGAAAAAAATCATTTGCCAATCCATTTTTCAACCCCATGAAAAATAATAAAAAAATGGGAGGATTCCCCCTCCCAGTAACAGAATTATCCGCCGCGAACGAGCCCCATAATCGTTCGCACGCCTTTGATGGCCAGATATAACCCCATCAATCCGGCGGCAATCGCCATCACCGCAGTAACCACAGCGGTTACAGAAAATCCCTCGGTCACGCCGGAAAAATCCAGCGCCGCCGACGAGCCATCAGCAGCAAAAACCGCAGCCGGTGCCAGAATTGACGCTGTAGCTACAACAACAGATGCAAAAATTTTTTTCAATTTCATGATTTATTTCTCCAGATTAATTAATTGATAAAACACATTTTTTTGGCTTTTTTAGCCAAACCTCGCCAGTCGCAGCAGCAACCCACAGCAGTGGGATACCAACCACAGACCCAATACGCTATTGAACGCAAAAAAATAAAAATCAGAATTTTGCGTCCATAACTCACTCACGCATCCCTCCTGTAATCGGTGAGAACCGCGATAAAAAAACTCCTAAAAAAACGACAGGTTTTGTAGATGGCCACACCGAAAATCACGAAACAAAAAATCGCGTCTATCATCTGCCCCCCTAAAACAGTTTTTTATTTCTGGTCTGGCAGCACGTCGATCAAATCTGATTCGAGCGTAATCTGAACGGCGGCACCGTTTTTACCGCTATAGGCATCCACCCAAACCGGCACAAGAACGTTTTTACCGACAAGACGTTGAAATTTATCGAGAATCCCAGAATCGACAAATTTTTTCGGGATGCGCACAGCAGTCTGAACCGATTGCTGACCACCCCAGCCGTCTGGGCGGAGATTTTCCACACCGAGCTCGTAAAAACTGTACGAACCGGAACTATTAGTAAACTCACGATTTCTAGCGCCAAGGAATTTACCCTGTAATAACAAAGACATAATATTAACTCCTATATAGTTTGCACATCTACTGACCGCAACCACGCACGTTTTTCCCCTGATGCTGGCCACAAAAAAATCGGGAATCGAGCCATCTGACCCTGCTGTAATTCCAGCGGAAAATTTTGGAACATGGATTCAGCGCAAAAAATCGACAGCTCTAGCCCATTTTCGGAACCAACTCCAATCTCGACCAGCCCATCTGCGGCTGGCCGACAGCCCAGATACAGCCCATCTACCCAGAAATCAAAATCAAAATAAATGTTTTCCGAATCAATCATTTAATCCCTCAAATTTGCAGCGCCTCGCGGTAAACAGAAATTTCCCCCGGTGTTAGGGGTAGTTTTCCGCCCTGTCCGGCCGTCAGTAGCGCCAGCGCCGTCGGTGCATCAAAAAAATCGATTAAATCTCTGAGCGTCCTACCAACAGCGCGTCGAGCCCACGAAATTTTCGACTCCAGTGAGACAACCGTTTTTTCTACCGGAGTTCGGACAACGGCGGGTTCAACTGCCACTAGAGCCTCCGCGAATTCATTGCACCCAGCAAATGCGGCGTCGATATCCAGCAGCAGGTCAGTCGAGATTTTTTTCAGCTCGGCCTCGTGTCTAATCCACGGCGTCGCTGGGTCGGAAATTTTTTGTTCTGAGTTCTTATCGTAGGTGCGCCAGTAGACCTGAGACGAGCGGGAGCCGACGTAACAGGTTTCGCCGAGAGATTTTTGATTTCGGCGAGTAGTGATAATCTGAATCTGGGGCGGCATACCGACCCCACCATAGAACGCCCCCGAGTCATAGGCATCCACAGCGGACTGAACATTGGTCGCGCCAGAAAAATCATCAAATGCGATATCTAACCGGTTCAACCGAAAAACCTGCAAAACCTCATGCAAAAATTTGTGCAATTCTAGAGGTGTGCGGTTCTCAAAAAACAATTTACAACCATGGCCATTTAGATAGAGATAGAATGTATCCCCGTTTCCACCATGCGCGAGAACCCCACAATTTTGCTTGCCAGAGGAATCGAGAATAGCGTGGTGTTCGAGATACCCCTGATAACCGCGACCCGTTGGTGATGATAGATACAGGCCTAGAAATTTATTTACTAATCCTGTCAGGCGTTGCTCCAACGCCTCGGTTCTTTGCAGCTGAAATAAATGTAGATCACCCGACTCTGGCATTTTAGGGAATTCTGACCACGGACAGATCTCACCGAAAAAATAGTTGTCCATATATTTCAGGCTGGAAATTGGCGCAGAAAATGACAACGTGTCAATAATTGTCTGAGGCATCGAATTCACCCATGAAAAAATTAAAACAAAAATTTCGTAATTCATCTGCGTTTTTACAACAGTAATAAAAATTACCGATTTTTAGGTGAAACCCCTCACCATCGAACGATTCTATAATCAGGTAAAAATCGGCCGAGAAATATTCAGCAGAGGTGTTGTCTGTGTCTACCCCCGTATTACTGGTACGGGGGTTTTCGGTGTCGTATATATGCATAAGGGCCCCACGAAAACTCTCTGAGGCAATTTGATCAAAAAATAACGGGCATGGCAAACAGGCCATTTTAGAGATGAAACTGAATAGGTTCCGCCAGAAAAATACCGTTATTTTTCATTTAAAAACATAGTGATATCGCGATATTTTATGCTGTCAGCGGATGTGTTTTGCCTATAAGGAATTTAACAGGAAATTTACAATCAGAATGGTAAAAAAACGATAAAGTTCTGCAGTGGGAATAACTATTTTTTTGTTATTTCATGCCTGTCAGATAGCCACATTAGAGGATGTGAGGCATCAAAATCAAAATCTACTACAACTGGAACCAAAATTCCGTCCCCAGATTGCAATCCCAAACCATGAATATAATCCCAATCGGCGGCAGGAACCAGAATTGAATAATTTTCTGTGTGACCAAAATTAACACGCCTAATAACAATCGTGTGCAATCCGCACGCAGGATAAAAATCCAAACTCACAAACCCTACAAATTGCCCTGAAATAAAAACATCACATGCATCTAAAATAATTTTCAGGTTGCTCATCACCACTCCGCACAAAAAATCAGCAAAAGATATTTTCGGCCACAGAACGTCCCCGAAAAAAATTGACCAAAAAAATGCATTTTCCTGATAATGGTTTCGCATAATGGGGATTATGCAAAAGATGACCCTGCGTATTTTTCAGTTTCGCAGGGCCATTTTTTACATAATCCCTGCCCACATTATGCGAACCAGTGGGTGAACAGGCGGAAACTGGCCGTTAAACTGAGCAAATCCCCACATCCGTAAAACGCGTTTCCGGCATCCGCATACATTGAATGGCGAGCGCTTGTTATTCATCAACAACGTCGCCATTCTTTCTTTACGCTATCCCCGCGTGAAGTCAAAATAGATTTTCTCGCCATCACTCATCAGGATCGTGACGTGCATTTTTCCATTCGGTAATAACCTGATTGTATTAGGCGCTAGCGATTTATGATATGGGTGGCTAAATAGACTTGGTTTCTCTGAGTAGGCATAGCTATTAAAAGATAACGCATCATTTTCCCAATGCACATTGTTGTATAGAGTATGCCAATTTTCATTCGCAGGCATATACAGATAAACTTGGCCATTTGTACCTTGGCGGATTTCCAACTGAGTCACACCGTTATTCAGCCATTTGCCGATGTAATTAGCGAGATCCTTATGGTTGGGTATCTCTGGTGCGGGAATAAAATCGCTCTTTTGAAAAGCAGTTTCCCTGCTCCTATCCTTAGGTGTATATAAGAAACATAACGGCATGACCTTATCCACTTTCACATAGGAAAAGGTCAATTTCTCATCCATGATAGCCTGTTCCATCTTCATGGTGCGAGACTTTAAATCTATTATTTTCAGCGTGTTATTATTTCCAAGTGAGGAAGTACGTAATATTTTCCCATGCTTATCGACAACGTAATCTGATGTTTCAACGCCTTCTTCAACGTTTGGTTTCTCACAGTTGAAAGCGTGCAGCAGCACTTTTCCGTCTGCTCTAAACTCGACAACATTGGCAATACCATTTTTCAACGGCAACATTGCCCAAGTTCCAACTAACGCATTTTTATCGATGGATGCAGGAGAATGGGAACATGCGCTTAGCAATGAGACAAGCAGCAATGCTTTTAAAGATTGGGTCATAAAACGTCCTGTTTATTTACGCTACGAATTTCATTACCTAAATGGAAAAATCTGATACTCAATACATTTGCTAAGAAAAGAAAAACCAGGCTGTCTTAATAAGATCCTGTTCTACCTCAAAAGCGGCAATGCTTTCTATTGGTTCAACTGAAAGCCCATGAATTAACTCATGGTCAAATACTTTATTACCTAATACGGTACGTGACACCAGCTCAGCCCTCAGTTCTGGGTTATTGAATCGGTTATTCACGTAAAACTCTCTCAGCGCCTCTTTTCCTTCCATTGACGGTGTTTCTGACGGCATGCGGTACGCTTTGAAGTCCGACGAAAAACATACCATGAAAGCATCTATATCATGTTCGTTATAAGCCTTAAACTGTGCTGCTACGACTAACTCGGGTGACATTACTTCTCTCCATTATGCGTTTATATTCATCATGCTACTTCAAGTTAAAGACACGCGGTATGATTTATCTGGGACTCTGTTCGTTTTCCTCTACAATGTATTTTCCAACCCGCTTATCAGGTCAATTCCCATGCCTAGACTGACTCAGAAAGACATGACAGAAAGCGAACAACGCCAGCTTAAGACGTTACTCGATCAGGCGAGAAAAAAACAGGGTCGTCCGTTAACCAACTCTGAAGGTAATCATATTAAAGACGATTATATCGATAAGCTGATGAAGGAACGTGAGGCCGTGGCAAAACAAGCCAGAGCAGAGAAGAAGAAAAATAAATTTAAACCTGATTCATCCACAACTTACGAATGGTCCGCGAATACAAATTTACGCGGCCGCCGCTAGTCACGCTGTAACACTAGACGTGTTACCCGGCAACCTCAGGGTCGCCGGGCGATCGTATTTCTTTTTATCTTAAAAGCGCCTGAGGTAAAGTGTGCTGCTGTTCCAGACGGAAATGCTCTATCGTTTGTGCCAGCAGCATGGACTGATCTTCCAACGAACTGGCTGCCGCAGACATCTGCTGTACCAGCGCGGAGTTTTGCTGCGTGACGCCATCCATTTCATTAACGGCGATCGTTACCTGGCTTATGCCTTTCGCCTGCTCATCCGATGCGGTGACAATCTCACCGATAATACTTTGTACTGAACTGACGGCATGCGTCATATCCTGCATGGTTTTACCCGCATCATTCACCAGTTTAACGCCACTTTCAACGCGCTGACTGGATTCCTCGATCAATGCGGCAATCTCTTTTACTGCACTGGCGCTGCGCTGTGCCAGATTGCGAACTTCCGATGCCACGACGGCGAACCCTCTACCCTGCTCTCCTGCTCGCGCCGCCTCTACCGCCGCGTTCAGTGCCAGAATATTGGTTTGGAAAGCGATACTGTTAATCATGGCGGTAATGTCGCCAATTTTCTTCGCACTATCATCAATCTGCGACATCGTCTGCACCACCTGACTAACCAGCGACTCACCGCGCTGGGCTATCTTCGTGGCATTCTCTGTCAACGTTGTGGCTTGATGGGCATTGTTGGCATTGTGTTTCACCGTGGCGGTGATCTCTTCCATACTCGCTGCCGTTTGTTCCAGTGCGGCGGCTTGCTGCTCTGTACGCGAGGCAAGATTGAGGTTGCCGCTGGCAATTTCCGCGGCACCTTGTCGCACTGAATCACTGGCATCTTTGATCTGCCCAACCACCTGGCGTAGTTGTGACTGCATCGTATGCAGCGCGAAGAACAGGCTACTGCGATCGTTGGCTTTCACGTCAATCACATTACTCAGTCGCCCTTCAGCAACAGACAGCGCGATAGTTGCGGCTTCAAGTGGTTCACCACCAATTGGTTTAAGCACTTTACGGCTGAATACCCAGCCCAACAGCGCGCTTACCAACAGAATGCTAATCACCATCATGATCACCGCGTTCATTAGCTGGCGCTCAGACGCGGCCATCACCTGACTCACTGGCGCAACAATCCCCAAATACCATTTCTCCGTACTGTTTCCGATGGTGACAGGCTGCCAAGTCACCAGCGCCTGTTCGCCCAGAATCGCATCGTCGTGCTGTACCACTGAAGACGTAAAATTGTCAGTCGGTCCTTGCCAGGCTTTGCTCGTTTGGGATTTATCAGGATAAGAGATGACTTTACCGGCGCTGGATAGCAACATCGCGTAGCCACCGCCTTCCCAAGGTTTAATCTGATTAATTTTTTGCTGCAATGACGCAAGAGAAATATCGGAAGTGACGACACCCCACAGTTTTCCCTGGCTGACAATCGGTGCAGCAACTGACGTCAGTAGCGTTGGGACGCCATTATAAGCATAGGTATAGGGTTCGATTAGCGTATCTTTCTGGCTCTTTTGTGGCAGCAGGTAGTAATCGCCCTGGCCGGGAGTCAGATAAGAAAGCAGAGGATGCATCGTGTAATTGCCAGCCTGATCGCGGTCAACAAACCAGGCATAGCGGCCTTTCGGTGCCTGACCCGGCTGATCGGCAAACTCAGCATCACGCCCGTCAAACACATTTTCTTCAAAAATGACTGAAACTGAGAGGTATTCCGGGTTATCCCGCAGGGCATATTCCATCATTTTATCGACCACAGCGCGGTCTTTAATGCCTGCGGATGGCAAAGCGACCAGCCCTTGCCCGAGGTTATGCGCCACATCACGGGCGTAGTTGAGTTCTTGTTGAATTCTCAAGGCTTCGCTTTGGGCTATCTGCTGTAAATAGCGCTCAGCAAGAGACTTTTGTTCACGACTAGACTGCCAGCTGAGCACACCGATGGTGACAGCGAAACCGAGTGCGATGGTGAGTGCGCCAGTTAACAATACCTGGGCGCGGGTGCTCATTGTCTTTTTTTGTATTAATTGTTTGGCCATTATGGCTCTCCTGGTGTTGACCCTTATCGTAATCAACATTCCCTTGCAATGAGTTCCCTGCTATTTGTCTATCGGCGTTTTTTTTTTGAACTTTAGCGGCGCAGGAATGAACAAGGGATAAGGGCCGGAGGCCAATGGGCGTCGGAGATCGTTTTTTACGTCATAGGCTTAGTCGCAGTCTGACGATGAGGCTGGCACCAGACTTTTGTGCATGTTAAAACCGGTAATCTGGAATCCCTGTTTTTGATATAACGCCTTGGCGACCGGGTTATGCGTAGCGACTCTCAGCCCGACTTCACAAATACCTAACGCCGCGATCGCCGCGTCCATCGCGGCTAGTGAGGCTTTACCAAAACCTCGGCCACGCCACGCTGGCAGAAGGCAAAAATCAGATACCCAGGCCGAATTTCCGTTCAACACTACCCACAAATAGCCGATGGTGACACCTTCATTATTTAAAGACTGAATGGACCATAATTTATTGGCGGGTGTATGAGTACCCTGCGGTAGCGCAATATCGATTGATTGCGTGGCAATCGCCCTCGCCTTTTCCGCATCATATCCTCGGGATGCTTGTAAATCCTGAGCATATTCAAGAATGAAGAACTGGCGATAGTTGGGATAATCCAACTCGGTCATATCCGTTAAATTTACCATTGCGTTCGCGTTCCTAGATTGGTGTGACAGCCAGACTCATTGCGGTATTCAACATTGGCGGCTATCACGTAATTTATTTTCAACATAATCAACATCATGACACAAACTGCACGGTTCCGATAATACGAAATGGAACCGTGCAAAAACGTCAGGATGGCGTTTCAGATGCCGTACTGGCCACCCGATCGCGGGCGGAAGAAGAACAAATAAAAGCCAGAATCACCATGGCAAGTACGGGTAACATCGCGATGCGCAACCCCGCGACCTCGCCAAGAAAGCCCAATGCAGGCGGGCCCACGAGAAAAGCAAAGTAACCCAATGTTGCGGCAATCGTGACGCGAACGGCACTGTTTTCTCCACTTCCTGCGGCAGAAATCGTCAGTGGGAATCCCAACGATGCACCAATGCCCCAGAAGATAACCGCAGCGGCGGCCAATAGTGGAGCATTAGAGAAGATCACCAGCGCCAGCCCCAGTGCGGCGGAAGCAGCACTGAATCGGAGGACATTGACCTTACCGAAGCGATCGACAAAATATCCTCCGGCAAAACGACCCAGCGTCATGCCTGCCGTAAATCCGACATAAACCAACGTCCCTGTTGTGTGGCCGAAGTTGTGGCCATCGATCATCAGTAACGGCAGCCAGTCGTTGGCTGAACCTTCTGCAAGCGCCATCGCAAGAATAACCACGCCAAGAATCAACAGACGGCGGTCCTTAAGTTCGTTGAAAACCTGGGTTTTGTAATTCCCTTTCTCTTCTTGCTCAGAACTGGCTAGATCGCTCAGCCATGGCATTTGGCGCATCAATAAAATAGCGGTAAGTATCGACAGTGCAACTACCGTGACAAAATGCAGCGTCGTATTAACGCCGAACGCGGTCATCGCCATCCCAGTCAGTGCGCCAACCAGCGTTCCCAGGCTAAAGAAACCGTGCAGCGTTGTCATTAGGCTTTTCTTCAAATGTTGCTCAAACGCCGCACCTTCAATGTTGATGGCGATATCAACCAGCCCAACGCCTGCACCGAAAATCAACAGTCCCATAAAGGCACCCGGTGTGAATGTCTTCGCGGCTGACGGCTTCATTATTGAGATAGTTATGAATCGTATATCCTTCAATCACCGCATCCAGCGAACACGCGGTCGCAATACTGAAATGGAGGTGAAGTGATTTTCTGCTTCGCGTCATCCACTCCTGCAATATCAGCCGATACTCTTCTTTACGCGATGCCAGCGCGTACAGTTCAAAGCTCAATGTCAGATGACGCGGTGTCGCCCAAATATCTCCACAGATCAAGTCAACCACCGCTTCGCGCGCGCTCTCGATGTCTTTTGCCTGCTTGAGACGAACTCGGAAGGCGTGTGATATGCCATCAACCATATAAACGAACGCGTTGTTCAGCAGCAGTTCAATACTGCTATAGCGATAGGTCAGCGTCCCCGGTGACAGCCCTGCCTGTTGCGCAATTTTTCGGTAGGTTGCCCCTCGCACGCCATGATCCAGTATGACTTCCAGCGCGGCTTCAAGAATTCTGTGTTGTGTATCTTTGCCATCATGCGTTGCATCGAGTGATGGTGACATCGTTCTGTTCCCCCTTTTAACTGGTAATTCTGGCGATCGTAATTCTTATAATAAAAAAGCCGCCAGTGAGTTTGGTTCCCACTGGCGGCTTATGGTAAACGAAAAGCGGTTTAGCCTCTCAATTTACTGTGATATTCACCTTTCAAGGTGTTGATTTCTGCTAGTGCCGCTTTCGCTTCACTCAGTTTACCGGCATCCGCTAGAGCCTGCGCGCTGTCGACTTTTTGCAAAATCTTATCCAGACCTTCCACATAGGCTTTTCTGTCTGGGCCATCAGCGGGTTGCTTGGCGAAATCAGGCGGCACCTGCGTTTTGGCATTCACAACATGTTCACGGAATGTGCTCAACGCAGTTTTCAATGTTGTAGCATCGTCCGCTTTAGTCGCGGCAGTATAACTTTTTTGCATACCGCGCATGTCTTCCGACACGGTCGCATTTGCTAAAACAGGTGTCAGCAAACTACCGGCCAACAGCACAGAAAAACAGATCTTGGTCATTCTATTCATCTTGAACTCTCGCTTGTGTTCCACAGCACGACATACTCAAAGAATCTGGCCCCCACACGCCGGCCAGCCCAATATTGCTTTTGTTATTTATATTGCCTACAACTATATTGCCTACAACACCACGACCAGATTACACCGTAATGGCAATTCTGATTTTATGGTTATTATCGTAAAGATGTTAAATTATTTTTAATCATTTTGCTGTTTTTGATTGGATGAATGTAAAAAGGCTCACCAGTATCGTCTGGCAAGCCCTTTCATCGCTCCCGTAGTCGTCACGCTCAGTCGTTAGTTCAACTGATAGTCCAGTGTAATCTCAGCCTTGAGCACTTTTGACACCGGGCAACCCGCTTTCGCTTTTTGGATAATCTTATCGAACGTGGCTTCATCAATCCCCGGTAGCTTCACTGTGCTGTGAAGCGCGATGTTAGTAATCGCAAATCCACCATCGACCTTATCCAGCGATACATCTGCCGTAGTATCAATCGACTCGGGCTTATGGCCTTCTTCGCCTAACATCAGCGATAGTGCCATAGAGAAACAGGCAGCGTGCGCCGCACCAATCAGCTCTTCCGGGTTCGTGCCGGGTTTACCCTCAAAGCGGGTATTGAAACCATAAGGTTGCTGCCGCAATGCCCCGCTTTCTGTTGAAACCGAGCCCTTTCCCTGCTTGATATCACCTTCCCAATGCGCTTGCCCTTTCTTATGAATAGTCATGCAATCTCCTCGTTATAGATTAGCCATTGGCAGCTATCCGAGTTGGAACGTAGCCATGTAATCGTCACGCCCTTTAAACCGTAGAACATATTTGGCATAACCCCAAATCAATTATTCTATGCACATAATTATTTCACTATATATAAATAAACTCAGAGATATATTCACTGCTTTATTATTTTAAGATAAAACCGATTTACCTATTTATACAAACTCTGGATTATCGATGTGTCAGAACAATGGGTTTTAAGAAAATGGAATTCTGTTTTGGCGCATTTATTTTTACGACTCACCTATGTTATTACTCTTGAATCATATTGGATGTGAAACATGAATAAAATAACCTCATTAGCGTTGTCCGCATTATGCGTTATCCCCCTGATTAATACCGCTCACGCCCAGTGGGAACTGGACGATATCTGTTACGGTTACGCTACCGCAACGGGCTCTGGGTATCAGGGTGGCGCACTCTTATTGGACCCTATTCCACAAAATATGGAGATCACCGCGCTAAACCGGAGCCAACTGGATTATCGCGGTATTAAAGCATCGCTGGCTGGAGCATACCTGAAAGTGAATGGTCCAAAAGGTAGCACGGTGGTTTATGTCACGGATCTTTATCCAGAAGGTGGAGATTGCGCATTAGATTTATCGTTTAATGCATTCGAGAAAATAGGCGACCTGCGAGATGGGAAAATTAATATCGACTGGACGCTGATCGAAGCGCCAGTCAATGGCAACGTTATTTATCGTATAAAGGAAGGTTCAAACCCTTACTGGGCAGCGGTGCAATTTAGGAATGTGAAATATCCGGTTATTGAAATGAAATATATGCGCAATAACCAATGGATTGCTGCACAAAAAACCGATTACAACCACTTTATTGTGGAGCACGTCGGAATGAACAACATTCCGATTGAATTTACCGATGTAAAAGGCAACGTCCTCAGTGATACGCTGCCGCCGATGTCACAAAGCACGTCATCTGCGTATCTGATCACAGGCAACGTCAAACTGTAATCACTCAAAACCTTGAGGGAAGCTGACACTACGCAGCATCCCTCATTTCTGCCAGATTGCGATTGAAGCAGTAGACACTTTTTTAAGAATCTTCATTGTATTATCTGGATATTGTCCGTTCTTCGTGAGTACGCATCTCGCTTCCCACTTTTTCTATTGCCCAAATATTTGTTAGTTTTATCACTTCTTTAAGCGTTTGATTCGCCATCATTCGCACTACAGTATACCCTGTCGCAGATTACATTCTATTTTCTGCTTTAGGCATCATTACAAAAGGTCTCTTTTGCGTGGCAAAATTATTTTTACGTAGTGGAAGTTTGGATGATTTTCTGGCGCTGGGTGAGAACGGGCAGCCAGTTTACGCATCAGCACTTCAATTGCGGGAAACGTTACGTCTCAGAAAACAGCAGCAAATTGCCGATTGTCTGGCGATTCCCCAACCCAACGAGCATGGCGACCGTATTGACTGGTATGCGCCAATTGACGGTAAAGTCACCTCCTGGATTGCAGCCAGTGAAGAAGAACGGGAAAAGGCGCTGTCATTACTGGAAACCTATCAAACCGCGGTTGCCGACATCAGCCTGCGTGCGCAAAATGCAGAAAAAGCGGGGCAGAAACTTTTCGGTGTCCTGCTGGCAAAAGCGATACAGTTCCCTGGAGCAAACCACGTCTATCTGGTTGATGGTAAACCTGTTTTAACGTTCTGGGGTTTCGTCAACCTTGATAAGAAATCCCGCCTTGATGCATTGGATTGCCTGCGCCCTGTCATCAGGGAAGCTGAACTGCTTGTGGTCGCCTCCACGCCCGTAGCAAGCGTACCAACGCTTCCATTGGTTGCCCCTGAACCCGAGCCAGAACCACAGCCTATCGCTCAGCCCGAACCTGTTGAGCCGACACCAGCGCCTACCGCTGCGGCAACATTACCTGCTCGCCCGCCATTCTTCCGCCTGTGGTGGCTGTTACCTGCCGCCGCGCTATTCGCTATTTTGGCATTACAAATACGTGGCTGCGTGTCAGGACAAGACAACAAACCGACATCCGAACAGGCTGCAACGGTCAAGCAGGAAAAACGCGCACTGCCTGCCTCAACGCCGGCTGAACCCACACCGCCACCCGCTCCGCCTGTCGTAGAAAAAGAGATCGTAAAAGCCGTTGAGCCACCCGTTTCAGCACCGCCGATTGTAGAGGCAGTCAAACCAGAAGCCCCTGCGGTTGTTGAACCCAAAGAGCCTGTTACACCACCGGTTGAACCGGTTATTGAACAAGTACCGGCACTTCCTGCGGGCCGGGATGACTTAGTCATGCCGGCAGATGCGGTGAAAATCGGATCTATCAAATTCCTGAACGGCAACTGGCGCGTCATTGTTGATGGAAAAGCCCCAATTACCGGAAGGCCACCGAGCCTGCGCTACCAAATCCAAAATGGCAAAGGGACTGCGCGTATCACTCATGGTGACGGTGTCACGTGTCGTGCCAATGTTGAGGCGGGATTAATGGGCTCTGGCAATCTGATCATCAATAGTCGTTCTGGTGCACGCTGTTCCGATAATTCTCGTTTCCAAATGCCGGAACTGGTCTGTAAACAAGGTGCATCTGGCACCGCTGCGGAGTGTATTGGTCGTTATGACGCAGACACCGTTTTCCCGATGACGATAAAGCGCGAGAGTAAATAATCATGCTGGCGACGATTACCGATTATAAACAACGCATTACGTTGATTCAGGACAGCGGGATTCAGTTTTTGGATTTTGCGTTAAAGCCGCAGTTTTTAGCTGAACAGCCTAACTGTTATGTGCGTAAAAGTGCCAACGGCCCCTTACTGCACCTGCTTTACGATGAACACTCGGACAAATACCTGCTGCCTTCAGCAACCGGTATGCCACCGGAAGTCGTGAAGCCTGAGTTGAGTATCTCGCTTGAGCAATCGCTTAAGCTGTTGGAAAAAGTCTGGCTGCCACTGCCCTTCTTCCGTTTCAATCCGCCGCGTACTTTTATGGGCGGTCCAGACAACTGGGCGCGGATGCAGATTCTCACTTTAGATACGCCCGATCAGGACGGCAACACGCACCGCATTTGTTTAGCGTTCGATACCAAAACCTATCCCGAAGGCCACGAGTACGAGTCCCTGGCACCGAATGCCAATGACATCAAAACGGGGGGGAATTTCGCGCTGGCTTATCACAGCGATGAATTGGGTGAATTCCTCGATGAAACCTGGGTCGACGGGTGGCTGCGTGAAGTCTTTACTCAGCAGGTTAAAGTGCAGGAAAACCGCGATAGCCATGATGTAAAAGTGGCGCTCAGAGGATTTGAATATCAGGCACATTATTTGAATGTGTTGGATATGTTGGGCAACCAACTCGAAGTGCCGGAAATCCGCATCAATACCAGCACATTGCAGGAACCCGCGGTCAACGTTGACCTGATTTTGGATGTTGGCAACTCGCACACCTGCGGCATTCTGGTTGAAGATCATGCAGACGAAAGCAACGGCCTGAAGCAGACCTATGAGCTGCAACTGCGCGATCTGAGTGAGCCACATTATCTGTATAACGAACTGTTTGAGAGCCGCGTTGAATTTTCACAGGCAAAATTCGGCAAGGAAAACTTCTCTGTAGAAAGCGGCCGTGATGATGCCTTCATCTGGCCGTCGATCACTCGCGTCGGGCGTGAGGCTAGCCACATGGCGCTGCTGCGTCAGGGAACGGAAGGATCGAGCGGGATTTCCAGCCCGCGCCGTTACTTGTGGGACGAAGAAAGCTATGCACCAGGCTGGCGCTTCAGCCAAACGGACGCCCACTCGCAGACCGAACCATTAGCGACGGCCATGCCGTTGACCATCATGCTAAATGATGAAGGTCAACCTCTCTACAATCAGCCGCTGGATGAGCGTTTACCGGTATTTTCACCGCACTACAGCCGCAGCTCGATCATGACATTCATGCTCTCCGAACTGCTGGCACAGGCGCTCATGCAGATGAATAGCGCCGCTCAACGGTTGAAGATGATTCACAGCAGCGCGCCGCGCCAGTTGCGTAATATCATTCTGACGCTGCCTTCCGCAATGCCGAAGCCTGAACGTGAAATTTTCCGTCGCCGTATGCATGAGGCTATTGCGCTGGTCTGGAAAGCGATGGACTGGCATCCGATGGATGACGATTTCACCACGCCAGCCGACAAGCAACAGAGTCGGGTTCCGGTGCCGGAGGTGCAAATCGAATGGGACGAAGCGACGTGCGGACAGATGGTTTACCTGTATAACGAAGCGCAGGTGAATTTTGGTGGCCGAGCGGAAGATTTCTTCGCCAGCATGGCGCGACCAGATAAAGAACTTGACGAAGGCGAACCCGTAGGGAAAACGCTGCGCATTGCCTCAATCGACATCGGTGGCGGCACCACCGACCTCGCCATTACGCAGTATCTGCTCGATGACGGTGTGGGCAACAACGTTAAAATCATTCCACGCCTGCTGTTCCGCGAAGGCTTTAAGGTCGCCGGTGACGATATCCTGCTGGACGTGATTCAGCTTTACATCCTTCCCGCGCTACAGAGCGCGCTGAAAACCGCAGGATTGGCCAGCCCGGATGCGTTGATGGCAAAATTGTTCGGCAATGAAGGCCGTATGGACGCGCAGCTTACGCTACGCCAGCAGGTGACGTTGCAGGTCTTTATCCCGATCGGTCGCGCGATTCTGGAAGCCTATGAGCGCTTTGACCCACTGGACACCAGTGCCGAAATCGAATCCACCTTCGGCGAATTGTTGGAACAGGCACCGACAGGTAAAGTGCTGGAATACATCAATACAGAAGTGCAGCGCGAGCTGCCGGTTAGCGATGTCGTATTCGATATTTTGCAGGTGCCGCTCATCCTCAAACTGAACAAGCTGCACGGCGAATTCCTGTCCAACAAAATGAATATCACGCAGAATCTGCGCCTGATGTCTGAAGTGGTGTCGCTGTATTCGTGCGACGTGCTGCTGCTCACCGGCCGTCCTTCGCGTTTCCCTGGGATTCAGGCACTGTTCCGCCACCTGCAACCGCTGCCGATTAACCGGATGCTGTCACTGGATGGATATCACACCAACGACTGGTATCCGTTTAACAAACGTGGGCGTATCGATAACCCAAAATCCACGGCAGCCGTCGGTGCGATGCTGTGCCTGCTGGCGCTCGATCTGCGTCTGCCGGGCTTTTACTTTAAGGTCGGTGATTTTCAGCCATACTCGACGGTGCGCTACCTCGGCATGATGGACAGCAATAACGCACTGACGCTGGATAACGTGTATTACAGCGATATCGATCTGGATGCCTCGGATTTCGTACTTGATCCGAAACATAGCTTCCAGGTACGCGGTTCACTCTGCCTCGGATTCCGCCAGTTAGACAACGAGCGCTGGCCCGCGTCCTCGCTTTATATGCTATCAATCGTCGATCAGGATTTAGCCCGTAAGGTTGTTGGCGACAGTAAGCTGCGCGTCCGGCTGGCCGTGACAAAAAGCGACGATCAGGACAGCCCCGAGCGCTTTGAGATTGCCGATGCTGTGTTGGAAGATGGCACCCGCGTGCCGCCCCATCATTTACGACTCAAATTGAACACATTATCCGCTAACGGTTCAGGAGCGACCCATTATTGGATCGATAGTGGGAGTGTATTTAAAAAATGAAACGATTAACGCCTAAACAGCTTTCCACCCGACTTCACGGCCAGCTACAGGCCGTTACACAAGGTGTTGAACAAGCCATCGACTGGGTTGAAAACACGCGCCAGAACGCCCCACGCCTGGATATTGAAGCAGACCGACTGATCGTCAAATTGCGCCGTAATCATAATAAAGCGCAGCATCTGTCCGATGTTGCACAGAAAGAGATTGCCATCGGCTTTTTTGGCCTATCTCAGGCGGGAAAAAACTATCTGATCGCGTCACTGGCCGGGGGAGAAAACGGTAAGCTGGAAACCTCGTTTGAAGGGCAACAGCTGGATTATATCGATCATATTAACCCGTCTGACCGTGCCGCTGCGCTCGTCACGCGTTTTAGCCGACAGTCTGGCGTGAAGAACAAATCGTTTCCCGTTCAGTTGCAACTCCTCAGCGAGTTGGATATCGGCAAGATCATGGCCAACGCATTTTTGAACGATCTCAACCAAGAGACAACGTTCGAGGAACTCGATGAACGCCATATCGCCGAGCACATCAAAACGCTGTTGATGCACCGTCAGCCAGAACCCGTCGAAGGGATGAGCCGCGATGAAGTGGTCGAACTCTGGGACTATCTCGCACGTCACGATGTCAAACGGCAGAAACAGTTGGAGGCACACTTCTGGCCAGTTGCGATTGAATTAGCGCCCTATCTCACCGTTGATGACCGCGCCCAACTTTTCTCTGTGTTATGGGGAGAATTGAATTCGCTGACCGCTGCGTATCGCCATTTCAGTCACACACTGCAACACCTGTCCGGTACAAGCAAGCTGTTAGCCCCGTTACGAACGCTAGTAGATGATGATTTGAATCCAGCGGACAGTCTGATCGACGGTTCCGCGCTGGAGTGTTTGCACAGCGCCGACGATCCCGGCGTGTTGGTGCGCCCGGTTCAGAATGGGCGCGCAGGGAAAACAACCGAGCTCTCGCTGGCTGAATTAACGATGCTGACCGCAGAGTTGCTTGTCCCGCTGCACTTGCCTCCCAAAGAAGCGCTGTTCGAGCAGGTCGATGTGTTGGATTTTCCCGGCTTTGGTGAAATCCGCGAAACGCGGGACGAGCCACCAGCAAAACGCCAACATATACCGTATCCGCTGGCTCATACATTATTGCGTGCAAAACGCGCCTATCTGCTAGAGCGCTATACCGATAATCAGGAAATGAACGTACTGATGGTATGCAGCGCCGCTGGCGATCGTGGTGATGTTAAAGTGGTCGGTAAGGCCTTGGATCACTGGGTGAAACAAACGCAGGGCGAAAACGCGCAGGTTCGTAGCCACCGTAAACCGGGGCTAATTTGGGCGGTCACTCGCCACGATCGGCGTATTACCCACGGGCAAAACTACGATGCAGCAGTACAGCGTTATGTGGGTAACCCAGGCGATGCCTGGGGAACGATGCTAGCGATGGATAAGCGCGGCGTGGCACGTATGGCCACGTGGTTGGGTGCTGAAGTCCACCGGGAAGTGAAACTCGGTCGCATCGGTGAACAGCTTAACGAACTCCAGCGTGAACTCAGCGATAACCTGCTGGGGAACTGGTATTTGCCCGTCGATGTTGACGATCCGGCGGAAAAACAGCGCATCGCAGAAACCTTGCTTAAATCGCTCCAGACTCGAACCGGCGTACACGGCGAGTTACTGGAACGTCTTCTGCCTTCGCGTGATGAACTGCGCCGTTTGTATCTGCAACAGCAAGGCGCAAGCTATGGCAATTTTCTCACCGATGCTGAAGACCCTTCAGCCCCCTTGGCCAATAGCGATCCGTTTGGTGTCGGGATCGAAATCGATCTCTTTGCCGATGAACCGATCGCGCTCGACCAACCCGCTGCACCCGTCATTACCGTCGATCATGGCTATGAGGCGGACTATGCGCATGGCGTTTATCGTTACTGGATTAACTACCTACGCGGCCTGCCGGAAAATGCTCCACTCCTCGATCTGCTGAATGTGCCGAAATCAACGATCGAAATGCTGGTTGAAGAATTGATTACCGGTAGTATCCGTTTGCGGATCGAAGAAGCGTTGGTCGATATGCTGGTCGATGGTGAGTCGTTGGGCATCAACCGCGAGAATAAAGCTGACCGCCAGGTTTCGCGCGTGCTCACTATTCTCGGGGACTTTGTTGCCTGGCTTGGCTTCCAGCAGCTTGATGAATCTCTGCGCCCTGCCAGCCGGATTAATCGCGGCCATAAAATTTTCGCCAAGCCGCAAAAACAGGCAGTCAGCTTTGGTGCTTCGCAGCGCCTAACTAAGCTATCGCTAACGCCCACCAACAATACGGCGTTTTATATCTATGACTGGCTAGTTGGCCT
Organism: Pectobacterium sp. IFB5596; assembly: GCF_021432585.1. Lineage (NCBI taxonomy): Bacteria > Pseudomonadati > Pseudomonadota > Gammaproteobacteria > Enterobacterales > Pectobacteriaceae > Pectobacterium > Pectobacterium sp. IFB5596. The sequence continues at coordinate 329,872 of NZ_LXFY01000001.1, forward strand.
GAATGAGATGATTATCCAGAATGCTGGTTATTCCGCTGCGCGAGAAGTCAGTGCTGAACAGCGCGAACAGTTGGGCACGATTCTGGCGTTAATTAAACCCGCAGAGAAATAATTTCCAGGCTATCAAGAGTGATATAGGAAACATGGCGTGACGTTGTCACTATTATTCATGTCATGTTTCCTTTTTCTGCCACATTTTCCCCTCCTAATGTATTTATCGCGCCCTTGTCATTCCTAAAAATCTTATTTGACGAATGGTGGATTCAATCTATACCTAAGCTGATGACTTTCAATTAATAAGCGTTGACGTTCCTCTATCTGTTAGCCATTTCCACGACGTGGATGTGGGTGACCTTAACAGGAGTGGTTATGACGATAGAAAAAGCGCGCGAGGAAGACGGTATCTCGCTAGAAAACGGCGAGTATGAGCCCATTTTGCTGAAAATAAAGGCATTTTATCGAGAACTGACAACCGAAGGATTAACGGCACTCGGTGATATTTATCATCAGGATATTCACTTTATCGATCCTATTTCCAACCATCATGGGCTGAGTGCCTTACAGCGTTACTTTTCCAATTCACTCAACAATCTGAGCTATTGTCAGTTCAATATCAGCGATATCCATACCTTTCGCGGTGGCGCAACGATGTTCTGGACGATGCACTATGCCCATCCGTCGCTAAAGCATAATGCGCCGCTGACGCTCGCGGGTTGTAGCCACCTACTCTTTGCTGACGACAAAGTTATCTACCACCGCGATTACTACGACATGGGTGCGATGCTTTATCAGCATGTTCCCCTGCTGGGCTCGTCAATCCGTTACCTAAAATCGAGACTTCAGGCATGAAACGCGTGTTGATTACCGGAGCCAGTTCTGGAATCGGTCAACAACTGGCGCTGGATTATGCCAGAGACGGCTGGGACGTCCTCGCCTGCGGGCGCGATGAGCAGCGGCTTCGCGCATTAACTACCGCCTTCCCAGCCCTCCGTACCACAGCATTTGATATGACGAACGTAGCCGATACGCGGCAGGCATTAGACGGCGTCACAGCCGATTTGGTGATTCTCTGCGCGGGAACCTGTGAATATCTGGATAACGGCGTCGTTGATGCGGAAAAAATCAGCCGGGTACTAACAACCAACGTGATAGGACCCGTGAATTGTCTGTCGGTGCTCTTACCGCAGCTTGCTAGCCACAGTCATCTGGCGTTTGTCGGCTCAACCGCCAGCCTCGTTCCCCTGCCGCGAGCAGAAGCCTATGGGGCTTCAAAGGCTGCACTGGCGTATTTCGCACGTAGCCTGTCGCTGGATTTGCAGGCTCACAATATCACCGTGTCGCTGATCCTACCCGGTTTTGTGGATACCCCGCTAACCGCGCGTAATGATTTCCCCATGCCGATGTTGATCTCTGCGTCACACGCCTCTGATGCTATTCGGCGCGGGCTGGAAAAGAAGAAACGCGAAATCGCCTTCCCTTTGGGCTTTGCGCTATTACTCAAATTGATTTCTGTGCTCCCACAGTCATGGCAACGTCTGCTGGCCAGCCGGTTAGTAAGGTAAAGGTATGAAGATTGCCATTATTGGTAGCGGTATTTCTGGTTTAACCTGCGCACTCAGGTTATCCGAACGCTTTCAGGTATCGATATTTGAAGCGAACGATTATCTGGGGGGACACACGGCAACAGTCGATGTGGTTCAGGATGGCATCCCTTATGCCATCGATACAGGTTTTATTGTTTATAACGAGCGAACCTATCCAAACTTCATTGCCCTGCTGGATGAACTGGGCTTAATCGGCCAACCCACGGAAATGAGTTTCTCGGTCAGTAACCCAGTTTCTGGCCTGGAATATAACGGACATACGCTAAATACGCTGTTTGCCCAGCGTGCTAACCTGTTCCGCCCTGCGTTCTATCGCTTTGTTGCGGAAATCGTGCGCTTCAATCGTGTGTGCAAGCGATATCTTGCCAGTGGAGAACACCAAAGGTGTGGGTTGACGCTAAGCCACTTGTTACAGCAGGAAAAATTTTCGCCGTTCTTTGCACAACACTATCTTTTGCCAATGGGAGCAGCAATTTGGTCATCGTCGCTTGAGGATATGCGGCATTTTCCTCTATCGCTTTTCCTCACCTTCTTCAACCACCATGGGTTGTTGGATTTGGTCAATCGTCCGCAGTGGATGGTCGTGCCTGGCGGTTCACGGGAGTATGTGCGACGCATTGCCGAGCGTATCCGCGATCGAGCAACGATCCATCTCCATACGCCAGTCAGTCAGGTTATACGTGATGACTCAGGGATTACGCTGCATACTGCCGAACAGGTGTATCGGTTTGATCAGGTCATTTTCGCCTGCCATTCCGATCAGGCGCTGGCGCTGCTGGAAACAAGTACGTCCGATGAACGACGCATTCTCGGAGGCATACGCTACCAACCTAATCATGTGATTCTGCATACCGATACCCAACTCTTACCCCATAACCACCGAGCATGGGCAAGTTGGAATTATCGTCTGCCGGTCGATCAAGCGCTTAGCCGTTCGCGTGCGTCCGTCACGTATAATATGAATATCCTGCAAGGTTTTCGTTCATCCACCACCTTCTGTGTCTCACTGAACCCTCAGCAGGATATTGACCCGGATAAAACATTGCACCACGCGGTTTATCATCACCCGGTGTTTACTCAACAGACAACGGAGTACCAACAGCAGCGTGAACGTATTAATGGACACCACCGTAGCTGGTTTTGTGGTGCCTATTGGTACAACGGGTTTCATGAAGATGGTGTAAAAAGCGCGCTGGATGTCATTAGCCAATTCGACCAAGGTATGCCGTATGAATAGCGCCCTGTATGTGGGTAAAGTTCGTCATCGGCGCTTCACGCCCGTCACGCATCGTTTTGACTATGCGCTATTCATGACGCTCATTGATTTAGATGAAATTCCCGCCTTGCCGCACGCGGGTATCGCTTTAGAACGCTTTGCCCCAGCGTCATTCTATCGCGGTGATTACCTCAGTGGCGGCGATATCAAAACCAAAGCACAGGATCGAATTGCGGAATTAACCGGGGAACGTCTCACAGGGAAGGTTTTCCTCCTGTGCCAGCTACGCTATCTCGGCTGCTATTTCAATCCAGTTAATTTCTATTATTTATACGATGAGCACAATGAACTGCGCTGGTTACTGGCAGAGGTGCGTAATACGCCCTGGAATGAACGCCATACTTATGCCGTCGTCCCCGATGGTTCTAAGCCCGTATCCAAGGCGTTTCATGTATCGCCGTTTAACCCGATGGAGATGGTCTACCACTGGCGACTCACGCCGCCCGTTGCTCGGCTGAGAATTCACATCGAGAATCACAGACAGGGGCGCGAGTTTGATGCAACGCTGCTGCTACACCGTCAGCCGCTCACTCGCGCCGCCCTACGCAGCCAGCTTTGGTCCCTGCCGTTAATGACGATAAAGATCGCCTGCACCATATATTGGCAGGCTTTGAAACTGTGGATTAAACGTTCCCCCGTTTATCCTCATCCGCAGTCTGGAAAGAAGGACAACCCATGAGTTCAACGGAAACACAGCTGGTACGTCGCCCGAACAATAGCGCTCGCTATCTCCGAGCTCGAAAAGTGGTCTTTGCCCTGCTTGGGCGAATAGACGGCGGATATTTGCGCCTCCGCGAACCGGAAGGTCATGAAATACTCTTCGGAGACCAGCATGCAGCATTGCAAGGTGACATCACGATACATCATCCTCGCGTCTATCGCCGAATCTTGCTGGGTGGAAGCATCGCCGCTGGAGAGAGCTACATTGATGGTGACTGGAGTTCAACAAACCTCACGCTCGTTCTTCAGCTCTTGGCGCAGAATCAGGCGTTAGTTGATACGCTTGAAGCACGTTTTGGCTGGCTGACGGCGCCATTCCATCGGTTTATACACTGGTGTCGTCGTAATCGTCCGCAGCAGGCACAGAAAAACATCGCCGCCCATTACGATCTGGGCAATCATTTTTATCGCAGCTTTCTCGATAGCGAAATGCTCTATTCCAGCGCCTGGTATCAGCACCCCGACATGACGCTAGAAGACGCACAGCGCGCCAAATTGTGCCGTCTCTGTGAACAATTAGCGCTGTGTGAAACGGACCATTTACTGGAAATTGGCACCGGCTGGGGCGGGTTAGCCGAACTGGCCGCACGTGAGTACGGTTGTTACGTCACCACGACCACGCTGTCACAGCAGCAATATGACTACGCAGTTGAACGTATCCAGCAAGCAGGGTTGAGCCATAAAGTCACGGTGCTGCTACAGGATTATCGCACCCTGAGCGGCCAATATGACAAATTGGTCTCGGTCGAAATGATCGAGGCAGTCGGGAAAGCCTATTTACCCATCTTCTTCAAATGCTGTCAGCAATTATTGAAGCCACAAGGCCGCATGGTGCTTCAGGCCATCACCATCGCCGACCAACGCTACCATCATTACTCCCGCCATGTGGACTTTATTCAACGCTATGTTTTCCCCGGCGGTTTTCTTCCCTCGGTCACCGCGATGACCGCAACTATGACGCGGCATACCGACTTTATCACCCGTGACCTGTTCGATATCGGTCAGGACTATGCCCGCACCCTGAGCGAATGGCGTCAGCGTTTTTATCAGCAGTGGCATACGTTGAATGCGCAGGGCTTTGATGAATCTTTCCAACGCCTGTGGATATTTTATCTTTGCTATTGTGAAGCGGGCTTTCGCGCCCGAACCATTAGCACGGTACAGCTCACGGCAGAAAGATCATGAATAAAATAAAGCAGGCCGTGATTACTGTCTTTACACTCATCTCTAAAAAGCGAAAGATAAATCATCACCACATCTGTCGGCCGCAGGGCAAGCTGTCTGGTTGGTAGCCAAATTATCTACACTCTTTTTAACTACTACAGGAACCGCATGAGTACCCATAATCATCCTGTTTTCAACATCACGCCGCCACGAGCGAAAGCAATACCGGTCATCGCAAGCATTCCACATAGCGGTTTGTTTGTTCCTCCAACCATCGCAAAACAGTTCACACCCGAGCATTTAGCATGGTTGAGAAATACAGACTGGTTTATTCCTGACGTTTTTAACTTTTTACCCGATCTCGGGATAACAACTATAACAGCGACCCATAGTCGCTATGTTGTCGATCTTAACCGAGATGCCAGTGGCGAACTTTACGGACCATTTGGTCGCGCCCCCGTTGCTCAAACACTTCTTTCCGGTCAACAAACCCATATTCATCCCCCTGGAGAAGAGGAGCTGGCAGAGCGTATACGGCGTTACCATGAGCCTTTTCATCAAGCACTGGAAGCGCTACTGGCAGATAGCGTGGCACGTTTCGGTTCATGTTTGTTTATTGATTTACATGCCTTCATGGGACCATCAGAGAACGATATTTGTTTAGGCAACTTGCATGGCATTTCAAGCAGTAAGACCACGATAGAACACCTGCAAAATATCCTTATCAGTGAAGGATTCGTAACTTCTGTCAATGTTCCCTTTGGCGGTGTTTATATATTGCGTCGCCATCATGGCCCGCAGGTAGAAGCGATACAATTTGAGCTGCGTTATACCAACTACATGGATTGTGACCAGATCGATGAACCAGGACGACCAGAATTGGATAGCGATAGGTTAGCTGCATTGCAGCCTCGTCTTATTCGAGCCTTTAACCAATTAATCCAATCCCGAGTGAATGTGAAGGCATGATACGGACAATCACCTGATTTGACGCGTAGCCTGACTCAACTACCATTTCAATTCAATATGTTAAATCCGTTTGTGTTGCAGCCATCATCGAATATGAGAGGTAAAAGACAATGAATCTGAAGGCACTTATCCTGACAGGCGTGTTCTTTTCCTGTTCCACCTTCGCAGCAAGCACCACGGTAACGCTTAATGAAGCGTTACCTACCGGTTCTGGCAGCAGTATCGGTGAAGTCTCCATAACAGAAACACCGTACGGACTGCTTTTCACGCCGAATCTGAAGGGGCTGGACGCGGGTATTCACGGATTCCACGTGCATGAAAATGCCAGCTGTGAACCCGCCGAGCAAGACGGTAAACCGGTTCCTGCACTGGCGGCAGGTGGCCACCTTGACCCGAAAAAAACGGGTAAACACCTTGGCCCCTATAATGCCCAAGGGCATTTAGGCGATTTACCCGGATTGGTGGCTAATACCGACGGCACGTCAACCTATCCGGTTCTGGCTCCACGGATAAAATCACTGTCTGAGGTGAAGAATCATGCGTTGATGGTTCATGTTGGCGGGGATAACTATGCTGACACGCCAGCAAAATTGGGCGGTGGCGGAGCCCGAATGGCGTGTGGTGTGATTAAGTAAGGCATAACATTCAAGACATGCGATGCCATATCCTTCACGATACGGCATCGCACACTAACAGCGGTGGTTATCGGATAGCGCGCTTTAAAATGCGATTAGCGCTATTCAGGAAATCATCGGCAACTTTATTCACCTCACCATTGCCGTAGTCCAGTTTTTGCAGGCTCGTGGTCCACAGCTGTACTAGCTCCTGATTTTCCATAAACGGTGAAACGGGCACCTTCGATGCAGGTTGCTCAGCGGCTGCTCGATAAGCATTGGCTAACAGATTACCGGCGTTGATCACACCAATATCCTCCAGCAGTTTTTGTGCTTTCGGATTAGCCGGCATCCCGTTTTGCAGCCCAACCGCCTTCACGCCTTCTGGGTTACTCAGCATAAAACTCATCAACATCGCCGCTTCCTTCGGATGTTTACTGTTTTTACTGATCGCAAACAGCGAAGACGGTTTACTTGTCAGCCCGGAATCTTTCGCATCCGGCATCGTGATAAATGGCCCGGTTTCTAAGACCGTCTCTTTCGGCATATTGCTGGAATAGGTATAGATGGCAGAATCCCACAGATACATACCCGCCAATTCACCGTTAATCCACGGACGGATTTCATAAACGTTAGTCCGCCCGAACGAGGAGAAATAGCGCTGATCGGGTATCACATGGGAATCAACCAGCTTTTTATAAAAGCCGAAGAGCTCTCTTACCTGATCGCGGCTATAGGCAATGCTTTGCTTCTTCTCATCGATGAGATCAATGCCGTATTTCTGTGCCATGTAGCTACGGCCGAGCGTGAGAATATCCAGCACATCGCTTGCCCCTTGGGCAACGCCAAGTGGGTAAAAATTGTCACCCAGTTTTTGTTTAAACACCGGGCCTGCGGCAAACAGTTCATCCCAGGTTTTCGGGTAAGCAACACCCGCATTATCCCAGGTGGTTTTGTTGTAAATCATGCTACGGGACGTCATCGAAATCGGGAGACCTTGCAGCTTCCCTTTTACGTCGGACGTTTTCAGGTAGTTAGGTGGAAAATCCCCCAACCCTAAAACGTCTTTTTGCTTATTCAAATCATAAAAACCGTCGCCGTTGCGGGAAAACTGCGGTAACCAGTTCCAGTCAATACGCATAACATCGGGTTCTTGCCCCCCAGCCATCTGCGTTGATAGTCGAGAAAGATAACCATCCCAGCCAGCATATTCCGCTTTGACGGTAATCGTCGGGTTGGCTTTTTGAAACGCGTTAATAGCAGCCAGTGTGGCTTCGTGCCGTTGATTCCCTCCCCACCAGGAGATACGGATCTCCGTGGCGTCAGCAGAGTGAGAGAAAGCAGCCCCGACGGGAAGAGCTGCACAGAGTAAGAGCAGGTGAGGTAATGTGTTCCGTGTTTTCGCCATAATAAAACCCTTATAATAGTATTTGGAGGTTTCCACCCTTCTCCTTATTACAGGCAGACGGGTACTACGGATGCGGACGCGCTTGCTGCGAAATAGCAGGTACGTTGATTAATTCCCTCTTTTCAGGTTAACGGCCAGCTCGCTTATTTTCACTGGCAGTTCGGTGCGTAGCGACCGATTAGCGGCAATACCCGTTAAAATAGACATCGCCCCATCACGATAATCTGCTGCACGATGTAATGGATCGGGTTCCGGTGTACCAAATAGATCGTTTAACATGACCTGATCGCCGCCGCCGTGCCCACCCGATTTAAATTCAACCGGTACGGTATAAGGCGCGTCAAACATCGGATAGATCTTTATTTCACATTCATCCAGCGCACCTTCATCTTCTTTTTGTCCGCCTCCGTTTACATAAGATTTTTCTACCAGTTTCATTTCTAACCGGCCCTTGCTGCCATTAAACACCACATTCAACCCTTCCCACGGTAAATAGGCATTTAATGAGTACGTCATAATGGCTTTGTTCTTATAACGCACCATGACACCCAGCACATCTTCAATATTAATACCGTCATCGAACACGCTTTTATCGCGGTAATAACCATCTTCATGTTCGGCATCTAAATATAAAGCCGTCAATTGTTCGCTTTGATTCATATGCAGTGCAAACGGGTCATTCTCTGCTGCAACACTATTATGTGAACGTGCATAGAATGCGGTGACACCACGCGCTTCGGCATTCGCTTTACCATAAAAGCGCAAATCACCTTGTGCGTAGACGGTTTCCGGTTCGCTATTCAGCCAGAAATTCACCAGGTCGAAATGGTGAGTGGATTTATGCACCAGCAGCCCGCCGCTATTGCGTTTGTCACGGTGCCAACGACGGAAATAATCTGCCCCATGTTCGGTATTCAACAGCCATTCAAAATGGACAGAATAGACTTCACCAATAACGCCTGCGGCAATTAATTCACGGACTTTACTGTGGTGAGGGGCGTAGCGGTAATTAAAGGTCACTCGCAATTTACGGCCGGTGCGGTTAATTGCGTCGATAATCGCCTGACATTTTTCTTCGTCAATCGTCATCGGTTTTTCACTGATAACATCACACCCTAATTCCATTGCCCGGATAATATAGTGATGATGCGTCCGGTCTATCGATGCAACAATAACAACATCTGGTGTGGTTTCTGCGATCATCTGCTCAAATTGATCGGCATGATACGTCGCCACATTATTGTGGCCAAATTTATGGACAATCTGGTTGGCGTAATCCATTCGCGTCTGGTTTGTATCGCAAAATGCAACAAAGTGCCCCTGTTCCTGATAATCTCTGGCGATCGATTCCAGATAAAGGCCCGCTCGGCCACCCGTTCCCACTACAGCATATTTCTTTTTCATTCTGCGCATGTCCCCCAAATAACGTAGATCACATAGCTATTCGTGCATAAAACGCCGTTGCCATAAAAAATAGAACATACCCACATCATTCACCTTCATATTATTGCCATGTGATAACGTCATCTGGCAGTAGGATAAAGATTGGCATGCTCCATCTCTCATAAATACAAATTGCATATTTACTATATTACCGTTTGATTTTATTGGTAATGTTAGATTCGATTTATCCCACATACCTCACACTTGATTCTCTTAACTGCTCATACGCCAGCAGGATTCCCTCCACAATAGCGTCCCGTTCTTCCATTTTTTGCCAGACTGAGAATGCACCGAAGCGGCACGGGTTACGATCGTGATGGCCTTCTCCTTTTTCGCCTCACTGCGTGACACATCTCTCATTTTATTTTCAATCCATCTGATGATGCAGGATAATCGGCGTGCAACTAATGAGAGATGCAAGAAAGCGACAAGCGCGTAAGGAATCACTATGCAGATTTTTTTCCAGGACACCATGGCTACGCCACTTGGGGAGTTATTGATTATTGCTGATGAAAATAATCATTTGCGTGCCGTTGAGTGGCGCGAATATGAAGACGATCTATTTCGCTCACTCAATCGCAGTTATCGGAATGATCCCTTTTCGTTACAGCCACGTCATAATCCCGGTGGTTTGACCGACAGCCTGCAACGCTATTTTGATGGCGAATTAACGATTATTGATACGCTGCCCGTCGCTTCTGTAGGAACCGAATTTCAGCAGCAGGTTTGGCGGGAATTACGCAACATCCCCTGCGGAGAAATTACCACGTATGGCGAGCTTGCGACGCTATTAGGGCGCACAGGTGCAGCACGTGCAGTCGGTATGGCGAACGGCTCAAACCCTGTCAGCATCGTCGTTCCGTGTCATCGTGTTATCGGTGCCGGTGGGGCGATGACCGGCTATGCTGGGGGGGTTCACCGTAAACAGTGGCTGCTAAAACACGAAGGTTATTTGGCTCGCCAAAATAGTTTACCGTTATAATTATAACGCGTCCGACACGTAAAAAATCCACGCCGAATTGCTTATTCGTAAGTGATTCGGGTTAACCAATGCGTTAACCATTCTGTAACGCGATAGGCGAAAATATTATTGCCACGCAAAGTTTATATATCAGAATATTTTTCAGCAAAATCGAAAAATTATAGTTAGTTCACTATTTATTGGTCTATTCCTGTGATTGCCGCTCTTATCACGGCCGATAAAAGCTGTTAAAATTGACCAATATCAATTATTGCCTGAGCAAAGCCTATGATCCCGGAAAAGCGAATTATCCGACGCATCCAGTCTGGCGGTTGTGCAATCCACTGTCAGGATTGCAGTATCAGTCAGCTATGCATCCCTTTCACCCTGAATGAACACGAGCTCGATCAGCTCGACAACATCATTGAAAGGAAGAAGCCTATCCAGAAGGGGCAAGCGCTATTCAAAGCAGGTGATGAACTCAGATCGCTGTACGCGATTCGTTCCGGTACGATAAAGAGTTATACCATCACAGAGCAAGGCGATGAGCAAATTACCGGCTTTCATCTGGCGGGCGATTTAGTCGGTTTTGACGCGATTGGCACCGCTCAACACCCGAGTTTCGCTCAGGCGCTGGAAACCTCAATGGTCTGCGAAATTCCGTTCGAAACGCTGGACGATCTCTCTGGGAAAATGCCGAACCTCCGTCAACAGATGATGCGCTTGATGAGTGGCGAAATCCGTGGCGACCAGGACATGATTCTGCTGCTGTCGAAGAAGAACGCTGAAGAGCGTCTGGCAGCGTTTGTTTACAACCTTTCCCGCCGTTTTGCCCAACGTGGTTTCTCGCCGCGTGAATTCCGTCTGACCATGACGCGCGGTGACATTGGTAACTACCTGGGGCTGACCGTTGAAACCATCAGCCGTCTGCTGGGACGTTTCCAGAAAAGTGGTACGCTGGCAGTAAAAGGGAAATACATTACGATCGAGAATATCGATGCGCTTTCCGAATTAGCCGGGTCTTCACGTAAATAATACTTCCAGCCTAACTCGTTGACGCTACCACTTTTTTTTGCTGTGGCAGCGTCATCGTTTTCCCCTTCCCTGCATCATCCGTGATATTTCCTATTTTGTTATTCTGCGGCTTATCTCTGTTGTTCAAAACGATCCCATTGCGGTACTCTTAATTTACGGGCTGTGGAGTAACAGCTGTTTGGAGGAGCTATGGCAAAGTATCAGAATTTACTGGTAGCTATTGACCCAAATCAGGATGACCAACCAGCGCTGCGTCGGGCGGTTTATCTGGTTCAGCGACTTGGCGGCCATATTAAGGCATTTCTGCCGATTTATGATTTCTCTTATGAAATGACTACCCTGCTTTCCCCTGATGAAAGGGGGGAGATGCGTCAAGGTGTTATTCAGCAACGGACCGAGTGGATTAAGGAACAGTGTAAACACTACCTTGAGGCTGGCGTTTCGATAGAGATCAAAGTGGTCTGGCACAATAAGCCGTTTGAAGCCATCATTCGGGAAGTGATTTCTGGGCAACATGACCTGTTATTGAAAATGGCTCATCAGCACGATCGGCTGGAAGCCGTTATCTTTACGCCAACAGACTGGCAATTACTGAGAAAATGTCCTTGCCCCGTGTGGATGGTAAAAGATCAGCCATGGCCGGCCGAAGGCCGTGCATTGGTTGCCGTCAATCTGGCCAGTGAAGACCCTTATCACGATCCACTCAATATCAAACTGGTATCAGAAACGCTGGAGCTAGCGCAGCAGGTTGACCAAACCGAAGTTCACTTGGTTGGCGCTTACCCGGTTACCCCCATCAATATCGCCATTGAATTGCCTGATTTCGATCCCAGCGTCTACAACGATGCGATTCGAGGGCAGCACTTGATTGCCATGAAATCGCTACGCCAGAAGTTCAGCTTGGATGAACGCGTAACACACGTAGAAAAAGGGCTGCCAGAAGAGGTGATTCCCGACTTGGCGGAACATTTGCAGGCTGGCGTCGTGGTTCTGGGATCGTTGGGCAGAACCGGCCTTTCCGCTGCCTTTATCGGCAACACCGTCGAACATGTGATTGATCACCTGAAGTGCGACCTGCTAGCGATCAAGCCCGATGATTTCGTTTCGCCGATTACGCAGGAAGATAGCGAAAACGATTGATCGCTCGTTGCATCGCTTTCAGCATCAAATAATGCCAGCCTTCGTGCTGGCATTATTTTTCGCAGTATCATAGATATAATAGATGTGAAAAAGGGGCGATATTCGCCCCTTTCGTTTTTGACGTTCTACCACGCTTACAGCGCTTTCAGAATCGCCTCAACGCTGTCTTTGGCATCGCCAAACAGCATCTGCGTGTTCTCTTTAAAGAACAGTGGGTTCTGTACGCCAGCGTAACCGGTATTCATGGAACGCTTAAACACGATAACATTCTGCGCTTTCCACACTTCCAGTACTGGCATGCCAGCAATTGGGCTATGCGGATCTTCTTGCGCCGCTGGGTTAACGGTGTCATTCGCGCCAATGACCAGCACAGTGTCAGTGTCGGTGAAATCGTCATTAATTTCATCCATTTCCAGCACGATGTCGTAAGGCACTTTCGCTTCAGCTAACAGTACGTTCATATGTCCAGGTAAACGCCCGGCAACCGGGTGAATACCAAAGCGAACATTGATACCACGAGCACGCAGTTTTGCAGTGATGTCATGCACAGGGTATTGCGCCTGTGCAACAGCCATACCGTATCCCGGCGTGATAATGACCGAGGTTGAGTTCTTGAGCAAATCAGCTACATCTTCCGCTGAAGCCTCACGATATTCTCCGACCTCTTCGCTCTCACTGGAGGATACCCCATCGGTACCAAAACCACCGGCAATCACGCTGATAAAGGAGCGGTTCATCGCCTTACACATAATGTAAGACAGAATTGCACCGGAAGAACCCACCAGAGCACCGGTCACGATCAACAGGTCATTGCTCAGCATGAAGCCTGCTGCTGCGGCCGCCCAACCGGAGTAGGAGTTCAGCATGGAAACGACGACCGGCATGTCTGCACCGCCAATCGATGCAACCAAGTGCCAACCAAACACCAGCGCAATCGCCGTCATCAGAATCAGCGCCAGTACCTGCAACGCTACGCTGCCGGTGTTGACGAAAACCAATAACAGCAGGAAGGACACAACCAGCGCCGCCAGATTCATTTTATGGCGATGAGGCAACATCAACGGTTTGGAAGAGATATTGCCGCGCAGTTTACCAAACGCGATAACTGAGCCTGTGAAGGTCACCGCACCGATGAAGATACCCAGGAAGACTTCCGTCAAATGGATATTGACCATCACTGGATCGGTGATTTCACCGTGGTCGAGGAAGCTGTTAAAGCCGACCAGTACCGCAGCCAAGCCCACAAAGCTGTGAAGAATAGCGACCAGTTCTGGCATTTCGGTCATTTCAACCTTACGCGCCAGATAAATACCGATTGATCCACCAATCGCCATTGCCACGATGATCCAGCCAACGTTGCCAGAATCAGGCCCCAGAATCGTCGCGATCAGCGCAAGCGCCATCCCGCTGATCCCGAAGATGTTCCCTTGTTGCGACGTTTCGTGCTTGGACAACCCGGCCAAACTGAAAATAAAGAGAATTGCGGCAACAATGTATGCAGCAGTTACTAATCCACCAGACATGTGTTACCCCTTAGTTTTTACGGAACATTTTCAGCATGCGCTGAGTCACGGTGAAACCACCGAAAATATTGATGCTGGCAATCAATACGGCAATGAATGAGAAAAATGACACCCATCCGCCGTGACCGATTTGCAACAATGCTCCGACAACGATAATGCCTGATATCGCGTTAGTCACTGACATCAGTGGCGTGTGCAACGCGTGGCTGACATTCCAGACCACGTAATAGCCCACAACGCAGGACAACGCAAAAACAGTAAAGTGAGACAGGAACTCTTTAGGTGCAACATCAGCCAGCCAGCCAAACAGCAGAATGGCAATCACGAGGAACGCGTATTTCTTCCACGGTGATGTTGGCTTGGCTTCTGCTTTCACCGGTGCAGCGGCCGGTTTTGCCTGTTGTGGCTGCGCTGAAACCTGAATTGGCGGCGCTGGCCAGGTAATTTCACCTTCTTTAATAACGGTCACACCGCGAATCACGGTGTCGTCAAAATCGACATCGATTTCGCCGTTTTTCTCTTTGCAGAGCAACTTAAGCAGGTTTACCAGATTCGTGCCGTAAAGCTGTGAGGATTGTGTTGGTAGACGGCTAGGTAAATCGGTGTAACCGATAATCTTGACACCGTTCTCCGTCACGGTCACGCGGTCGGCAACGGTCAATTCGCAGTTCCCACCCGTTTGCGCGGCCAAATCGACGATCACGCTGCCGGGCTTCATGCTCAGCACCATCTCTTTGGTAATCAGGCGCGGAGCCGGTTTCCCAGGGATCAAGGCGGTAGTGACGATAATGTCGACGTCTTTTGCCTGGGCCGCAAACAGTTCCATTTCCGCTTTAATAAAGGCTTCAGACATGACTTTGGCATAGCCGTCACCGCTGCCCGCCTCTTCTTCAAAGTCGAGTTCGAGGAACTCGGCTCCCATACTTTTAACCTGCTCCTTCACTTCAGGGCGGGTGTCAAAAGCACGAACGATAGCACCTAAACTACCTGCTGCGCCGATCGCAGCCAAACCGGCTACCCCTGCGCCAATAATCATGACTTTAGCGGGCGGAACCTTACCCGCAGCGGTAATCTGTCCGGTAAAGAAACGGCCAAATTCGTGGGCAGCTTCAACGATAGCGCGATAGCCTGCAATGTTGGCCATCGAACTCAGTGCATCCAGTGACTGTGCGCGCGAAATACGTGGCACAGAATCCATTGCCATCACCGTCACTTGACGGGCAGCCAGTTTTTCCAGCAGTACCGGGTTTTGCGCCGGCCAAATGAAACTGACAACCGTACTGCCCGCACGGGTCAGCTCGATTTCATCATCCTGCGGCGCATTCACCTTCAGGACAATATCGGATTGCCAGACTTCTGAACTGTCAACAATCGACGCGCCGGCTTCTTCGTATGCCGCATCGTCAAAACTTGCCAGTTTTCCTGCCTCACGTTCTATCGAGACCGTAAAACCCAGTTTCAGCAGCTGTTCAACCGTTTTCGGCGTAGCTGCTACACGGGCTTCATTGGCCAACCGCTCTCTTGGTACACCAATACGCATGCTGATACCCTTTTCGCTTATTTTTAACGAAGGTTATTATTCTCACCCTACTCTGTTATACGAATTCGCCGAGACCCACTGCACCCTGTATCCCCGCATTCACGCGGCAGGAAGAGGGTTTACTCATCTTCTACCACACGCTTTTTCGGGGCGTCTCACTGTAGGCGAATTCATTTATAACGTACTGAAAATGTGATCGATGATCCATAAATAAAATGAATTTCACAGAAAAGCCGAGTTATCACAGGTTCTGCCAGCCTTTCTTGGTCGAAAATCATGCTCTTCTCTGCCTTTTGTAGCATTATTATGGAAGTATTTTTCTGTGCTGTTTCACAAAAACGATGTGTTACAAGGTTGTTAATGTGATAAATCACATAAATATCCCTTATGATGGCAAAACAATCATTAACCGTTATTATTAGCACTTTTCTTGTTCTTAGCTGAAGCATTACGGCTTTTCGGCTCCACTGAAAATGCTAAAGCACAAGAATTTATTCCGTGCGATAATCAACCCCATTCCGTTACAGGTTGATTGCTATACCTTAAATAATTCGAGTTGCAGGAAGGCGAAAGGATTTTTTATGAAGCTGAAGACTACTGTTATTGCGTCCACATTATTGTTATCACTCTCGGCATTTTCAGCGCAGGCGGCACAGGAACTGACACCTGAGCAGGCAGAATCCCTGCAACCCTTTGAACGTATTACGTTTAAAGGACGATTTAACGCAATCAATGAAGCGGTAGCCGCAGCATCAAAACGCGCCGACAAAGCGGGCGCAGCGTCGTTTTATGTGCAATCTATGACGGATGCGAATACAAGCGACTCTTGGAATGTTACTGTTGACCTGTATCGCAAAGATGCGCCAAAAGCGAAACAAGATGTGCAATATCGCACCATCTACGGCGTGAAAGAACTGCCGAAAGATGCGGCCTATTTGCTGGAACCTTATGACACGGTCACTGTGAGCGGTTTATTCAGCACTCAGCCTGACCTAATCGATGCAATTGCAAAAGCGGCAAAAGAGAAAAATGCTGACTCGTTTTACATCGTACGCCAGATTGATGTGAACTCGAATAGCGCTAATCAACGAGCAACGGCATTTATCTATAAAGCCGATGCGCCAAAACGCCAGCTTCAAAAACCTGATGCGATCCCTGCCGATTCTGATGCGGGTCGCGCTGCGCTGGCGGCCGGTGGTGCTGAAGCCGCGAAGGTGGAAATCCCTGGCGTTGCTTACTCTGATAGTCCTAGCCGCAGCGTGGGCAACTTCTTTGAAACGCAGTCATCAAAAGGTGGACGTTACACGGTAACGTTGCCTGATGGTACGCAAATTCAGGAACTTAACAATGCCACGGCAGCACAGATGGTGCCTTTCGACTCCATCCAGTTCCGCGGCAACTACACCAATATTACACAAATATCCGAAGCGGTTGCTAAACGCGCGGGCGAGAAAGGTGCCAAGTACTACCACATTACCAGACAGTGGGAAGGTAAAGGCAACAACATGACCATCAGTGCCGATCTCTATAAATAACGGACGCAGTGTAGCCGCTAAGCCTTATAAAAAAACCCGCGATATCGCGGGTTTTTGCTATCAGTCATCAATACGACAGATTATTTGCTGGTATCCAGCTCTGGGAAATTTTTCACCAGATCGTCAATCGCTTTGATCTGTTGCAAGAACGGCTCCAGTTTATCCAGCGGCAGCGCAGACGGACCATCACACTTCGCATTCGCAGGATCCGGGTGAGCTTCAATAAACAGCCCTGCCAGACCGACGGCCATACCGGCACGCGCCAGTTCAGTCACCTGCCCACGACGGCCACCGGACGCCGCACCAAACGGGTCACGGCACTGTAGCGCATGCGTAACGTCAAAAATCACCGGCGCACCGTTGGAAGCCTGCTTCATGACATTGAAGCCCAGCATATCGACAACCAGATTGTCGTAACCGAAGTTGCTGCCGCGATCGCACAGAATTACCTGATCGTTGCCACCTTCGATGAATTTATCGACGATGTTCCCCATTTGACCCGGGCTGACGAATTGCGGTTTTTTCACATTGATTACCGCACCGGTTTTCGCCATCGCTTCCACCAGATCGGTTTGGCGCGCCAAAAACGCAGGAAGCTGGATCACATCAACCACATCGGCAACGGGCTGAGCCTGATGCGATTCATGCACGTCAGTGATAATTTTTACGCCAAAGGTCTGTTTCAGTTCCTGGAAGATTTTCATCCCTTCTTCCAGACCAGGGCCACGGTAAGAGTGAATAGAGGAACGATTAGCCTTATCGAATGACGCCTTGAACACGTAAGGAATGCCCAACTTCTGCGTGACCGTGACGTAATGCTCACAAATGCGCATTGCCAGATCGCGTGATTCAAGAACATTCATGCCGCCAAACAGCACAAAAGGCAGATCGTTGGCGACGGGGATATCCCCTATCTTGACCACTTTATTCGTCATACTTTTACCTTCATGTCGGGAAATAAATTAACGTAGCATTACTGCAAAACGGTTTCTTAATGTAAGACTGTTTTTTTAATGCAAGACAATCTGTTTCTGCTCTATCGAGTGAATCTGCACTTTTATCATTTCACTCACCGGATCTTCCGGGCACTGTTCAACGAAATAGTTGAGATCGGACAGCGCAATATGGTCGCAATCCAGTTGAGCATAAATCAGGCCGCGATCGCGGATTTCATAGGGATCGTCCGGGTCAAACTGCAGCACCGCTTCGCTGGCTCTCAACGCCAGCTCCATCTGTTTTTCTTCCATCAGAGCGACTTTCAGCGTGTCGAGCATTTTACGCACGATCAGGACGTTCTCAGCCTCATCCAGATCTTCATCCAGCAGGCGGGTTGACGGGCCGATATTACCTTTCAGCCAGACTTCCAGCACGTGCTCACTTAACGTATCGCCATTAAGTGGATTGATCAGCCACATCTCTTCGTCGAGCCAGTCGGCACGTAGAATCAACTGCGTCGGGAAAATCACCGGCATCAGCGGTAGGCCAAGTTCGTTTGCGATATGCAGGAAAATGATACCAAGTGACACGGGCATGCCCTGACGAGATTCCAGCACCTGATCCAACCATAGCGCATCAGACAGGCGATAAACGCCGCCAGCTCCGCCAAATCCCCACGTGTGATAAAACAGCTCAATCAGTTTTTCAAGCTGAAGATCTTGCTCAAGATCGTCAGGAATAACAGCCCGGGCGCTCTCAACCAGCTGTTGCAGATTTTGCCGCACATCCTGAGCGGGAAAGTCGCGGCGAATAGCCTGTGAAACCAACACGACACCATCACTTAGCAGTGACTGGTTGAATTCAAAATCAGCAATAGCACTCATAATTATTCCATCAGCAACGGTGACTGGGTCAGTGCCAGCAGCACGACCACACCAAAGCATATTAAAGCAGATACAAACGCCAGCCCGCGAACATTCTGGCTACGGGGGCGTTTCCCCAAGGCGATAGCGCCAAGAAGGATATAAATGATAACGCCAAACAGTTTTTCCGTCAGCCAGCTTTGCTCCGGCGTAAACGGATAAGTGTGACTCTGAATGATTAAACCAATACCGCTGATCAATAACAAGGTATCGTTAATATGCGGTAGAATTTTAACCCAACGCTGTTGCAGCAGAGGCGATTGCCGACAAAGCCAGAAAAAACGGATGACAAACAGGGAAATACTGATGCCAATCGTTGCCAGATGCAGATATATCGTGGCTGGGTAAAGAGTTATCACGTCCATTGCTCCTAATAATTGATGGTATCCAACCAGCGCCCTAACGACACACGATCGTTGCCACCATAATCCTGACACGTTGCTATTTGTGTAAATCCTCGCGCCTGCAATAGCTGGCGCACCGCGTCGCCCTGCTGCCAGCCATGTTCCAACAGCAGCCAGCCACCGACCTCTAAATAGTGTGGGGCAGATTCAATAATGATGCGTAAATCCGCCAACCCGTTGTCGGCAGCAATCAGGGCGCTGGCAGGTTCAAAACGAACATCCCCCTGCGACAAATGCACATCGTCGGCATCGATATACGGTGGATTACTGACGATAAGCGCAAAGCGCATGCGATCGAGCGGTGAATACCAACTTCCGGGCAAGAAACGAGCGTTATCGAGCCTTAATTGCTGGGCATTTTTCGTCGCTAACGCCACAGCCTTCGGTTGAAGATCGACACCCGTCACCCGGCAATCGCGCCGTTCGCTGGCAATCGCTAACGCGATCGCGCCGGTTCCAGTGCCTAAATCCAGCACATCACACGGCGTTTGTGGCAGACGCAACAGCGCTTGCTCGACCAGACATTCGGTATCAGGACGAGGAATCAGCGTGGCGGGCGACACGGCCAGCGGCAGTGACCAGAACTCGCGCACACCGATTAAATAAGCGATAGGTTCGCCCTGTTCACGACGCGCCAGCAGCTCGGACAGTTGCTGCTGTTCAGCAGCGCTTAGCTCAGTTTCACCAAACGCCAGCAAGAATGTACGAGACTTGCCAGTTACAAAACCCAGCAGAATTTCCGCATCTCGCTTTGGGCTTTCTCCCGTTGCGAGCTGCGTCATCGCAGAAACGAACCAATCCTGATACGTCATTATTCCTGCTCGGACAACGCAGCAAGCTGATCGGCTTGATATTCCTGCACTACCGGCTGGATCAGCGTATCCAATTTTCCTTCCATAACCTCATCCAGACGGTAAAGCGTCAGGTTAATGCGGTGATCGGTCACCCTTCCCTGCGGGAAGTTGTAAGTGCGGATACGGTCGGAACGGTCGCCGCTACCGAGCAGGTTACGGCGCGTTGACGCTTCTTCCAACTGCCGTTTTTGCACTTCAGCCGCACGAATGCGCGCGCCCAACACAGACAGCGCTTTAGCTTTGTTCTTGTGCTGTGAACGTTCGTCCTGACATTCCACAACAATACCGGTTGGCAAGTGGGTAATACGGATAGCGGAATCGGTGGTATTCACGTGCTGACCGCCCGCGCCAGAAGAGCGGAAAGTATCGATGCGTAAATCAGCAGGGTTGATGTCTGGCATCTCCGCTTCCGGCACTTCCGCCATGACGGCGACGGTACACGCTGATGTATGGATACGTCCCTGAGATTCCGTAGCAGGAACGCGCTGCACGCGATGGCCGCCAGATTCAAACTTAAGTTGGCCGTACACGCTGTCACCAGAGATTTTGGCAATGACTTCTTTATAGCCGCCATGTTCGCCCTCGCTGGCGCTCACAACCTCGACGCGCCAGCGGCGTGATTCGGCATAACGGCTGTACATACGGAACAGATCGCCAGCAAAGATCGCCGCTTCGTCACCACCGGTTCCCGCGCGCACTTCAAGGAAACAGCCGCGCTCATCGTCAGGATCTTTCGGCAACAATAGGACTTGAAGCTGCTGCTCCAGGGCTTCAATCGTCGCTTTACCTTCTTTCAGTTCTTCCTGGGCCATATCGCGCATTTCGGGATCGTCCAACATCATTTCGGCGGTCTGCTGATCCTCTTGCGCCTGCTGCCATTGCTGGAAACAGCGGGTAATGTCCGTAAGCTGAGCATATTCTCGCGACAATGCGCGAAAGCGATCCATATCAGCGATGACGCTGGGCTCGCCGAGTAACGCCTGGACTTCTTCATGGCGTTCTTGTAACGCTTCCAGTTTAGCAACAATAGAAGGCTTCATACGGGCGGTTAAATCCTGTAATAGAGATGAATGCTAGTCCAGCCCAAGGCTGTCACGTAAAATTTGTAATCGGTTTTGATCGCCGTCACGAGCGGCTTGCTGAAGGGATTTGGTCGGCGCGTGAATCAGGCGGTTGGTCAAACGGTGTGTCAATTCTTGAATCACCGCTTCAACGTCATTGCCTTGTTGGATGGCAGCCAACGCCTTGGCCGTCATTTCCGCACGCAGTTCATCGGCCTGAGCGCGATAATCGCGGATCGTTTCCACCGCTGACTGCGCACGCAGCCACGCCATGAAATCGGAGCTTTCTTGCTGCACGATGGATTCAGCCTGCACCGCCGCCGCTTTGCGCTGAGCGAGGTTATGCTGAATGATCGCGTGCAGATCGTCCACGCTGTAGAGATAAACGTTCGGCAGTTTGCCGACTTCCGGTTCAATATCACGTGGAACCGCAATATCCACCATCAGCATTGGCTGATTCCGTCTCGCTTTCAGCGTCCGTTCCATCATTCCTTTTCCGATAATCGGCAACGTACTTGCCGTTGAGCTGATCACGATATCGGCATGAACGAGTTGTTCATCCAGTTCTGCCAGCGTGATGACCTCAGCCCCCACTTCCGTTGCCAACGCCTGTGCGCGTTCACGAGTGCGGTTCGCAATCACCATCTTTTGTACGTTGTGCTCGCGAAGATAACGAGCAACCAGCTCAATGGTTTCTCCTGCTCCCACCAACAGCACCGTGACATCCGCCAGTGACTCAAAAATCTGCCGCGCTAGCGTACATGCAGCAAACGCTACCGATACCGCGCTGGCACCAATATCCGTTTCTGTACGCACGCGCTTGGCGACGGTAAAGGATTTCTGGAACAACCGCTCCAGTTCGCTGGACAGAGAATGACCACGCTGTGATTCGGCAAACGCCTTCTTCACCTGCCCTAAAATCTGCGGTTCGCCTAGCACCAGAGAATCCAGACCGCTGGCAACGCGCATCAGATGGCTAACTGCCGCGTTACCCTGATGCCAGTACAGGCTGTCGTTAACCTCTTCCGGACGCAATTGATGATATTCACACAGCCAGCGAATCAATTGCTCACGCTGGTTTTCCTGTTCGTCAACGCTAAGATAGAGTTCCGTGCGATTGCAGGTAGACAGCACAACGCCGCCCTGTACCAGCGGTTGCTGTAACAGACTGTCGAGGGCCACGCCGAGTTTATCTTGTGAGAACACAACGCGTTCACGCAAAGAAACCGGTGCGGTTTTGTGATTAATACCAAGCGCAAGCAGGGTCATTAGGCTGTTTCTGAGTAATACCGGTCTTAGTATGGATTTCGTTTGAGTCGCATTCTACTTGATGCAGGGGTGCAAGAAAAGCGACAGCACGTGATACACCTCGTCTGAGGTAGTCACTTTTTGACAAAAAACAATAAACGTCATTAATCAATAACAATCATTGACGCTGAGCGGTAAGCCCGTTAGCGTGACGTATTTCACGAACTGCATTCATTTACAGGATACGACCGACATGCCAACCAAAACCGTCCGATGCCTGCGTTTACTGCCTTTAGCCAGCGTATTGCTCGCCGCCTGTAGTATTAATCAACCGACTCAAACGGGGACAAGTCCTACGTCGCCAGAGTGGCAACAGCATCAGCAAAAAGTACAGCAACTCAGCCAATATCAAACCCGCGGCGCTTTTGCCTATATCTCCGATAGCAAAAGAGTATCAGCTAATTTTTTCTGGCAGGACACTCCGCCACAGCGTTATCGACTGCTGCTGACCAATCCACTCGGCAGCACTGAATTAGAACTACGAGCCCAACCTGATGGCGTGCAAATCACCGACAATCAAGGCAAACGTTATGTGGGTAAAGATGCCGAATACATGATTCAGCAACTGACCGGCATGGCAATACCATTGAATAATCTACGCCAATGGATACTGGGTATACCGGGTGATGCCACCGAATTCACACTGGATGAACGCTATCTGCTGAAAACCATCACCTATCGGCAGGGTAATCAGAATTGGAATGTCAGCTATCAAAGCTACAACACTGAGCTAACGCCGCCACTCCCAACCAGTCTGGAACTCGTACAGGGGGAACAGCGTATTAAGCTGAAAATGAATAACTGGATGGTTAAATAAGCGATGCAACCAACGGTTACCGAGACATGGCCTGCCCCTGCAAAACTGAATCTGTTTCTTTACATTACTGGCCAGAGACAGGACGGGTATCACCTGCTGCAAACGCTATTTCAGTTTCTGGATTATGGCGATACGCTGACGATTCAGTCACGTGATGACGATGAGATTAATCTGCTTACACCGGTAGAGGGTGTCGATAACGAGCAAAATCTGATCGTTCGCGCCGCACGCTTACTACAACAATACTGCGAACACCATAATATTCTCACCATCCAGCGCGGCGCAGACATCCGTATCGATAAGTGCCTGCCAATGGGCGGTGGGCTAGGCGGTGGTTCATCTAATGCCGCCACTGTTTTAGTCGCCCTTAACCATCTGTGGCAAAGCGGGTTGAGTGTTGATTCATTGGCTGAATTGGGGTTACAGCTGGGTGCAGATGTTCCTGTGTTTGTTCGTGGACATGCCGCCTTTGCCGAAGGTATCGGCGAACAGTTAACACCCGCGAATCCACCAGAAAAATGGTATCTGGTAGCGCACCCTGGCGTGAGCATTGCCACGCCGTTGATTTTCGGCGATCCAGAGTTGACGCGAAATTCGCCAGTTCGTGATTTAGAAACTTTATTAAACCAGACCTTCGTCAATGATTGTGAAGCTATCGCAAGAAAACGTTTTCGTGAGGTTGAACAGCTACTTTCATGGCTGCTAGAATATGCCCCGGCGCGCCTGACTGGAACGGGGGCTTGTGTGTTTGCAGAGTTTGACACCGAGTTCGCAGCCCGTCAGGTGCTTGACCAGGCCCCGGAATGGTTAAACGGTTTTGTCGCACGAGGCGTTAACGTCTCTCCGCTACAACGTAAACTTTCTGGGCAACGTTAGGTTTTGATACACACCGGTTGCCGTGCGGCCTGTCTGTATCAAACTTAATTCATACACCCGTATGCATATTGTGCCTGTTGCTCTTCCCTGCCTGGCAGGTACAATATTTCTCTGGACGCAAGCCTGAGGTTCTTCTCGTGCCTGATATGAAGCTTTTTGCTGGTAACGCCATCCCGGAACTAGCACAACGTATTGCCAACCGTTTGTACACTAGCCTTGGCGACGCCGCTGTCGGTCGTTTTAGCGATGGCGAAGTCAGCGTGCAAATCAATGAAAATGTACGCGGTGGTGATATTTTCATCATCCAGTCCACCTGCGCACCCACCAATGACAACCTAATGGAACTGGTTGTGATGGTCGATGCTCTGCGTCGCGCTTCCGCGGGACGTATTACCGCCGTTATTCCCTACTTCGGCTATGCCCGTCAGGATCGTCGCGTGCGTTCCGCACGTGTGCCAATCACCGCGAAAGTTGTTGCTGACTTCCTATCCAGCGTCGGTGTTGACCGTGTTCTGACCGTTGATCTGCACGCTGAGCAGATTCAAGGGTTCTTCGATGTGCCAGTAGATAACGTATTCGGTAGCCCGATCCTGCTGGAAGATATGCTGCAACAGAATCTGGAAAACCCAATCGTGGTTTCTCCTGATATCGGTGGCGTTGTACGTGCCCGTGCAATCGCTAAACTGCTGAACGATACCGACATGGCGATTATCGACAAACGCCGTCCACGAGCCAACGTTTCTCAGGTGATGCACATCATCGGGGATGTCGCGGGTCGTGACTGCGTGCTGGTTGACGATATGATCGACACTGGCGGCACGCTGTGCAAAGCGGCGGAAGCGCTGAAAGAACGTGGGGCTAAACGTGTATTCGCTTATGCCACACACCCAATTTTCTCAGGCAATGCTTACGAGAACATCAAAAACTCTGTCATTGATGAAGTGATTGTCTGCGATACCATTCCGCTGGCGGAAAACATTCGTGCACTGCCGAATGTTCGGACATTGACGCTGTCTGGTATGTTGGCCGAAGCGATTCGTCGTATCAGCAACGAAGAATCCATTTCTGCGATGTTTGAACATTAATCACTGCTGACCGGGTAACCGATCGCGGAAGATAATGATGAAGCCACCTGTAATAAGGTGGCTTTCTTATTTGTACGCGTAATGCCTTGATTGACGCACAAACGAAAAAAGCCACCATAGCGAGGCTACAGCGGCTTTTCTGTTCAATGTTCATTCAACTTCATTAACGCTTATGGGTGATGCTGGCGACGGCAACGCTTATCAAAGTGTTTAACCCACCAATAACGGTCTGCGACTTCTTCGCGCCCGCCAACACGCGCCCCCACTAACCAAAATATTGCGCCAGAAAAGATACCTACCAGATCAATATAAGTCATATATTCAGGGACATTCAGTTTCGGGAACTGACTGGCGATAGTGAAGGCAAAACCGCCAACCATCAGAACCATACCTAGCCCCATCAACACATTACCCAATGCTGTCACGTTTTTACGTTTCATCTGCCACCTCCAGATTAATTCTGTGGATGAATCGGAGTGCCATTCCCGTTTACTTTCTTATTATTGATGTAATTATAGACAATAATGCTTTCGGATGATTGCGGGAGGGATCACAGATAAAAGGAATGATTAATATTTTTTTACTTTTAAATAAGTAAACAGACAAAAAACACAATAATCACCAAACTAAACAAATAACATTATATTAACCTCCCAATACCGAGATTTGGTTATCCCCTACTCGGTGTGTAAACTAGCGTTCTCATAATCACGCTACCCTGTGTAAGCTTAAGCACGTAATCTGGAATATACCGTGAGCAGCATTAAATTAATTGTCGGCCTGGCGAATCCCGGCGCTGAATACGCCGCCACCCGCCATAATGCGGGCGCTTGGTTTGTCGATCGTTTGGCAGAGTCTTATCGTCAGTCGCTAAAAGAAGAAAGCAAATTTTTCGGTTACACCGCCCGTCTGAATCTGGCTGGGCAAGATGTACGCCTGCTGGTTCCTACTACATTCATGAACCTGAGTGGAAAAGCTGTCGCGGCAATGGCCACCTTCTACCGCATTCAGCCTGATGAGATCCTGGTTGCACATGATGAACTGGATTTATTACCGGGGATTGCCAAACTTAAACTAGGCGGTGGGCACGGCGGTCATAATGGACTGAAGGACATCATCAGTAAATTGGGTAATAACCCGAATTTCCATCGTTTACGCATTGGTATAGGCCATCCGGGTGATAAAAGCAAAGTGACCGGTTTTGTGCTAGGTAAACCACCGATGAGTGAACAAGCGCTGATCGATGGAGCCATTGACGAAGCGGTGCGCTGCACAGAAATCCTGATGAAAGAAGACATGATAAAAGCGATGAACCGCTTGCATGCCTTCAAAGCGGCATAATCTGCTCATAATGCGGATGGCAGATCGAGATAAATCGCCATTCCGTGTATAATTGGCCGAAATATTTCCATTCTGACAGGCAAAAGAAAGTAATTGCCTGATTAATAAGTTATTTAAGGTGATATAAACATGGGATTCAAATGCGGTATCGTTGGGCTGCCTAACGTCGGTAAATCCACTCTGTTCAATGCGTTGACCAAAGCCGGCATCGAAGCGGCCAACTTCCCGTTTTGTACCATCGAGCCGAACACCGGCGTAGTGCCAATGCCCGATCCACGTCTGGACAAACTGGCTGAGATCGTTAAGCCACAACGCATTCTTCCTACCACCATGGAATTTGTGGATATCGCGGGTTTGGTAAAAGGTGCATCCAAAGGTGAAGGTTTGGGCAACCAGTTCCTGACCAACATCCGTGAAACAGAAGCTATCGGCCACGTTGTACGCTGCTTCGAGAACGACAACATCATCCACGTTAACAATAAAGTTGATCCGGCTGATGATATCGAAGTCATCAACACTGAACTGGCATTGTCTGACCTCGACACCTGCGAACGCGCTATTCATCGCGTGCAGAAAAGAGCCAAAGGCGGCGATAAAGATGCTAAAGCGGAACTGGCTGCACTGGAAAAATGCTTACCGCAGTTGGAAAACGCAGGCATGCTGCGCTCGCTGGATTTAAGTGACGACGATAAAGCAGCCATCCGTTATCTGAGTTTCCTGACGCTGAAACCAACGATGTACATCGCCAACGTTAACGAAGACGGTTTCGAGAATAACCCTTACCTCGATAAAGTGCGTGAAATCGCTGCTGCTGAAGGTTCTGTCGTCGTAGCCGTCTGTGCCGCCGTTGAATCAGATATTGCAGAGCTGGATGATGCCGACCGTGAAGAATTTATGGCCGAGTTAGGTTTGGAAGAGCCTGGTCTGAACCGTGTTATCCGTGCGGGCTATGAGCTGCTGAACCTGCAAACTTACTTCACCGCTGGCGTGAAAGAAGTTCGTGCATGGACCATTCCTGTCGGTGCTACTGCCCCACAGGCCGCAGGAAAAATTCACACTGACTTCGAAAAAGGCTTCATCCGCGCACAGACTATCGCCTATGACGACTTCATCACCTACAAAGGTGAACAAGGCGCGAAAGAAGCTGGGAAAATGCGTTCAGAAGGCAAAGAGTACATTGTGAAAGATGGCGATGTGATGAACTTCCTGTTCAACGTCTAAATTTGATTTTGTTGTCTCATGCGATCTCAATGCATCGCATGAAGACTGACAAACCCCATAAAATCCACGCAGTTGCGTGGATTTTTCTTAACAAACAAATAAACAATTTATAGCCGTGTTTTTTATCCTAGCACTGGTGTGCGCGTTTCTTTTGGTAGTTCCGGTTTCAATCGTTCTGGCGCAATTTGGCAAACCATCCCTGCGATAAGCCCCATCATTGACTCCTTATGAAATGGAGCCCATTGCCCTATTTCGTCTACGATTGTTATTACATCACCAAGTGCATAAGGCTGCGAAAAATAGACACGTTCGAATACCGCCCTTTCAAGAGAGTCACAATTGATGACGGTAATAGCTCGTGAGCTCGTGATATAAATATCGGGGTTTTTACCGATCTTTTTACTTTCGGTATAGTTATTGATCATATATAGCCGACGAAGACGGTTATTACCCTGATAAGTTGAGACATTACGCAAATCCGCAAAGGTCAGAACTTGCTCGTCGCCCATAATTTTAATCACGCCTGCTGGAGGGGGATTTACATTTTCTTTCTTCAGTTGGCTGTGGCTGGTACAGCCAGCCAGCAATGCTAATACTGCACATAGCCCAAAAGACTTAATCATTTTTCGCTCCCTATCAGGTCAGGGCGCAGAGGCAGTAAAATCTCATCAGTCACACTACCTTGTACCGAGCATAGTAATTGCGCTTTATCCCCGCTGTCGCTTAACAAGGCCAGTTTTTCCACACTTCCTTTCGCTGGCGCAATACCGCTTGCAGCTCCAGGGTTATGTTTCCACATCTGGTCTCCGGGGCGTTTTATCATAGGATTAGCGAAATATTCATCTCCCGCTTTTTGCCAATTTGCTTTGGATAAAGCAGCAGCAACCTCTGTGGCTGAACCATCAATAATCAAGCCCCAGAAGTAATATTTTCCCATTTCATCTAAATCATTCTGACGCATGAAATAGCCAGAAATCACTAAGTTGTCAGATTTTACTGGCTGGGAAAACCAGATAACGTCTCCTCCATTTTTGGGAGGGACAAACCAGGCATGGTGTTTATTATCAATCTTCAGTAGGGCAGATCCGCTGAACATCTTCTGCTGGACATAAAGTTCGCTGAAGAAACGATTATCACAATGCAATAAACTTTCCTGGAGAGACTCGGCTTGTACTGGCCCCATCACGCTGAATGTCAGAAAGGCGAGAGGAAAAACTACACGTTTCATAAAGTATCCTTACTATTTAAATAAAATCATAACGTTATCGTATCGCATGAAGTAAAAAGCCTATATTTGCACGATTATGTCGGTCATGTGTATCCGCTTCCTGCTATCGGCACTAGTGTGCTCAGCAATACTTTCCTTGTAACGACGTCTTTATACACATTTCTCATTAACGTGGATTCTGGAATCATCTGGCAATCAAAACAATGCGCTATGGATGGCGTGGTTATTGATGACGTTCAGGATAATGTGATCCAGCCGCGACATCTCTCCTGAACTCCGGGCATTCATTGATTGCCTGAGTGAAAAAATGTTTGGTTGATGGCGACAACCCGACAATTGATAACGGCAGTATGTACTTAACTCTCGCTCTTGCCCCGTTACCACCACTGACTAAAAATCTGCTGCGGGTTATCAACCTGAACGCGCTCACCAATACGGGGCGTCATTAATCGCCAGCTCTGGTTTTCGCTCGCCTGTGAAATACGTTCTAGCGGATCGTTCCAGCGATGGTGCGCCAGCTTAAATTTACTGTTGTGACTCGGTAATACCGCCTTGGCTTGTAAATCGCTGGCTGCCTGCGCGCATTCCTCCGGCTTCATATGCACATGAGGCCAATCCCGATCGTATTGCCCGCATTCCAGTATCGCAATATCGAACCCACCCAAACGTTTGGCGATCTCTTTGTAATGTGGACCGTAACCGCTGTCTCCTCCAAGATATAGGCGATGCCGTGCTGTGATCAGCGCAAATGACCCCCACAGCGTTTGGTTATGCTTGAGAAGCCGACCGGAAAAATGCTGCGTAGGAAGCACATGAATGTCCACCCCGCTCTCTTTCAGGCAACTGAACCAGTCACCTTCGGTAATACTTTCCTGGGGAAAACCCCATTTTACAAAATAGGAACCTACGCCAGTTAACGTGACGATACGCCGGATTTTTCCGCGTAGCGCGTTCAACGTTGGGTAATCCAGATGATCCCAATGATCGTGAGTAATCAACAGATAGTCGATTTCGGGAACATCTTCTGGTGAATACACATTGCTGCCTTTAAAGGCGATATTGGTGCGCGGCACGGGCGAGGCATTGTCGCTAAATACCGGGTCCAGCAGAAAGGTTTTCCCTTCCAATTGAATAAAGTAGCTAGAGTGTCCCATCCAGATGATGACGTTATCCGCTTTGCTTAACTGATGCAGATCGGTTTTTTCCGATGGCAGACGGGTATCTGGCAACGCGCCAGCGTCTTTCTCGAAAAGAAAGCGGTACAGCAGCGCGAATCGGTTCTGGCTATCGACCGTCGGGCGAGCCACTGGGTTATGAAATGCGCCATCGTGAAAGAGCGGGTTTTCCGGTTGAGGTTTTACCTCTGGTGAAACATATTGCGGCTGCTTTAACCACCCATAGATGGCGACTACGATTACAACCAAAACGAGTAACAAAAGCATAGGGTTTATCCGGTGTCGTTTTGTAATGAATACAATGAATATTTTTTCGTAATGATAATATCAGGCATCAACTCTCTGGCTCTGGCAGTTATGCACGAACGCAGAGAGTATGGCAAGGGAGAATCGGGGGGTTTTTGGTGCAAAAAAAGCGAAGACATTCGCCTTCGCTCAGGGCTTTGATGAGAAATAACCGCGATATCTCATCGATGGCGCCTCTCTTATACTGCGCCACCTGAATACTATTTTTTAAGCGCCAGCAGCGTTTTTCCCATCCCGATAACGAATTCGTTCTGTTGTCCGATGACTTTATTTAATCCGACCTCATCCTGAATATTTTCGACGGTATTGATCGCCTGAACTTCCAGTACGCGTCCTTTAATCAGCGTCGAGCACAGCGAATGCAGAACCTTGTTATTCAGAATCGTTTGTAAGCAGCGAAAAGGCGTCGCATCGTCAATTTTTCCCGCGCGCTGATCGGGTTTGATACGCTGACGCAGCATCTCTTTTTCCGTACTGGCAATCACCGCATCCAAATCGCTGGGTTTAGAGGCAATCGGGATAGTGCCATCTTTATCTGGTGGCAACATAAACAATGAAACCAGCGCCTTATTGCCTGTCGTAGGGTCAACATATTCGGTCTGAACCATGTGGTTTGGCGCATCGACGACTTTGTCTCGCTGAACCATACTCAACAACCGCGTAGGTAACGCATCGGTAAGATCTTGAGTGGTATAGCCGACGAACAAATCTGGGTCCTTTGTCTCGGCAACCCCGAACAGCGGCAGTACCAGTAATAGCCCTGCAATCCCTTTCTTTATCACACTGGTTTTCATTGTATTCCCCTACTCTTTATTGTGTGCATTACTCTATCTCACCACTCGCAATTCTTATCACGCTAACGTCGATAGTTTTATGGCTTTTTTACCACGTTTAAACGCGACAGCAGCATCTCTGCCAATGAAATAACACCGCTAAGGCAACATCGAGTCATTGATAATACGGTTGCTCATATTCAGCCAGTGAAATCTGGCAACTCAAACCGTGCCGGCATTTACTGTTATAAAACATTTCGATGTCATCAAAAACATCATCAGGGAATTTTCCCTGCGCTTAGTGCGTTTTTATTGGGTTAATTTTCATACCGTGTTCAGTTTTTGCAGCAAAAGGCGTCTTAGATATTTACACTCATTAATGTAATGTTATAACATTTCACTTGTTAAAACTGGAATGGAACATGAGTGAGATGACGGATTTTGCAGTACAGATCGAAGAACTGACCCTCGGTTACGATGGAAATCCAGCATTGAGCGCTGTCAGCGGTTCGGTACACACAGGCTCCCTGACAGCAGTAGTCGGGCCAAACGGTTCAGGTAAATCAACGTTGCTGAAAGGGATTGCCGGAATACTCCAGCCGCTATCAGGCGCCTGCCGAATCGCATCGGGTGCCCGCATTGCTTATCTGCCACAGCTATCGGAACTGGATCGTAGCTTTCCTGCTAACGTGCGCGATCTGGTCTCACTGGGACTCTGGCAGGATCGAGGTTTATTACGCTGGCATCGCCGTGACGATCGGATGCGTATATCTCAGGCGCTTGCCACCGTCGGGCTAGCTAATTTTGACAATAAGCCACTCAGTGCTCTGTCTGGCGGGCAGTTTCAGCGAGCTCTGTTTGCACGGGTGATTGTTCAGAATGCCAATATCATTTTGCTCGATGAACCCTTTAATGCCATTGATACCGCGACCACACAAGAGATGCTGACGCTGATTAAAAGCTGGCACGCCCAAGAACGTACCGTCATCGTAGTGATCCACGACCCTGAACTGGTGCTTCGCCATTTTCCTGAGACATTAATGGTCAACGGTACAGTAGTCGCCTGGGGAGAAACCCAATGGGTGATGGAACATAGCCTGCACTCGCCCGTCTTCTGCCAGCATAATACCGTACGGTATGCAGTAGGAGGTCGATAATGCTCTGGCTTTACGATCTGCTTATTAACCCGTTTGTTGAATTTGGCTTCATGCGCCGAGCGCTAGTGGGTGCGTTATTACTGTCGCTCAGCGCATGTCCGGTAGGCGTATTTCTGACCCTACGTCGTATGAGTTTGGTAGGGGATGCCATGTCCCATGCCGTGCTGCCCGGTGCCGCTATTGGTTTTCTGCTCTACGGATTGGAAATCATTCCGATGACGCTCGGCGGCATGGTCGCCGGATTAGTGGTAGCACTGGGTGCCGGCATCGTATCGCGGTTAACGGTACAAAAGGAAGATGCCTCAATGGCAGCGTTTTACCTTATTTCGCTGGCGCTCGGGGTACTTATCGTCTCACTACGCGGCTCGAGCGTCGACTTGATGCATGTTCTATTCGGTTCCGTTTTGGCGCTGAATGCAGAGGCGCTGATACTGATCGCCTCGGTGTCCGCTGTTTCTTTACTAATACTGTCGCTGCTGTGGCGTGCCTTAATTGCCGAATGTTTGGACCCGCTGTTCCTACGCACAGTGTCCCGACTCGGCTCGGCGGTTCATTTTCTGTTCCTCACGCTGGTGGTGATAAACCTTGTGGCAGGCTACCAGGCGTTGGGCACGCTGCTGTCGGTGGGGTTGATGATCCTCCCCGCCGTCACCGCTCGCTTCTGGACTCGGCGCGTCATCACACTTTGTCTGGTTTCAGTGTTAATCGGCATGGTGGCCTGCATTTCCGGCCTGTTGTTCTCCTACCATTATTCGCTGCCATCAGGCCCAGCCATTATTCTCGCCAACGGCGTTTTCTATCTGCTCTCAACCAGCGTGGCGATGATGAAAAACGCCCGACGCCGTCCTCATGCATCCTTAGTTAACACGCGCCTTTCCCGCACGGAGTAAATCATCATGAGAATTACCACGACGCTTGGCGTCGCCGCCCTGCTTTTCCTGTCGTTCTCGCTACAGGCCAGCGCCAGACTTAACGTTATCGCCAGCTTTTCCATTCTTGGCGATATGGCGAAAAATATCGGTCAGGATCGCATTGAATTACGTACCCTCGTTGGCCCCAATAGCGATGCGCATGTCTATGAGCCATCCCCGGCGGATGCGATTGCCATGGCCAAAGCTGACGTGATTTTAATCAATGGATTACAGTTCGAGGGCTTTATCAACCGGCTAATTCAGGCCAGTGAGAGTAAGGCTCCGGTCATTGAAGCGACAAACGGCGCAGAGATCATTCGCGACCCCGCAGGTGGTCATTACCATTTCTACAATGGCAAAGCCGTGTTCCACGCCGCACCTTTCGATCCTCATGCCTGGCAATCGTTGTCCAATGCGCATATCTACGTAAAGAACATCACCGCCGCGTTTTGCGCAGCGGATAAAAACGGCTGTGAGACTTATCAGGCGAACGCCAAAACCTATGAGGAAAAACTGACCAAACTTGGCGTAAACATTAATAACGCGCTAGCCCGTATCCCGGAATCGCGCCGTACCGTCGTGGTCGGTCACAATGCTTTTCGCTATTTCGAACACGAACACGGCATTCACTTTTTATCCCCTCAGGGAGTATCGACCGAGTCTGAAGCCTCTGCCGCAGATGTCGCCGGCATTCTGCGCGAGATAAAGAAAAACCATGCCGCAGCGGTTTTCGCTGAGAATATTTCAAACCCACGTATGGTGGAACAAATTGCATCCGAAGCCGGTTTATCCGTCTCAGGTGTGCTCTATTCCGACGCGCTCTCCGCGCCTTCCGGCCCTGCACCGAGCTATATCGACATGATGCAGCATAACGTCAACACCATCGTGTCAGCGCTGGCCGACGACAAGCATGTCCCCTGATTTCATCCTAATCCAGACTATTTTATAATGGAGAACCACATGAAAAAGCGTTTATTATCACTGTCCATTTCAGCGCTTTTGCTAAGCTCAGTTGGCTCAGCAATGGCGGCAGAAGAGGATGTTACCGCCTGGCGTCTTTTCGTCGCCGATCACGATAAACCCGTGGTGAATGTGATTGATGCCCTTGATGGTGACAAACTGACTTCCTTCGCCCTGAAAGGGCCCGCGGCGCTCTATCGCAGTGAAAGCGGTGCTACAGTGTATGCCGTTCAGGGCAGCGCAGGAACCGTATCGATGATCGGCTCTGGGATTTCGTTTCACGATCACGGCGATCACGCTGATATTGACATCGATGAACCCAAACTACTGAAAACTCAGCTAACCGGCGGCAAACCGGGCCATTTCGTTGAGCGTCAGGGTAAGGTTGCTCAATGGTTTGACGGTGAGCGTTACACGATGGTCTATAGCGAAGCCGCCGCGCTGGATGGCGTCAATGATGCGAAACGCGTGTTCGTCAGCGCCCCGCATCATGGTGTTGCCGTGCCATATGACAACCATGCCGTTGTCTCTGTTCCGAACCCAGAAGACGCGTCCAAACGCCCGATCGGTGCTCGAGTGATTAGCCTGGACAGTAAAATTGTCGGCGACAATGTGGCCTGCCCAGGTCTGCATGGCTCTGCCGGTTCCGGTGACACTTACGCCCTGTCCTGCGAAACGGGTCTGTTACTGATCACTCAGAAAGGCGATACGCCTGAAATACGCCATCTGCCTTACTCCAGCACATTACCGAAAGGCAGCGTCTCCACACTTATCGGTGGCAAAGGTATGCAGTATTTCATCGGTAACTATGGTCCAGATCGTATCGTGCTTATCGACCCAACCGAAGCCCAAAGTTTCCGCCTGGTGCAACTTCCGACCCGCCGCGTACATTTTGCCGTCGACCCGGTACGTCCGAAATTCGCCTACGTCTTTACGGAAGATGGCAAGTTAAATCAGGTTGATGTGCTGAAGGGGGAAATTACCAAATCAGTACGCGTCACGGAGCCCTACTCTATGGACGGTCACTGGAACGATCCGCGTCCACGTATCGCGATTGCGGCTGACAATATCTATATTACCGATCCTCTGAAGAGCAAAGTTCACGTGCTGAACGCGGTGGATTTGAAAGAAACCAGTACGATTACGGTACAGGGACATCCTTTCAATATTGTTGCCGTTGGCGGTTCAGGAAAAGTGCATGAACACGGTCACTCCCACGACCATGAGCATGGCCATTCCCATGACCATCAGCATTAAGATCTAAACGGAACCCCAGCTTAGCTGGGGAGCTAGACACCATGAAGAAAGCCCGCGAAACATGCGGGCTTTCGACGCTGTCCACCGGTCTGAAAAGTTGCCGCATGGCTACGACCTTTTCATCACGTTTTCTTACTTAGATACTTTACCTGTCACCTTCACGCCATACAACGCGAGGGATTTACCCGCTGTACCTGCCGTATTCCACGGATAGATACGGATATACAGGGATTTGCCTGACGGTACCTGAATGGCAAGGTTATCATACTCCACATATGTCATCACATCCTTCGCTGAAGACAAGGGTTTACTCCCATTGAGGCGCGTCCACTTGATGTTATCGGTCGAGTACTCCATATCGGCTTGCACTGTCGAACCGCCGCTTGTCGCGTAATGCATTGATATTTTGTTAGCGTTCAACGAACCTGTCGGTGTTGCCATGAATTGCAGATATTTTGTATTGTCACGCGATGTCCAGGTATCTACTACATAGCGAACTACGCTCGTATCTTGACCATCGACGGCCATCACTTTGGTCGTTGTCGTCCTTAGATTGCTTACTGTGGCATCCGTTGCCGTCAGTGTTCCATCAGTGGTTGGTGCCAGGGATGAACCCGTGCTAAACCAAGACGCGTAAGAATCAAGACCTGCTCCCGCCTGCACTCCCTTGCCCGATACGGTTAGAGAACCGATAGTAGACGAACCGAGAGTAAACGAGATGACCTTGTTGTAATCTACGACATCGGATGGCGTGAAACGGACGTATACTGTTTTTGTAAAAGAACCATTCGTGTATGGAATGTTGAGTGACGAATTCCACGCCGTTTGATCGAACGACAGTTCAAAATTCGTAGAAGGAGACTGAACCGTCACCGTGCCCAGATCCGGGGTCAGATCGAAGGCGGAAACCGTCATCGCCTTAATCGTCGCAACCCCAGTGTAGCGTGTACCCCATGCAAGAGGGTTCGGGCTGGCGATCAGCGAAGTAACAGACACCATGTAATTCTTCAAGATGCCCAACCTGGACATTCCCTCGACGGCGCGCTTGGCAATCAAATTGGCGAACAGAATTTGTGGGTGTGTACTATCCGCCGCAATGTATAAATTTGCCTTGGCTGCCGCATCACCGTAAGCCTCTACGATAGTTTTGGTTTCCGTCGTGAGATCGACGATCGGCACATGGTATTTGGCGGCAACCTCTTTCATCGCTGCTGGGTAATTGCCACGTTCATAGATCTCGCCGTTCTTGACACCCACATTGTGGCGGCCTTCTGGTTTGATCGTCGTGCCTTCAAAGTATTTGCGTACAATCGGCGTCATCAGAATGGGGTATGCGCCTTTCGCTTTAATCGCAGTGATATATCTTTTCAAAAATTGATAGTACGAATGCTCAGATTTATCTACTGTCGGATCAATCGCATCCGGCGAACCTGCACACGTATCCCCCTCGATTGTTCCATCGCTACAATATGCATAAGTACCGTATGCGGCATAGCTAGCGTCCGTTTTTTGGTCATTATGCCCAAATTGTATAATGACATAATCGCCAGCCTGAATTTGAGGCAAGATCTCTGGCCAACGCGTGGCTTCATAAAAGAAACTGCGCGAACTACGCCCGCCAAGCGCCCAGTTTTTAACGGTGACGTTTGAATTGAAGAATTGGGGCATCGCTTCACCCCATCCCATTTGCGGTCTACGGGCATCTGTATAGTGTGTCATCGTTGAGTCACCAAGCATGTGGATCGTGACGGCTTTTTGATTGCTCGGTTTACTGGCGCTCATGCTAGATTGCGAATTGGAATAACTCACTATCGAGGAATCCCCATTACCGCCCGCTGCGTAGGCATTAACGAAAACACTCAGAGCTAGCGCTCCAAATAAAGCAGGATACTTCATGTAATATTCTCTCCTTTTTTTAATTGTATTGTCATCAATGACCACACTGGCTACCGCTATTAACATTTTGCCAAAATAATTATGCTGATTCACGGTGGTCATTCATCAGTGTATTCATGCAGTCAGAGTACGCCGTAATATTTCACGATATAGTTTATTATTATGTGGCGAGCATCACTAAAAATAGATATTTCCTATTTTTCATGTTGTTGTAGACGTGTTTCAGTAGACTGCTATCCAATATTTCGTGTTTTACGGTATTCACCGTGCTACCGCTTGCGTGTGTAATGACTATTTTTGGTAGAAATGGAATATGACTTGGCAGTTGACTGACCATCACCTTTTTCATTTCCGCATTCCAATGAATGAGGTTGGCAATTCCATGTCAATCACTATTCATGAAGGCTATTTTTATTTTAAATAATCGTTTTTTCGGCCTTAATAATAAAATGATTTTTATTATTAATCGAAAATTTAATAATCGATTTCATAACTAAGAAAATAAAATGAATATCTCCTTCCGAATTCAAGCTGGAGTACGCCTTGATCGTTGTGGAGAAGGGTTACTCTGGCTCAGCCACTGCGTGCTAAACGGGCTCGCATATTTCTGCACCACAATAATGCCGTTTTTCATCGTTCAACTTATCGTCCTCGAAACGTACGGGGACGATAAATCCTCTCGCGGCCTGAAAAAATCAGGCCTTTTTTACCTTTCCCGCACGTTTATGACGCAAACCAAGGCTCTATCGGATCAGGATAAGATATCCACGCCGCCAGACCTTCGGCCATTTCTTTGTCCGTCAACAGTGCGGCATCCAGACGAGTTCTCAACGCGTGCTCATCCATATCGATACCGATAAACACCAGTTCCTGCCGCGCATCGCCCACGCCATCCACCCAAATGGAACGAATATAATCAAGCGACTCACTATCTGTCGGCCACCTTTCTTTCGGCGCACTGACCCACCATGAACCAGCCAGCCCTTGACGCGCCACGCCTCCAGCCTGAGACCATGATCCGGCATATTCCGGGCGGCTCGCCAACCAGAAATAGCCTTTGGATCTGACAACCCCAGCGAGCGAACTTTCCATGACTTGCGCAAAGCGAGCAGGGTGAAAAGGCCGACGCGCGCGGAACACAAAACTGGCGATACCATATTCCTCAGTTTCAGGCGTATGTTCACCGCGTAGCTCTTTCAGCCATCCAGGAGCTTGTGCTGCTTTGTCGAAATCAAATAATCCCGTATTGAGTACCTCGTTCAACGGCACGGCCCCAAACTCGGCGTGAAGTATTCTCGCGCTCGGATTCAGTGAACGAATAATCGCAACCAGCTTCTGTTGTTGAGCCACATCAATAAGATCGATTTTGTTAAGGATGATCACATCGCAGAATTCGATCTGGTCGATCAACAGATCCACAACACTACGCTCATCCCCCTCTCCTAACGACTCTCCGCGTGAATGGATACTGTCCACCGAAGCATAATCGTTTAAGAAATTATACCCATCGACAACGGTCACCATGGTATCCAGACGAGCCACTTCAGAAAGGCTTTCGCCATCATCACCCGCAAAGGTGAATGTCTCCGCGACAGGAAGCGGCTCCGCGATGCCGGTTGATTCAATAACCAACTGATCAAAACGCCCCTCTTTCGCCAGCCGATTGACTTCGAGCAGGAGATCTTCACGCAGCGTGCAACAGATACAACCGTTGCTCATCTCCACCAGTTTTTCGTCCGTCCGTGACAGCTCAGCGCCACCCTCCCTCACCAGGGCAGCATCAATATTCACTTCTGACATGTCATTAACGATCACCGCGACGCGTCGGCCATCACGATTATTCAGAATATGGTTAAGCAACGTGGTCTTCCCCGCGCCGAGAAAGCCGGATAGAACGGTTACGGGTAATCTTGCCTCTGATTTCTGTCTAGCTACAACGTCAGCCATATTTCACACTCTCTGATGATTCAAGGTCGTTTACGTGTTTACGGTTCCGCTTTGGAATGATTTATCACCACAAATGTTTCGTTTTTGAACACCCATAGCGATAATCTTTCCATGCATTTAATGGTATGTTATAACATAACAATTCAACCATGAAAATCATTGAGGATTTTGCTTTGTCTAATAATATTAAGAAACTTGCACTGGCTCTGGGAGCCTTCTTCGTAACCTGTCAGGTTGCCGCGCACGGCGATCATTCGCATAGCCATTCTCATGGTCATACTCACGCTCATTCACATGGCGAACCTATGACCGAAATCGAAAAGAAAGCATCCAATGGCGTTTTCAATGACAGCGATGTGAAAGACAGAGCGCTTACCGACTGGGAAGGAATGTGGCAATCGGTCAACCCGATTATGCTATCGGGTGAGATGGACCCTGTTTTTAAAAAGAAGGCTGAGCAGGATAAAAGCAAAACATTTGAACAAGTTAAAGATTATTACCGCAAAGGTTACGCCACTGATGTGTCAGAAATAAAAGTCGACAATGGCGTCATGACGTTCCACAAAGAGGGTGAAGTGGCCTCATGCCATTACGACTATTCTGGGTATAAGATACTGACCTATGTATCGGGTAAAAAAGGCGTTCGCTATCTGTTTGAATGTAAAGATGCTCAGTCAAAAGCACCTAAATACGTTCAGTTCAGCGATCACACCATTGCGCCGCGCAAATCCGCCCATTTCCATATTTTTATGGGAAATACGTCGCAAGCAGAGATCCTCAAAGAAATGGACAACTGGCCAACTTACTACCCATATCAGCTCACCAGCGATCAGGTTGTTGATGAGCTGCTGCATCATTAATAGCCGTTGAATTCCCGAACCGGAAGGCATCGCCCATTTTCAGGCTATGCCTTACCGATCTGCCTCCAGAATGAAGCGATTTTCCTGCCCTCCTTTTCTTTCTCCAACCAGACAGCAAGTTCCTAAATTAGAATGTTAAGATAGATGCAGCAAGCGTTTGCCGTATTCGG
The DNA here is from genome assembly GCF_021432585.1 of Pectobacterium sp. IFB5596. Classification (NCBI taxonomy): domain Bacteria; kingdom Pseudomonadati; phylum Pseudomonadota; class Gammaproteobacteria; order Enterobacterales; family Pectobacteriaceae; genus Pectobacterium; species Pectobacterium sp. IFB5596. The sequence goes on from NZ_LXFY01000001.1 coordinate 370,270, forward strand.
AAATGTATGCGGTTTGTTGTAAAAGCTAAGCCATTACTTAAGGAGCGAAAAATGGCACGTGGTTCAGCAAGTAAAAGTCATCACACCGTCTCGCCGCTGCTTTCGTCACACGAAATCACGCGTCTTCTTTTACACCCCGTATCGCAGTGTATTTCGGATGAATATCCCTGGGTAAGCAATGATGAAACGTTGATCGATAAACATTTTAAAGGCGTTTGTGCACAGGTTATGCGTCTGACCAATACCCAATCGAGAATCGAATGGAATCATTACGGTTCTGGTTATGCCTCTTTTGTCGACGCCTGGTTTTATAAGAACACGCCGGCTTTTGACGTCAAACGTCCGCTTCGCTGTGGTGAAGAACACACCGGGTTAACCGTCTTACTGAGCCGCCTGTCGCCTTACTTCGTTTTTATGGAGAGTGAGAAAAATTGGCACGCGCGCGGAGGGTCTCAGGCGCTTCCAGAACTGGAAATGCTCGATAGGCTGGAGACGCCTGCCGTTATTGCATTGAGCCAACAGGTTCAGTCAGAACTGGAAAAGTGCGGGCTTATTCGCGCTTATAAGGTGCAGTTAACCGCGCGACTACCTACTGGAACTCGCGTACCGACGGTACTCACGGATCGCGGTTTTACACAGTTCGATGCCTTGTTCCATTGGGAAGATTGAGTCATTAACGTAGCCAAAGCACGCACCAGCATAAATTAACATCGCGCTATGTTGTCGATCGAATGAATGCTGTGCGTGCCGCATACAAAATGATTTCCGTATCAGTCTGACGTTATCTCAATCAGATTACCATCAGGGTCGCTGACGATCGCTTCGTAAAATCCGTCCCCCGTCATGCGAGGTGGGGCAACCAGAATGCCGCGTTCCGCCGCTTTGCTGGCTAATGCTTCGACATCCGCTTTGCTCCCGACCGAAATCGCAACGTGCGCCCAGCCGCAGCCTTCTTTATTGGTTAACGCTTCTGCCAGCACCGGTAGCGTCATCAGTTCAATGGATGCCCCTTCGCTAAGTTGAACGAAATGCGATTCAAACCCAGGGCGATTCTGACTCACATATTTTTCTCCCACCTGAGCAGCGAAGAACTCTTGCCAAAATGTCGCCTGGGCGGCCAGATCGGCTGTCCATAGTGCAACGTGTGCCACTTTCATCATGATTCCTTATTAGCCGTTGTCTTTTGCTGGTTTTACAAACAAGCGGTTATGACCGCGTCCCATTAAGAATGGCTAACACCTGTTGGTGCAGCTCGGGGTTACCGGTTGCGACCACCGTGCCGCCCGCTTCCGCTCGCTGTCCGTTGAGATCGGTGATGATGCCGCCTGCCTGCTCAATAATCGGAATCAGCGCGACAATGTCGTAAGGCTGCAATGCAAATTCCACGCAGATATCAATCTGACCTGCTGCCAGCATCGCCAGCGCGTAACACTCACCGCCGTAGCGCGTCATCAGTGTACTTTCGGTGAGTTCGGCGAAGCGAACGGTCGGATGCATACTCAGCGCTTCCGGCGCGGTGGTGTGAAGAATCGCCTGTTCGAGCGACACGCCTTTACGCGTGCTTAAGCGTGTTTCGCCCTGCCGATCGCTGCGCCAGGCCAGTGATCCATCGGCCCAAAAGCGCTCCCCGGTAAACGGCTGGCTCATCATCCCCATCACGGCTCGTTCATGGTGCAGCAGGCCGATGAGCGTTCCCCACACGGGTAGCCCACATAGGAAAGGTCGGGTTCCATCGACGGGATCTAAAACCCAACGCACCGGACCTTCTCCGCTCAGGCCAAATTCTTCGCCCATAATCGCGTGCTCGGGGTAATGCCGCGTGATGTGCTCACGGATGACTCGCTCAGCCTCTCGGTCGGCTTCCGTGACCGGATCAAAGCGAAAGCCCTCTTTTGGCTTCGTATCGATTTGGTTTGCGGTAAGGGAACGAAAACGCGGTAACGTTTCCTGACTCGCCAGCGTGGCGAGTTCATGAAAAAAGGCAATATCGGGAAGCGACTGACTCATGGTTTTTTACCTTCCTATCGCGTTTGCGTGACAGCGTTGTTGAGTACTGACGATGATAAACCGCATTGCTCACTATAGCTCGATTATGCGTTATGTTCATAATTAATATGCTCGATTATGCACAAGGAAGTAAGCCAACACCATTCACATTCTTCGCATTTTTTGGAAAAAAATAGCCCCCAGACGTCTCCGTCAGGGGGCTATAGCAGGAATCACCGAGCGGCCTTATTGCCTTTAGCTCAGGTCAGCACCGTTGCTGGCAATCACCTTCTTATACCAGTAGAACGATTTCTTTTTCTTTCTGGCTAATGTCCCTTCGCCTCGGTCATCGCGATCGACATAGATGAAGCCATAGCGTTTGCTCATCTCACCGGTGGACGCGGCAACCAGATCGATACAGCCCCACGAGGTGTAACCAATAACCGGGATACCATCGCCGATAGCGTCCGCCATCGCGCTGATGTGCTCGCGCAAATAGCTGATACGATAGTCATCATCAATCTCGCCCTGCGCGTTAATCTCGTCCTTCGCCCCCAGCCCGTTCTCCACCAAAAACAGCGGTTTCTGATAGCGGTCATACATCATGTTCATGGTGATGCGCAGACCCAGCGGATCGATTCCCCAGCCCCATTCACTTGCCTTGATGTGCGGGTTCTTCAACGACTTCACAATGTTCGCCGCGCTACTGTTGTGCTCGTTCATATCCGCCGAGGCGCAGCGGGAGGCGTAATAGCTGAAGGACACAAAATCTACCGTGTTCTTGAGAATCTCATCATCGCCCGGCTCAGAGGCAATCGTGATGCCCTTCTCTTTAAACAACCGACCGGTATACGCCGGATAAGAGCCCCGCGCCTGCACGTCAATAAAGAACAGGTTCTCACGATCTTTATTCAGCGCCGCCCAGACATCTTCCGGTTTGCACGACCACGGATAGAAATTTCCGCCGGCCAGCATACAGCCGACCTGATTGTTCGGGTTAACCTCATGCGCAATTTTCGTCGCCAGTGCGCTCGCCACCAGTTCATGGTGCGCAGCCTGATATTTCACCTGCTCCTGATTTTCCCCTTCGGCAAAGACCAGCCCCGCACCAGAAAACGGGCTATGCAGCAAGATATTGATTTCATTGAACGTCAGCCAATATTTCACTAACCCATCAAAGGCTTCAAAACAGGTGCGAGCGTAACGCGTGAAGAACTCCACCATTTTCCGGTTACGCCATGAACCGTATTCCGTGACCAGATGCATCGGCACATCGAAATGGCACAGCGTCACCAGTGGTTCCATGTTGTACTTCTTGCACTCGGCAAACATATCGCGATAAAAGGCGATGCCGTCCGCGTTGGGCGTCAGTTCATCCCCGTTCGGATAGAGACGGCTCCAGGCGATAGAGGTACGGAACACCGTAAACCCCATTTCCGCCATCAGCGCGATATCTTCTTTATAGCGATGATAGAAATCGATCGCCCGGTGGCTGGGATAAAACTCATCCTCACGCAGCGCAAAACGCGGCTCTTGCCCCAGCTTCACCGGTAGACGATTCACACCGTGGGGAATCATGTCTACCGTCGTCAGCCCTTTGCCGCCGTCAAGGTACGCGCCTTCTGCCTGATTGGCCGCAATCGCGCCCCCCCATAAGAACCCGTTGGGAAATGTTGATGCAGACATACGCTATTCTCCTTTGTACTTCAGCTAATTAGTGCTTAATTTAATGCGTGTTCGTTGCATGCTGCGGCGCGGAAGCCTCATCGTTCTGTACGCGTTTCTCTTCTGGTTTTTCTTCTACCGGAATGTCTTCAAAGCCCAATAGCAAGGTAACGAAGAAGGAAATCACGACGGACAGAATCATGACGCCAAACACCCAGGCAATGCTCATCGGATTGGTCGGATCGAAGAACTGTACGCTAGTGAATAGCCCTGGCGACGCCATTGAATGGCTTGCCAACCCACCGATGCCAGCAACGGCACCACAGATAAAACCGGTGATTAAACAGGCGATCAGCGGACGTTTCAGGCGTAACGCGACGCCGTACAGCGCGGGCTCAGAGATCCCAGCAACAATGGCCGAGGCCGCCGCCGCCAGCGCCGTCTGGCGCAGTTCCGGGTTTTTGGTGCGCCAGGCAACCGCCAGTGAAGAACCGCCAAGCGACAGGTTCGCACCGATTTCAGACGGCATGACCATGCCCTCTTTGCCGGTTTCGGCAATGGTTTGAATAATGGTCGGGGTAAACACGCGGTGCATACCGGTCATTACCAGCAGCGGCCAAATAGCGCCCATGATGGCAACGGACAGCCAGCCCAGATAGTCATGCACCGTGTACACCACCGCAGAAATACCGCTACCGATCCAAATCCCAATCGGGCCGATCAGCATAATGGCAATTGGAGAGGCAATCAGCACGATTAACATCGGCTTGAGGAAGTTTTTGGTCACCGCTGGCGTAATGCGGTCTACCCATTTTTCAATGTAAGACAGAATCCAGGTCATACACAGCGCCGGAATCACGGTATAGGTATACTTCACCGCCGTGACCGACAGCCCCATAAATACCACCTGCTGGCCCTGTGCTGCTTTTGCCATCAGATCGATAAATGTCGGATGCACCAATACCCCGGCGATGGCAATTGCCAGCGACATATTGGTTTTGAATTTTACCGCCGCAGACGCCGCTACCATGATCGGCAGGAAGAAGAATGCGCCGTCGCCAATCACGTTCAGAATCGTGATCGTTGACGCCCCTTTCTCAAACAGTCCGGTCATATCGAGGATCATAGCGAGCAACTTCACCATCGAACCACCGATAATCGCCGGGATAAGCGGCGACATCGTGCCAATCAGCGCATCCAAAATCCCTGCCCCGATGCGTCGCAGCGTAATTTTATTGTTCACCGGTACCGCTTTTTCCGCCGCCGCACTTTCCGGCAGCAGCTTCACCACCTCGGCATAGGCCTGAGAGACAGTGTTGCCGATGATGACCTGACACTGGTTATCATTTTTCACCACACCCAGCACGCCGCTTATCGCCTTCAATTCGGCCACATTCGCCGCATCATTATCTTTCAGCACAAAGCGCAGACGCGTCATACAGTGGGTTACCGCAGCGATGTTATCAGCACCACCGATGGCATCGACAATCGAACGGGATACAGCCGCATAATTCTTTGACATGGATAGACAATCTCTCGTAATCGCGCACGTTACACCGATTTCAACAAACTGCTCATCGCAAGTTTATTGTTTAGCTAACGAACATTTATTATTTAATTTCATGGAGTTATGAAATTATTCATGCCGGTATCCCTGCTCCATGCCACGTGATGAAACGCTTATGGGTAACCGGTTCCACATGATAGTGTTTATATATGAACGTAATTTCAATAATTTTTTTATGAATATTTTTCTTATGTGATCGCGATCGTCATGAATAGCGTATTACTCCCCTCGCTCGCTTCGGTTCTGCACTCATCACCCTGCTACTGGTCCAAAGTGTGTAAAATGATGGGCGTGTTCAACGTCTCAGGATGTCCCATGTCAACAATGCAGGAAGTGGCGAAGAAAGCAGGCGTATCAAAAGCGACGGTGTCGCGCGTGCTTTCAGGCAAAGGCTATACCAGTGAAGAAACCAAAACGCTGGTCTATCAGGCTATTGAGGAGACGGGGTATCAGCCAAATTTACTGGCACGTAATCTGGCGACCAGCAAGTCAGCCTGTATCGGTTTGGTGGTGACGAACACGCTCTATCACGGTAGCTATTTTAACGAACTGCTGTCGCAGGCCGCTAAGAAACTGGAAGACAACGGGCGTCAGCTCATTCTGGTCGACGGTAAACACAGCGCGGATGAAGAACGCGCCGCGATTCAATTCCTGCTCGGTTTGCGCTGCGATGCGATTATCATTTACCCTCGTTTTCTCAACGTGGATGAGATGGATGACATCATCGATCAACACAAGCAACCAATCATGGTGGTCAACCGTAAACTGCGTAGACACCAAAGTCACTGCATCTGCTGCGATCACAAAGGTTCCAGCTATAACGCCACACAGCATTTGATCGCACGCGGTCATAAAGACATCGCGTTTATCACCGGCTCGCTGGATTCACCGACCGCTATCGAACGTCTTTCCGGCTATAAAGACGCGCTGACAGCAGCTAACATTGCGGTGCGGGATGAACTGATTGTGAGAGGAAAATGGACGCCGCGCTGTGGTTCGCTCGCCATAAGCACCCTGCGCAATAACCAGATATCGTTCAGCGCGGTTCTCGCCAGTAATGACGATATGGCGATCGGCGCGATAAAAGCGCTGGATGAAGCCGGTGTTGCCGTGCCGAACGATGTTTCTGTGGTCGGGTTCGACGATATTCCCACTGCTCCGTTTTTGAAGCCATCACTCTCCAGCGTAAAAGATCCGGTGAGCGATATGATCAACGAAGTGATTAACCGCCTGATCGCGATGCTGGACGGCGGATACTTCTCGAAAGATAACCTGTTCTTGTCTGAACTGCGAGTCAGAGACTCGGTTCAAAACGGGCCGTACGGGTAACCAACCCGCCTGAATCAGATACGGGGTCGTTTCAGACCCCGCGTTAGCGCCTTATGTCAGCATTAATCTTCAACAAGAGCCTGCGTCAACAGACTAGAACTGCCACTGCACGCCCACGCTGTAGCGCGTTTGCTCGCCATCCCGATGACCGAAACGGCTGCCAATTTCGGAGTACAGATTCAGATTCTCTGCGGCAAGCCACTGCAAACCGACCGTCGCCTTGCCGAAATTTTTATCCTGCTCTCTCACGGCAATACGGCGGTTTGCACCATCGACATGATCTTTTATGGTAAAACTGGAATCGAGTCCATCGGCCAGTTCACGCACCCAGGCCACCGTCGCGTAAGGTTGTAACGACATTGTGTTGCTGAATTCCACGTTGCCACGCACGCGCCAGCCCACACTGGCCTCCAGTGAATCGACATCCTGTTTTTCATACCGAACGCCAGTTCGCAGATTGCCTTTGTCATCAAACGCATTGATGCGATAACGCGCGTAATCCAGCCCTGCAACCGGACCGGTGCGCAGGCCACCCAGCGGGAAGTCATAACCGCCTGTCACGCGGGCACCGATAAACTGCGCTTCAGTATTGCCATCCAGCGTGTTGTTCAACAGAACCGGACCGCCCGCAGATTGCAGATGCACCGAACGGCGTGATTCAATCGCCGCTCGCCCCGCCGTCACTTCGCTGCCCAACCAGGCGGGCCCGCCGTGATTCAGCAAACCATAGACTCCCGCTTGCCAGGTATCGCTTTCAAGGTGTCCATTGCGCTCCAGTTTATCCTTACTACGCAGCAGGCTCAGGCTGCCACCAATAGTGACACCGTCACTTAATTGATAATCCATTAGCGCATAGGCCATCGCCTGCCGAGAACGCTGCTGCGGTGCGCGGTCAAAGCCCTTTGACGGGATAACATCGCCCTTAATTCCGATCGCCGTATCCAGCGTGCCCGCGCGACGAGTGGTATTTTGCAATAGCAACCAACGCTGATTATGCAAGTCACTCAATGACTGGCGCTGACGCTTCAGGCTCTCTTCCATTGCCTGTTGCATCGCGGCAGCGGAATACGCCGAATGCAGCAAATCAGTATTGGAGATTTCCAGCAGCAATCGCGTCACCATCCGCGAAACGTCACGCAGGCGCTGGTCGATACGTTCCTGCCCGAGCACGCTGGTCAGAAAGGCTTCGTTATCAACGGTAGGATCATGCCATGTCGCGCCCCCCGGCACCGCGGGGTTCGTGGTTTGTTCATAACCATCCCGATCGCCAATATCCCAGTTGGTGGCCTCCATATAGAGCACGGGAATATCAAACGCTGCATTGAAGCTATCGCCGTCGCTACAACATCCCGTTCCAGCCGGATAACTGGCATTCAACCCCGGATTGGTGAACAGATCGATGCCCAGTTCATTCGCAATACGCAGCGTTTGTTCACGCAGGCTTGCCAGAGCGGGATTTGCCACGCTGTTATCGCCAGCGTGAGCATAAAGTTTATCGCCAGTGATCATACTGTCCATGTTAATCATGGCCTTCAGATCGCCCGCAGTTCCTTGCGCCATCAGATCGTTAACCATCGCGCGCGAACCGCGTAGCCCCTCTTCTTCTGCACCGAAGGCAGCAAAGACCAGCGTTTTTTCCGTCTGGATGCCGCTAAAATTACGCGCCACTTCCGTCAGAATGGCAGCACCGGATGCGTTGTCATCCAACCCTTGTAGCGTTGGCCGCCCGAAGAAGGTATCGAAGTGCGCACCGGTAATGATGTATTCGCTGCTCAACCCAACATTAGAGGCCAGCACGTTTTGTGACGAACGCGTCGCGCCGCCTGCCGTCCAGGAAAAATCCTGCCTGACCGTGCTATAGCCTGGTGCCATACGCTGCGTCATCCAATCCGCCGCACCCGCAAAATTGGCTGTGTCGCGATAGCGACCGGGATAATCATTAATGAGCGTATCCACCGTCTCGCGTGCATAGTCGCCGTAATCATAAGCCCAGACCGGTACACATAAACACGCCATCCCTACCGCAACGGCTACTTGTTTCAACATAAACACCACTCCCTTTCTCGTTATAGACTTTTTCACTATCGAACGCTGTCGTTATCAATAGCAGTGCCAGAGGAACCTAATTCAGGTCATGTCTTTGTTAAAGAAAGGAAAATAGCAGCAATATTCATTCCAAAACCAGGGGGCAGAAGAAAATATGATGAAATGTGTCAAAAAACAGCAAACTGAAAGGAAATCATCAGGATTATGTAACCCTGATTAATCATAGGGTTAGCCATGAATTGACACAAATAACAGGCAGGGTCGAACGAGAATAAAAAAGTAGTGGAAACACGGCAGGATTGATGGAAATACTTTTACGAGGATGTAGTAAGGGCAAAAAGGCAAAACACGCACCGAAAACGATCGTTTACAGCACGCGATTGCCCGTTTTTGTCGGAAATTTAAACGTAAACATTAAGCTGGTTATTTGCCGTCGGGCGATTAACCCCATCGGCTATAGGTGGCGTAAAGACGGGACCGCTATTCTCGTACGCTACCCGAGTTCGGGTAGAAGCATCCTGATTAGGATAACCAGACAGCTGCGACGAACGGGAAATGCCTTGGACATAATCAAGTTTGTCAGGCGTAGCGTAATATGACACTGGAGAAACTAGGTTGAGACCAATCATTTTTCTTTCCCCCTATCTATCTCATCTGTCAGTAAAACTTATCTTGCTTATTACTGAGTATAGAACAGTCAAACAGGGGGAATATGTAAGGTTTTGTCTGAAAAAACGCCGCCGATGCAGTACTCATAAAGGGAAAGGTCAGGCCAAAAATCATTCTGATTGACTATCAAACCGTTATTTATTTTTCTCCCACGCGCGCAACCGACCAGCCGCATTTTTATAAGGCGAAGCGGTATTAAACTGAATCATCCTCCCACGCGTCCACTTGCCGTACCAACATTCACCATAGAGTTGTGCATCGCTATAGCGTTCAACCAGCGCGATAAGCGCCAACTGATTCGCGACAAGCAGCGCGACCAGCTCCTCCCAGTCGGTGATATGGGCGTAGTCCCGATAGAATTTTTGCGCCAGCAGGCCAAGTTGATTCCATTTATAACCGGACGCAGGGAAATCGATAGGTTTACCCTGTTCTTCGTCCTCATGCCATTTCAGCACCAGATTTCCCCACCCCAGCAAATATGCTACCAGATTGGCGGGGCTCATCTGCGTTCCCTGTGCATGTCCCACCATCTCCGGTGAGAAGGCTCGTTCAGCAGATACTGCATCGATTTTCTTCATTAATAGCGCAAACTGACCGTTAATTGCCTTGATCAAGGCTTCTTTGCTTTCCGGCACTGCCATCGCATCACCTCGGTTTTCTGCCCCTGAGAGACCTAGACTACCGCCTGCGATACAGCGCAGTGTTGTTGTTGCTCATGTTTCTCAGCGTTGCGCTAACAGTCGGATCGACGCCTCACGTTCGCGCGAGGACGTCACGGGCGTGTGGATAATGAATTCATCGACTCCAAAGCGCTGGTGATAATGCTTCAAGCGCTGATGTACGTGTTCCGGCGTGCCGTAAAGCACATGCCGCGGCTCCTGCTCAATACGAAAATCCGTCGCCCCCGACTGCCGAACGAAATTGTCTGCCAGTTCCTGACTGCCTACCGTCAGCGGCGGTTTGTTTTCAATATAGACTTTATAATTATGCTGTGTGCTAGCCAGCGCTTCCGCATCTTCATAACGTTCAGCGGCAATCACCGACAGCGACAGCAGCGTCTGGGCGCTGGCTGGTTTCAATTCCCGGTAGCTCAAGAGTGATTCCGTTAACAGTGTTTCGCTGGCATTAATGAACCCCGCGAATACAAAATTCCAGCCTAGCGATGCAGCTAGCTGCGCACTCTCCTGGCTGGCACCCAACAGAAAGCGCTGCGGCTCATGCTCCGGCAGCGGCGTCGCATTCAGGCGTTCGGCGCTATCATCATGGCTGCCGAGAAAATGGTTTAACTGATGTAATTTCTCCGTGAAGGAGACGCGTTCAATCTCGCCAATTTCCTGCTGAAGTGCACGCGTCGCCCGTGGCAATCCGCCTGGTGCTTTGCCGATGCCTAAATCAACACGTCCGCCCGCCAACGCACTGATGACATGGAAATTCTCTGCAACCTTATACGGGCTGTAGTGCTGTAACATCACGCCGCCGGAACCGATACGCAGCGTTGTCGTGTGCGCTAACAGCCAGGTGATCAAAACCTCGGGAGACGACCCGGCCAATTCATCGGAATTATGATGCTCGGAAACCCAAAAGCGGTAATAGCCAAGTGCTTCCGCCACTTTCGCCAACGACACGGTTTGCGCCAACGCCTGCGCCACACTCATTCCTTCGGCGATAGGGCTTTGATCTAATAAACTGAGCTTATATCCCACGATGTTTCCTTATTTTAGCGACTATCCGTTAACACTATTCATAGCAATAAATAGGCATAACAAAAAAACAGAATAAGAAGAATGTTGCATAAAAGTGTGAAAAATAAATATCAATAATGAATTTTGTTAGCAGAAATATTCATAATAAATGAATACAAAAAAGCGCCATCATAAAAAGACATGAAATATAACCAGACGGTATTTATCCATTGAGTGGCTATCGGCTACCTTTACCATGTTTACGTTTTGTTAAGGAGGTGTATTGATATGGCTGAATCTATCCCCTGTTGTGATACGTCATTTGAGCAACAGTTAATTAACTGGCGACGGCACTTACATCAGTACCCGGAATTATCCAATCAGGAACACCAAACCACCGCGCACATTACCCGCTGGCTACAAGAGAAAGACATCCGTCTGTTACCTCTGGCGTTAACCACAGGCGTCGTTGCCGAAATGGGTCACGGCAGCGGCCCAACCATTGCGCTGCGTGCCGATATTGATGCATTACCCATTGAAGAACAGGTTGATGTCGATTTTCGCTCCCAGCATGCTGGCGTTATGCATGCCTGTGGCCACGATTTCCATACCGCCGTCATGCTCGGTGCTGCTTGCCTGCTGAAAAAACGTGAGCATGTCTTACCGGGTAAAGTCAGGTTATTTTTCCAACCGGCAGAGGAAGTGTCTACCGGTGCCAAACAGTTTATCCGTGCCGGAGCACTCGCCGATGTTGCCGCCGTTTTCGGCCTGCACAATGCGCCAGAGCTTCCTGCGGGGACGTTCGCCACGCGTAGCGGCCCGTTTTATGCCAATGTGGATCGCTTCGCTATTCACATTACAGGCAAAGGGGCGCACGCGGCCAAGCCGGAACAGGGTATCGACAGCATTGTCACCGCCTGCAATATCGTCAATGCGCTGCAAACCCTCCCCAGCCGCAGCTTTAGTTCTCTGGAATCGCTGGTGATCAGCGTCACGCGTATTCAGGGCGGTAACACCTGGAACGTACTGCCGCAAACGGTAGAGCTGGAAGGGACCGTACGCACCTACAATGCCGCGATCCGCGCGGAAATACCGGAGCGAATTGAACAACTGATTGGTGGTATTGCCCTTGCGCTGGGCGCCAAAGCGGAACTGAAGTGGTATCCCGGCCCGCCTGCTGTCGTGAACACCAGCGAATGGGCAGACTTCAGCAAGCAAATTGCCCGAGACGCAGGCTATCAGGTAGAAAACGCCGAACTGCAAATGAGCGGCGAGGATTTTGCCCTTTACCTTCAGGACGTGCCGGGCACGTTCGTCAGCATTGGCTCAAACAGCGAATTTGGTCTGCACCACCCTCAGTTCAACCCAGATGAAAGTGCTATTGCGCCGGCATCACGCTACTTTGCACAGTTAGCGGAAGCCGCACTGCATCGCCTGCGTACCACGAAAAGCACCGTTCCACAGGCGGTACTGTCTCCATCGTAATATTTTGATCTGCAAATATAATCACCTCCGCCCAGTCGATTGGGGGGAGGTGTAGTGGTTACATAAATCCGATATTAGGAGAGACACGGGGATGAGGTTCCCGCAGGGACGCCTCACCCCGTGGTTGCTCCGGGTATCTCGATCGTCAAACGATCGGAGTTAGAAAGAAAGCGATACTCATTAACCGCGAACGGCGTGATAACCACGGGAAAAATACACCAGACCATCGGTACTTTCGCCCTGCTTAATCGCTAACACTCGGCAAATAAAGATATCGTGTGTCGCCGCACTCACCACTTCCTCAACCCGGCAGTCAAATGCAACCAAAGCATCCTGCAATACGGGTGAACCCGTGTGTAACACGTCCCATTCCGCTGCCGCAAACCGTTCTTCCGTCGATGATCGACTCCCAAACAGCGACGACAGCGCTTCATGATCTGCCGTTAGCGTATTAACGCACAAATGTTCATTCGCCTGAAACGTGGGATACACCGATGAACCACGATTCAGACACACCAGCAGCGTGCCGGGCGTGTCGCTGACGCTGGACACGGCAGATGCCGTAAATCCGGCCTTACCGGCCGGGCCATCCGTCGTAACGATATTAACCGCGGCGCTCAATTTTGCCATTGCATCACGAAACGCCTGCTGGTCAACGGCGGTCACCGCCGCAGAGGGAACGGCGTCATTCGCGGTTGCGCGTCGTTCAACTGTCAAATCAGACATCAAATTTTATCCTTTAGATACGGCGAGACACATAGCCATTAACATCATACTAACAAAACAAGCCGCGCCATCATCTGAAATTTTTGAATTTCATTATACATTTTTGTTGTTTTACATCATACCTCGCCTCATCAATAGTGAAAACACGCTATTAACGTCCTATTAACCTTTCATTGAATACGTGAATACCTATTGATGGCTTATCGATTGATAGCCGGTTTATTGATGGATTGTTTTCACTTTCATGGAAGTGTGTTCAATTAATAAAAGGTTTCGAATAATGAGTGAAAAACAAATATCATCAAAACGGCAATTAAGACTGGGTTTAATATTACAAGGTGCGGCGGGAAATATGTCCGCATGGCGACATAAAAATGTCGTACCAGACGCCAGTATTAATTTTGGCTTTGTTCTGGATGCGGTAAAAAAAGCCGAACAGGGTAAATTCGACTTTGTCTTCGTGGCTGATGGGTTGTATATCAATGAAAAATCCATCCCCCACTTTCTCAACCGGTTCGAGCCGTTAACGCTGCTCTCCGCACTGGCTACCGTCACCAGCCATATTGGCCTGGTCGGCACACTGTCAACATCGTATTCCGAGCCCTTTACCACCGCCCGACAGTTTTCCAGCCTCGACCATCTGAGCAATGGCCGCGCAGGGTGGAACGTGGTGACATCACCGCTGGAAGGCTCAGCGAAAAATTTTTCCCGCGCACAGCACCCGGAACATGCACTGCGCTACCGCATTGCCGATGAATTTCTTCAGGTGGCGAAAGGCCTGTGGGATTCCTGGGAAGACGACGCCTTTATTCGTGACAAAGCCAGCGGGCAGTTCTTCGATCCTGAGAAGTTACACACGCTGAATCATCAGGGGGAATTCTTCTCGGTACAAGGGCCGCTGAATATTGGCCGATCCGCGCAGGGTCGCCCGATTGTATTTCAGGCGGGTGCGTCTGAAGACGGCCAAAAACTGGCCGCCAAACACGCCGATGCCATCTTCACCCACCAACACACACTGGAAGACTCACAGCGCTATTACCGCGAAGTGAAGCAGAAGCTGGAAGAAAACGGTCGCCGCGCCGATCAACTGCACGTATTCCAAGGCGTCAGCGTCATTGTCGGCAACGATGCAGAAGACGTAGAGCGCCAGTATCAGGAAACGGCACAGCTAGTGACAATTGAAGATGCCCTCAACTATCTGGGCCGCTATTTTGAACACTATGACTTCTCACAACATCCACTGGATGCGCCCTTCCCTGATATTGGCGATCTGGGGAAAAACAGCTTCCGCAGCACTACCGACGAAATCAAACGCAACGCGCAGGAAAAAGGCTTAACGCTGCGTCAGGTTGCACTGGAAGCCGCATCACCGCGTCCGGTCTTCAGCGGTACACCTGAGCAGGTGGCAGATGGTTTACAGCGCTGGTTTGAAAATGGTGCAGCAGACGGCTTCATTATTCAGGGTGGCACGCCGGATACGCTCAATCACTTTGTCGATCGCGTCGTTCCTCTGCTGCAACAGCGTGGCCTGTTCCGCCAGGAGTATGCCGGCTATACGCTACGGGAAAATCTGGCGCTGGACTATCCGGTGAATCAATTCACGCGCTAATTCGCGCTACAGGAGATTTACCGTGAAACGTTCCCCTTTTATTACCGCGACAAATCTGGCAACGCTGCTTAGCGCCACGCTGGCAATAAGTGCGCAGGCGCAAGACACGGGATTCGTCAGCCGTATTGATCTCAAGGCCAACCAGATTCCCATTCGCACGGGGAAAAATGCCGAGGCTATTGCGCAGATTCCGGCTCATTTCAAATTTGTGACGCCGGGTAAATTGACCGTTACCGTCTCATCGCTCAGTTCACCGCCGCTCTCGTTGCTGGCTGACGACAACAAAACGATTGTCGGCAGCGACGCCGACATCGCACGGCTGGTGGCAGACAGTCTCGGGCTCGAACTAAAGCTGGTTCCTGCTTCTTGGGAGGACTGGCCGCTGGGTATCACGGCGGGGAAATACGATGCCGCTATTTTTAATATTGCCGTGACAAAACCGCGCAAAGAAAAATTCGATTTCGCTACCTACCGCATTGATACATTGGGTTTTTATGTGAAATCGACCAGCAAAATTACCGCAATCAATAAGCCGGAAGACGTGGCGGGCCTGAAGGTAATTGTCGGTTCCGGTACCAATCAGGAAAACATTTTGTTGGGGTGGGACCGACAAAACCGTGCCAATGGCCTTCCCCCCGTGCAGCCGGTCTACGTCACCGACGATGCTGCCGCCAATCTGAGCATTCAGTCTGGGCGCGTTGATGCGTTTTTCGGTCCACATTCCATCGGAGCCTATAAAGCAGCGCTGACGGGCAAGACGCGCATGGTAGGCAAAGGCCCGACGGTCGCTTATGTCGCCGTCACCACGCAAAAAGGCAATGGTCTGGCGCAGGCAATCAGCACCGCCATCAATGGCACGATCCACAACGGTAGCTATGCACAGGTACTGGATCGCTGGGGTGAAGACGATGAAAAGGTCACGCAGTCCGTGGTAAATCCGCCAGGTATCGGTGATTAAGTAACGGTAATTAACCCCAAAAGTGACAATGTCACCATTATAAATAATAACCTGCAAGGGAAAAAGAGATGCAAAAAGAGATCACCCACATCAACGCACAGTCGGTCGCAACACCTCGCGTGCGCCCATCACTTTTGACAACGCTACTGGCAGGATCGCTACTGCTCGGCACGCTGTCCGCAACCAGCGTACAGGCCGCCATCGACCTGAAAGCCAATCAGCAGCCAATCCATGCACCGAAAAATGCAGAGGCCATCACGCAGATTCCAGCCGACTTTAAGTTTGTTACGCCGGGCAAGTTCACCGTCGCCATTGCCGCGTTGGGATCATCACCGCCGTTGGCCTTTTTGGCTGACGACAACAAAACCGTGGTGGGCAGCGAGCCGGATATCGCCCGACTGGTGGCAGACAGCCTTGGGCTGGAGCTGAACATTGTGCCCACCTCGTGGGAAGACTGGCCGCTCGGTGTAGCCTCCGGTAAATATGACGCCGCCATCATCAACATTACGGTCACCAAAGAGCGTAAAGAAAAGTTCGATTTCGCCACTTACCGCATCGATTCACTCGGTTTCTATGTGAAATCCACCAGTAAGATTCAATCCATCAAGGAAGCGAAAGACATCGCCGGGCTGAAGATTATCGTCGGCTCAGGCACTAATCAGGAAGCCGTCCTGCTGGCGTGGGATAAACAAAATCGCGCCAACGGCCTGCCCGCCTTTCAGCCGATCTATGTCACGGACGATGCCGCCGCCAACCTCAGCCTGCAATCCGGCCGTTCTGATGCCTATTTTGGTCCAAACGTGGTGGGTGCCTACAAGGCAGAGCTGACAGGCAAAGTTAAGCATGTGGGTACGGTAAACGGCGGTTACCCCGACGTCGCACATATCGCAGTCACCACGCGCAAAGGCAGCGGATTGGTACAGCCGATTAATACCGCGTTGAACGGCGTGATTAAAAGCGGCGAATACGATCGGGTGCTGAACCGTTGGGGAGAGAGTATTGAGCGTATTGACCGTTCAGAAATCAATCCACCTGGGCTGGGCGATTAATCCCGTCCTATGGCTATCGGGATGTCATGTACGTTACCGATAGCCCGTAATACGCTAATGAATCAGGAGCACTTATGTCCGACGACATCTTCATCATTACCCAGCCCGAAGACCCTATTGTGGCCCCCATTATCGACGGTCTGTTCGCGGAATATGCACAGCGTTATGGCGATTTTTTTGGTGAACGGGAAAGCGATCCTCCGGGAATCTACCAACAGCCGCACGGCATTTTTATTGCGCTGCTGCGTCAAGGTGTCCCCATTGCTACCGGCGCATTTAAACGCTACGACAGCACCACCGCTGAGATTAAACGGGTATGGACGGATAATTCGCTGCGCCGTCAGGGGTTAGCAGGGAAAGTGATGCAAGAGCTGGAGCAGCATGCCCGGCGACTAGGCTATCAGCATTTTTTCCTGACGACGGGCTTCCGTCAGCCTGAAGCGGTGCGCTTATACCTGAGCCACGGTTATACCCCTCAGTTCGATACCACCATCGATCCAGCGACTTACAGCATTCCTCCTTACGATGGGCGTTTACCGTTTAAGAAAGCACTGTTTGAAATAGCAACGCCACAGGCCGCGTGGCAAACGGAAGTCGAGATGATCAACCGCCATTTGAAATTGTGTTGATCCTTACGCACCACTAATAACGCAATGGGTTAACCACAAAACGACATTTTTCAGCATCACCTTCAAATGGTATCGATCATGACGCAATCTCTACAAACGTCTTCTCAACAGCCACCGCTGAGTCAGGCACAGGAACCGCCATTAAACATTGTTCCCGCGCGTTACCCTTTCCGCTTTGCCGGTGCGCTGTTTTCGCTGTTTATTTTTGCCGGGATTATTCAATCCATCGCGCTGAACCCACGTTGGGAGTGGGCAGTCTTTGCCGAGTGGTTTTTTAATCCAGTGATTCTTACCGGACTAGGGCAAACGCTGTTGCTGACCGCACTTGGCACATTATTCAGCATTATTTTCGGCACCGCGCTGGCGCTGGCTCGCCTTTCGCCGTCGTACCTGCTTTCCACGCTGTCATGGCTGTATATCTGGGGTCAGTTTGGATATCGAAAATTATTGTACGTTAAGAACTTTTTTATCAACGTAGGGGATGTTCAGGAAACGTATTCTTTCTGATATCAAGACATGCATGCGGTTACCTTGATCACCGACAGTCATATTCTGTTGCTTAAACTGCCCGTATGGGGCCTTTGCATTGATCGTGTTGTATTTTCGTTTATAGTAGTAAGACTCTGCATCAAGCAGAGCATGTGGTCAGCACAAAAGTACATTGCGCTGGCTTATTTTTCTCACAAAGAACTGTGTACCTGATTTCGAGGATTTACCTGCTGACCATGCGCATTACGCCACCCTGAGTTTTTCCTTCCTCCGCCGTACTGAGCGAGCCTCAGAACGCACGCAATAACATCCCGTCTGCGGATGTGCTTTACCGTATTTAAAACTTATGTCCTCCGGGGCTAACTACATCTGAAAACTGAGAAATTACTATGTTGCTGTCCTCGACGCGTAAGGACTGGCTGGGTAACGTCCGTGGTGACGTGCTGGCTGGTATTGTTGTCGCGCTCGCACTCATTCCAGAAGCGATCGCCTTTTCCATTATTGCCGGTGTTGACCCTCAGGTGGGGCTTTACTCCGCCTTCTGTATCCCGCTGGTTATGGCCTTCTTTGGTGGTCGCCCGGCGATGATATCTTCCTCAACGGGAGCAATGGCGCTCCTGATGGTGACCCTGGTGAAGGATCATGGACTGCAGTACTTACTGGCTGCCTCCGTGCTGACCGGCATATTCCAGCTAATAGCTGGCTATCTTAAGCTCGGCGGCCTCATGCGATTAGTCTCACGCTCCGTGGTCACCGGCTTCGTTAATGCACTCGCGATCCTGATTTTCTTGGCGCAGTTACCTGAGCTCACCAATGTGACCTGGCATGTTTATGCAATGACGGCAGGGGGACTCGCCATTATTTACCTCTTCCCGTATCTGAATAAAACAATCCCTTCTCCCCTTGTCTGTATCGTGGTACTGACGGCTATTGCCATGTGGCTGCATCTGGATGTGCGTACTGTCGGGGATATGGGGAAACTGCCTGACAGCCTCCCGGTCTTCCTGTTGCCGGACATTCCGCTGAATCTTGATACGCTCCTGATCATTCTCCCGTACTCCGCAGGGCTCGCTGTTGTAGGACTACTGGAATCAATGATGACGGCCACGATTGTGGACGATATGACCGATACCCCCAGTGATAAAAACAGGGAATGCAAGGCACAGGGCATCGCCAATATCTGCACCTCCTTTATCGGGGGGATGGCGGGCTGTGCAATGATTGGTCAGTCCGTTATCAACGTCAAGTCTGGTGGCCGGGGCCGTCTGTCCACCCTCACTGCCGGTGTGGTCCTGCTGTGTATGGTGGTCTTCCTTAGGGACCTGGTCTCGCAAATCCCTATGGCCGCGCTGGTCGCCGTGATGATCATGGTTTCAATTGGTACCTTTTCATGGCGTTCAGTTGTGGATCTTAAAAGCCATCCTGTTTCAACCAGCGTGGTGATGCTGGCAACGGTTGTGGTGGTGGTGGCCACTCATAATCTGGCATTCGGGGTACTCACCGGTGTGCTGATCGCTTCCCTGAATTTTGCCACTAAAGTGGCGCGTTTTCTGGCTGTCTCTTCAGAACTCAGGGAAGAAACCCGGCTCTATAAGGTCACCGGGCAGGTGTTCTTTGCCTCTGCCGACCGCTTTATGGCGTATTTTGATTTTCGCGAGGCCGTAGAGAAAGTGGTCATTGATGTGACGCATGCTCATTTCTGGGACATTACGTCAGTCAGCGCTCTGGATAAGGTGGTTATTAAATTCCGCAGAGAAGGAACAGACGTTGAGATCCGAGGGATGAACGAAGCAACCCGTACAATCGTTGATCGCTTTGGTGTTCACGATAAACCCGAAGAAGTCGAAAAACTGATGGGAGGTCATTAATGTCAGAAATTAATGATATGGAAAACACCGTTATTGCCTGCGTGGATGGTTCGTCATCAACACGTTCTGTGTGTGAGTATGCGGCCTGGGTTGCAGGGAAGCTTGACGCACCTCTTGCCCTGCTGCATGTGCTTGAAAAAAATGAACAACCGGCTGTTTCTGACCTGACGGGGGCTATCGGTATTGACAGCCGGGAGCAACTGACGCAGGAACTTGTCCGGATAGAGGGGGAGCGTAACCGTCTGCTGATGACGCAGGGACGCGCCATTCTTGCCGGATGCGCAGAACTGCTCAGTCAGACTGGTATCCCGGATGTTCAGCAACTTCAGAAGCATGGCGCACTGGATATCATCCTGGCTGACCTGAAGGGTATTCGTCTGATGGTGCTCGGCCGCCGGGGAGCACAGCACCCGGTTGGCAGCAATCTGGAGAGCATTATCCGCCTGCAGAAGAAGCCGGTAATGATTGTACCTGAAGCTTTTTCTGTCCCTTCCAGAGTCATGTTTGCGTTTGATGGCAGTGAGGAAAGCCGGAGAAACCTGCGTCGACTGACGCTCAGCCCTCTGCTGCAGGGCATGGAGTGTCATATCGTGATGGTTAACGGGGATGCTCATCCTCTTGAAGAGGCGAAGCGTAGTCTGCAGAGCGCTGGCATCAGTGCGATATCCCGGTTAGCGGAAGGACGTTCGATCACGGAGGCACTCTGCGAGTATGTCTCGGACAACGATATGGATCTGATTGTGATGGGGGCATATGGCCACTCTTCCCTGCGACGTTTTTTCATCGGAAGTAACACCACTGCGATGCTCGAACAGACGCGTGTTCCCCTGTTAATGCTCAGATAACTCAGTTCCCGGAGAAAACTCCGGGAACGCCTGGTGCCAGACTGCCCCCCCCCCCTGAATCTGCAAGAGAAGGCGGAAATATGCAGAAACCCCTTATGATTGATGAAATTCTTGCACTTTCCCGGCTTGCCACCCTGGCATTTGAGAAGCCCTTAAAATATATGGATGACACGGATGCTGAAGTTATTGCTCGTTTTAAAAAAACGATTACCCCTGAGCTTATTGAGCAGATGTGCCTTTGGATCCTTGAGCTTGAAGCGAAACGTCAGAGTGCGAACGAATAAATTGTATAATCGTCTGAATAAAGAGTGAACAAAGGCGGTAGAAAGCCTGTCCGTATCCGGAGAGTAAAACGCTATCCTTAACCGGCCCTGAAAAATGAAGAATCAGCGTCTGTATGTTACCTGCGCTGGAGAGCGCCCGGAGGTGAATACATAATCTCCGGGCCAGACCTTTACACCTCTCAGTGATGCCTTCTGCAGGGTAGATCAGAGCCAGCTTTCGATCATGTCTCTTGACGGTATTCCTCCAGCATGTACAACGATGTCATCAATGACGACTGCCGGTGTCGACATCACTTTGTATTTCATTATTTCAGGTAATGACTCCACTTTTTCAAGCTGAACAGCGACGCCACGCTCATCAGCGACCTGGCGGATAAGCCGGAGGGTTGTTTTGCAACCGGAACACCCTGTACCCAGGACTTTTACATGCTTCATTTTATTATCCTCTTCAGGAAACCAGTGGGAATACCACGTTAAAAACCCAGCCAACCAGTGTGAATGCGGTCAGCAACATCAGCAGCAGGATAAAAAGTAATTGCCACTTCATTACTTGTTTGAGCAGAACGAACTCAGGGAAGCTGACTGCCACAGTGCTCATGCAAAAAGCCAGTGCTGTACCCACTGGCAGGCCGTTGGTTATCAGGCTTTCCATCACGGGGATGACACCGGTCGCATTGGAATAGAGAGGAATGCCAACCAGTACGGCTACCGGAACGGTCCACCACTGGCCGGCACCAAGATGCGACGCGATCCATCCGTCCGGCACAAACCCATGGAGCGCCGCGCCAAGCCCGACCCCGAGAATGACCCAGAACCAGACTCGTTTAAAAATGGTGAGCGTTTCATCTTTAGCAAAGGCATGTCGCCTTGAGAGAGACATGTGCTGTGTCCCGGTGGGGAGGCGGATCCCATCAGTCTGATGTTGCTGCCCTTCCCTGAGGGCGTCAGCAGCAAAGTCGGCTAACCATCGTTCGCCCTTAATATGATCAAGAAAAGCCCCGCCAGCTATACCAACAGCCATACCGACAACAATATAAACAAGTGTGAACTTCCATCCGAGCAGGCTGACCAGAAGCAGGACGGCGACTTCATTGATAAGCGGGGAAGTGATAAGAAAGGCCATGGTAATCCCGAGCGGTATACCCGCTGATGTAAATCCCAGAAATACAGGGATACTCGAGCAGGAGCAGAACGGCGTAATGGCACCAAAGCAGGAGCCCAGAAAATATCCTGTCCCCCGGTGCTTACCGGCGAGATAATCTCTGACCCTACCGACATCCAGCGAGGCCCGTAATATAGCCACGAAGTAGATTAAGACCAGCAACAGAATGAAAATCTTGCTCACGTCTTCGACAAAAAAATGGAGAGCATCCCCCAGTTTGGTTGAAGGACTGAGACTAAGCCTTTCATAGACCAGCCAGGTGGCAAAATCAGTGAAAATCTGGAACATAACGTACATGCCTCACGATGGTTGTTTCCACGGAAGACGCTGTTTGACAGAAAAGGATGCTGATTTTTACGATTTACCGGGAAAGATTTACCTGAGCAGCGGCTTGCCTCATTCTATGTTCTGATAACGTCATCCCCACCACAGCAATCAAGGGATGATATGCCGCAGAAACAGGTTCCCTGCATGTCCTGAGGTCTTCACCGGGGAGTAAAACAACATACCCGACCGGACTCGTCCAGTCTGACCTGGCATTCAGTGGAGAGTTTCTGATGCAATCTTGCTCTCGCCCGTAATAATCGCGATTTGGTTGCAGCAAGCGTGAGACCCTTTCGGTCAGCAAAATCTGCCTGTTTCATCCCTTCCATATCGCAGAGTGTAAGGATAGTCCGATCCGATTCTGTCATTTTATTCAGTATCCGGGGCAGACATTCGGCGAGTGAGTCGACTGTTTCTGTGACATTATCCGGTATACACATACCTTCATGGAGCGGCTGATATGCGCGCCGCCGGCGGTTTTTATCAATGACAAGATGGCGGGCAACTTCAAACAGCCAGGCTCTGGTATTCACGATGTCACAGAATTTCCGCTGTTGCCGTACTGCCCTGAGGAAGATCTCCTGTATCAGATCATCGGTATCAGCCTGATTACCCGTTTGTCTGATTAACCAGCAATAAAGTTCGTGTTCGTGCAGCTTCCATGCCTTCATCAGGCAAGGCAGTGAGTCTGTCTGTTGCACCATCAAAGCGTTCTCCAGATATCTCCGTAATTGCTGTCGGGTCGCCGACGGGCCTCACGGCAGAGTGAGGTGGATCCCGAGGCCCTGACGATGTGACAGGCTGACAGCATCCAGCCAGAACTTTCATTTTCGCCGCTTCTGTCCTGTTGCTGGGCGTGTGGCCTTCCTCTCTGTCTCTTCCGGCAGAGGATCATGCACAATACCATCCATTTCCGCGCATACGATCCCGGATAACGCGTCAAAAACGCGTTCCGGGATCAGCCTGAATAACCAGCCTGTGACTTTTTCGATACGCACTGTGACCTCCCTTGCTCAGTCTTATTGATTATAGCCATTCATATTCATTAAATCGAATATGTTATTGACATCAATACAGCGAAGACTAAGATGAAGTTGAACAAAACCCCGGAGTATTTATGGCCCCGATTACCGCGCTTCAGCTTTTCAAGAATCTCTCGGATGAAACTCGCCTGAAAATCGTTCTGTTGCTGAGAGCTTCAGGAGAACTCTGTGTTTGCGAGCTTTGCGGAACGCTTGAGGAATCTCAGCCCAAAATATCCCGCCATCTCTCCATGCTACGGGAATGTGGACTGCTTATTGACCGCCGAGAAGGCAAATGGATCCACTACCGGCTTTCAGCGCATATGCCCGCCTGGGCGGCAGCCGTCATTGAACAGGCTTATTTAAGCCAGAAAGAGGAAATTTCGCTTCTGGCCGGGCGGATTGCCCGCAACAGCGCCACAACCAGCGGCAGAGCGGTTTGTCTTTAACAAATTAAAAAATTTATCCATACATATATGTTTTAACGAATTTATATGGTGATGTTATGAATATTCTTTTTCTGTGTACCGGTAATTCCTGCCGTTCCATTCTGGCCGAAGCGACGTTTAATGCGCTTTCACCGGAAGTGCATCACGCCTTCAGCGCAGGCAGTCAGCCTAAAGGTGAAGTCCATCCCCGCTCTCTTGCTCTTCTCAGGAAAGAAGGGATATCCACAGATGGGTACTACAGCAAATCGTGGGACAACCTCCCTGTGACCCCGGATGTGGTGATCACGGTGTGCGGGAATGCGGCGGGTGAAACCTGTCCTGCGTATCTGGCTCCGGCGGTGAGGGCACACTGGGGAGTCGAGGATCCTGATAAGGCTACCGGAAGTGAAGAGGAGATCGATGCCGCTTTCGAACAGGCCTGGCATATTCTACGTCGCCGGATTGAAGCCTTTCTGTTGCTTGCGCCATCAGTCCTGTCGGGCCCTGAGGAGCGTCTTCAGGCTGAGCTGAACCGGATCGGTGAAACCATTTTTTAACTGAAACCTGAAGGAATAGAGAATGAAAACATTGTCAGTGTATGACCCGGCACTTTGCTGCAGTTCGGGCGTGTGCGGGACGGAAGTGGACCAGGCTCTGGTGTCATTTTCCGCAGACGTCACGTGGCTGAAACAGCAGGGTGTGTCGGTGGAACGTTTTAACCTGTCGCAGCAGCCTCTGGCATTTGCTGAGAATCCCTCAGTTAAAGCCTTTCTTGAGCGCTCCGGTGCTGAAAGCCTGCCATTAATTCTGCTGGATGGCGAGTTCGCCCTGTCCGGTCGCTATCCTACACGGCAGGATCTGGCTCGCTGGTTTGGGCTTAATCAGGAAAAAATTGGTATGGCTCCGGGGAAAAACTGCTGTGGCGGCAACACGTCATGTTGCTGAACCCAACCGGACAGGAGCTTATGATGAATTATCTCAACACTATCCCGAAGTTTCTCTTTTTTACGGGGAAAGGTGGCGTCGGAAAAACCTCGCTTTCCTGCGCAACCGCTATTCGTCTGGCTGAAGAGGGCAACCGCATCCTGCTGGTCAGTACCGATCCCGCGTCCAATGTGGGCCAGGTCTTCGGGCAGCAGATTGGTAACACCCTGACGGTCATCTCTGACGTACCCGGACTCACTGCGCTGGAAATCGATCCGCAGGCGGCGGCGCAACAATATCGTGCCCGCATCGTTGATCCGGTTAAAGGGATTTTGCCCGAAGATGTCGTCCGCAGCATTGAAGAACAGTTATCCGGTGCCTGCACAACAGAAATTGCCGCCTTTGATGAGTTCACCGGGCTGCTGACCGACGACGCGTTACTGAATGATTTTGACCATGTGATTTTTGATACCGCCCCTACAGGGCATACCATTCGTCTGCTACAGCTGCCAGGTGCCTGGAGCAGTTTTATCGAGACGAATCCTGACGGTGCATCCTGCCTTGGGCCGCTGGCCGGACTGGAAAAACAGCGGGAACGTTACTCGCATGCATTATCGGTGCTGGCAGACGGGGAAAAGACACGGTTAATCCTGGTCGCCCGCGCTCAGCAGCCAACGCTGGCTGAAGTTGCCCGCACGCATGATGAACTGTTGCATGTCGGTCTGAAGCACCAGTACCTGGTCATAAACGGGATCATGCCTGCCGGAGAAGCCTCAGAGGACAGTCTTGCCAGCGCACTGTATCAGCGTGAACAACGTATTCTTTCTCACATGCCGCAGGTGCTTGCATCGCTTCCGACGGACAGGTTAAGCCTTCAGCAGGAAAACCTGGTTGGCGTGACGGCGCTTCGCCGCTTGCTGACGGGAGAAAATAAGCCATGCTCACTGCCCGCAGCGAAACCCGTGTCAGAGCCTCTCTCCGCACCGTCCCTGGAAATGCTGATTGAGGATATTGCCCGTGACGGACATGGTCTGGTGATGCTGATGGGCAAAGGCGGCGTGGGAAAAACAACGCTTGCCGCCGCTGTTGCCGTGGCCCTCGCTGATAAAGGGTTTGATGTCCATCTCACCACATCGGATCCCGCAGCACACCTTGAAAGCACGCTTAACGGACAACTGCCTCATCTCCAGGTCAGTCGTATCGATCCGCATGCCGAGACTGCGCGCTACCGGGAACATGTTCTTGCCACCAAAGGAAAGGAGCTGGACCCACAGGGACGGGCGTTACTGGAAGAAGATTTACGTTCCCCCTGCACGGAGGAAATCGCCGTATTCCAGGCATTTTCCCGTGTGATCAGGGAAGCCGGGAAACGTTTTGTGGTCATGGATACCGCCCCGACAGGCCACACCCTGTTACTGCTGGATGCCACGGGAGCTTACCATCGTGAAGTGGTAAAACGAATGGGCGAAAAAGGGCATTATCTGACGCCAATGATGCAGTTGCAGGATCCTGAGCGAACCAAAATCATGCTCGTAACCCTGCCTGAAACCACTCCTGTTCTCGAAGCTGCCGGTTTACAGGAGGATTTACGTCGGGCCGGTATTGAACCCTGGGCATGGCTCATCAATAACAGTCTGGTCGCAACAGAAACAACGTCACCGCTGTTATTAACAAGGGCTGCACACGAAGCTGCTCAGATCAATAAGGTCAGGACGGAGCTGGCCTCACGCATGGCGCTGATCCCTCTGCAGCAGGAAGAGCCTACAGGTATTGAACAACTCAAACGTCTTACCCGTCAGGCAGGAAAATAATAAATACGGGCAGTAAGAGTCCTGCCCGACAGGAGGCTTTATGTGGCTGGCTGCAGCTATTTTTATTCTGACCATTGTACTGGTCATCTGGCAACCCCGGGGGCTGGGAATAGGCTGGAGCGCAATGCTCGGGGCCTTACTCGCACTGATTACTGGTGTGGTTCACCCCGGTGATATTCCGGCCGTCTGGCATATTGTCTGGAATGCGACGGCTGCGTTCATTGCGGTCATTATTATCAGTCTGTTACTCGACGAATCAGGTTTCTTTGAATGGGCAGCTCTGCACGTCGCACGCTGGGGTAACGGCCGCGGACGATGGCTGTTTTCCTGGATTGTTTTACTGGGTGCTGCGGTAGCGGCTCTGTTTGCCAACGACGGTGCGGCGCTCATCCTGACACCTATCGTTATCGCCATGTTGCTCGCACTGGGATTCAGTAAAGGCACCACGCTGGCGTTCGTCATGGCGGCAGGATTTATCGCAGACTCCGCCAGCCTGCCGCTCATCGTTTCGAACCTGGTGAACATCGTCTCGGCGGATTTCTTTAAGCTCGGGTTCAATGAATATGCGTCCGTTATGGTGCCGGTTGATATCGCGGCCATTATTGCCACCCTGGTGATGCTGCATCTGTATTTCCGGAAGGATATTCCCGCGACCTATGAAATTTCGCGCCTTAAAGCGCCGGAAGAGGCTATCCGCGATCGGAATACCTTCCGGACAGGCTGGGGGGTTCTGGCTCTTTTACTGCTCGGATTCTTTGGGCTTGAACCCCTGGGGATCCCCGTCAGTGCAGTTGCCGCCGTCGGCGCACTCATCCTGTTTCTGGTCGCCAAAAAAGGACATACGATTAATACCGGAAAGGTGCTTCGCGGAGCCCCCTGGCAGATTGTGATTTTCTCCCTGGGCATGTATCTGGTGGTCTACGGACTGCGTAATGCCGGACTGACTGACTACCTGTCTGCTGTGCTTAATCAGTTCGCCAGCCAGGGCCTGTGGGCGGCCACGCTGGGCACGGGCTTCCTGACCGCCTTCCTCTCCTCGATCATGAATAATATGCCAACCGTCCTGGTAGGAGCACTGTCTATCGATGGCAGTACCGCGACCGGAGTGATTAAAGAGGCCATGATTTACGCCAATGTCATTGGCAGCGACCTGGGGCCCAAAATAACCCCTATCGGCAGTCTGGCCACCCTGCTGTGGTTACATGTGCTGGCGCAGAAAGATATCCGGATCACCTGGGGATATTACTTCCGGGTCGGCATCGTAATGACCCTGCCCGTGCTGTTTGTGACGCTGGTTGCTCTGGCATTACGTTTATCCGTTTCGTTCTGATTAACCCGGCACTGGTCGTCACTGACCTGCGCCCGTCAAACCCTAAGAGAGTGATTTATGAGCGCAATTACGATTTATCATAACCCGGCCTGCGGGACGTCCCGCAATACCCTCGAATTGATCCGCAACAGTGGTGTGGAACCCACAGTCATTTTATACCTTGAGACGCCGCCGGCCCGCGCTGAGCTGGTCACACTCATCGCTGATATGGGGATCAGCGTGCGCGACCTGCTGCGTAAAAATGTGGAGCCTTATGAGCAACTGGGCCTGGCAGAGGACAAATGGAGTGACGATGAGCTGATTGATTTTATGCTGCAGCATCCCATCCTGATCAATCGTCCTGTTGTGGTTACGCCTCTGGGTACCCGGCTGTGCCGTCCGTCTGAGGTGGTGCTGGAAATTCTGCCGGATGCACAAAAGGGAGCGTTCAGCAAAGAGGACGGCGAACAGGTGATTGATGCCCAGGGGCAGCGTGTCGTGAAGTAATCCCAGTGGTCGGGCTGTCAGCACCTGAGCGGCCCGATCATACCTTTCCGGCCTGACAGAAGGTAAGCCGCGATGATGAGTAAAACATACAATGTCCTGTTCCTGTGTTCAGGGAATTCGGCACGTAGCCTGTTTGCGGAAGTGCTGATGAACCAGCTTGGCGGGGGAAAATTCCGGGCATTCAGCGCCGGCACTCAACCGGCCAGTTCACCTCACCCGCTGACGCTCAGGGTACTTAACGATCAGGGATTCAGTACTGAATCCCTGAAAAGCAAACACCTGCAGAACTTTCGGCATCCTGATGCTCCGCAAATGGATTTCATTTTTACGCTGTGTGATCGGATGGCGGGAGAAGGATGTCCGGTGTTCCCGGGCGGCCCCATAACGGCCCACTGGGGTTTCCGGGATCCGGCTTTAACAGAGGGAACCGATACGGAGAAATACCACGCTTTTGTGGAGGTTGAAAAACAGATTGCCACGCGCATCCGGCTGTTTCTGAGCCTTCCCCTGGATAAAATCGATCGGCTTTCATTACAGAAGCAGCTGCAGGCAATGGGTAATACCGGAACTGACGAACATTAATCCGGTACCGGTCGGCCACCCTTTCTTACAAACTCTGACGATGTCCTGAGGACGTTATCCCTGTTGATACAGCCAGCATGGATGAGGTAAAGGCATAACGTTAACCAGATTAATAACAATAAGTATGGAGTCTTTATTGATGTTTCATCCGTTTGATATTCTCACCCTGGACAATGGTGCCAGGCTGATATTTACCCCCTGCCCGGGAACCAGAGGGGTGTCCCTTGCTGATTCATTAAAATCCTTAAAAGAAGCCGGTGCGCAGGCTGTTATCACGATGATGACGCTGGCTGAACTCAGTGAACATCAGGCTGATGCACTTCCGTCACTGTGCGCTGACCTTCATATGGACTGGTTTCACCTCCCCGTACAAGACAGCTGTGCACCTGAAGAGCCATTTGAACAGGCATTTGCCCGAGAGAAAACGAGCCTGCTGGCTTTAGTCCGGTCTGGCGGCACGCTGGTTATCCATTGTCATGGTGGTTCTGGCCGGACAGGCATGATGGCCGCTGTTCTGATGCTCGAGTCAGGTTATCAGCCTGCTCAGGTGAAAAAACAGGTCCAGCTAATCAGGCCAAAATCACTGACTTCGCCGGTACAGGTCAATTATCTTAGTAAGCGATACGGCTACCAGTAAAAACGCCGTAATGTGCTGGCAGACCTGCCCGTCGAAAAATTATCCATCAGGGGGCAAACCTGTCCCCTGATGGCCCCTGAACTGTGTTTTTCAAACGCCCGGCAGCAGCAGATTCTTCACTCTGCCCTTTCAGGGAGTCAGTGAGGCTCATACGTCAGGAAAGGCAGGGCCGTCACCCTGTACTGCCAGCCGCAGTATAAACAACTGAGCCAGATTGTCGGATTTTTGCTGGATGAGTGTTGCATGGGCAGCGCAGCCAGTGTTTTAACAATACATCAACCCGTGAGTAAAACCTGCAATGAACGAATTAAATGACAGCCTGCCAAATATCATCCCTGACATTTTCGATGCTCCGGACTTCACTGGCAAACCTTTATCTGAAACGCCCGGGCATGCACCACGTATTTTGATGCTTTATGGATCTGTACGTGAACGTTCATACAGCCGCCTGGCTACGGAGGAAGGGGCACGTCTGCTCACCGCCATGGGCGCTGAAGTTCGTATTTTTAATCCGTCCGGGCTTCCCCTGCCAGATGATGCTCCGGATACCCACCCAAAAGTTGCCGAGCTACGTAAACTGGTGCGATGGTCAGAAGGAATGGTGTGGTGCTCCCCTGAACGTCATGGGGCGATGACCGGGATTATGAAAGCACAGATAGACTGGATCCCACTGAGCGAAGGGGCTGTACGCCCATCGCAGGGGAAAACGCTGGCGGTGATGCAGGTCAGCGGTGGCTCCCAGTCCTTTAACGCGGTTAACCAGATGCGTATTTTAGGACGCTGGATGCGTATGATCACCATTCCCAATCAGTCGTCAGTCGCCAAAGCCTGGCAGGAATTTGATGAAGAAGGCAGGATGAAGCCCTCAGCCTATTACGACAGGATCGTGGATGTGATGGAAGAGCTGATGAAGTTTACGTTGCTTACCCGGGGGAGAGCTGCCTACCTGGTTGACCGCTACAGTGAACGTAAGGAAAGTGCCTCTGCACTTTCCGGGAGGGTAAACCAGCGCAGCATATAGTGCATAAGATTTACGGGAGATATCTGGTTTCTTTCGGGGAAGGCACGCCCCGTAATAGCCCTTCCGGATGTAGAGAGGAGCTTCAGCCAGATGGTATGTCCGGAAGTGTAACATCACCGGCACCAAGAGTGCGTTGCAGTATTACTGTATCAAGCCAGCGACCATGCTTAAACCCCACGGATTTGAGTGTCCCCGTATGGCTGAAACCTGCGGAACGGTGCAGTGAAAGAGAGGCGATATTTTCACTGTTACCCACTACGGCGATAAGCTGGCGAAAACCATGTTCCTCTGCCCATGCCACTACACGTGACAATAACAGCGTTCCGATCCCTCGCCCCTGAAATGCAGGGGCTATGTATACGGAATCTTCCAGAGTGAACCGGTATGCGCATCTTTCACGGTAAAGTGAAAGGTAACAATAACCCAGAACCTCTCCATTCTCTGTCGCGACAAACCACGGGAGTCCGGCAGCATGTATCTTTTTTTGCCGGGCGGTCATTTCTGCCACATCGGGGGGCTCTGTTTCAAAAGTGGCTGTGCCATGCAATACATGCCAGGCGTATATCTGCTGAATCGCGGATATATGTCTTTCATCTGCTTCAGTTATTTCCATCTGTGTAACTCCCTGCTGAATAAGAGCTTAAGCGTACTTCATGGAAAAAACTTCAGACATAGCGAAATGCTTATCACCCCTATAATTAAATATTTTATCCGGCCGGATAATCGTGTCATCCTTCATTCAGCTGAGTTTACAATGACAGCGATTCTGTACGGCCTTCACTGGGTTTATAAAGTGCCTGTATTCTGCATACCTGCGAAAGGCTGTAACCAGTAGCTTCTGCAGTTTCCCTGATGCTCAGTTTTTTTACCTGGCGGTAATACAACACTTTCTGATGACGCTCATGGTCAGCCTGCTTACCACGGTATTTCCCCATAGAATGCGCCCGATCTATTCCCTGTTTTTGCCGCTGGCGGCGACTCAGCCAGTCCTTATGCGACATAGCCGCCATCAGGTCGATAAGCATGTTATTGATGGCAGTTATCACGGCCCGGGTGACCGGGTCTGCCTGCGAAGGGTCTTTATCCGACAACGCCTGCCATGATGTGGGCACATCCAGGCTGACAATCCGCAATTCATGTTGCTCAATCTGCTTTTTCAGCGTCATCCAGTCGCTGTTACTCAGACGGGTCAGGCGGTCTATCTGCTCGACCAGTAAAATATCATTGTGGTGACTGTCCATCAGCAGACGCCCCAGTTCCGGACTGTTAAGTTTTGTCCCGCTGATATTCTCCCGGTAGTAGCTGGCTACTTTATGCCCCCGCGCCTGGACGAACTGCTCCAGCATCTCTTTTGCCCGATCGGCGAACTGATCTTCCGTCGATGCTCTCAAATAAGCCCTGATGAACATTTTTCCACCGCATTATCGCATTTAAGTTATTGCATTGATTCTATCGCATATAGGTTATGTCATTCATCGTGTGCCGTCACGTTTTGATTGTGGCATCAGGGTGTACCCTTATGCGATAAGCATTTTTGTTAAAAATACCGCACCGAATAATTTATGAGGGAAACTATATGGCAAGGAGGCAGATTCTTTCTCATTCGGAAAGAGAATCTCTACTGGCATTACCGGACGATGAGTTAACGCTGACACGAATGGCGTATTTTAGTGAGCATGATCTGGCGCTTATCAGTGCTCACCGTAAACCTGCCAGCCGTTTTGGTTTTGCCGTCCTTCTTTGCTATCTGAAAAATGTCGGCTTTGCCCCGGATAAAAAAATCCCGCCCTCTGATGCGCTGCTGAAGCATATCGCCAGCAGGCTAAAACTTACCGGGGATCTCTGGCCTGCTTACCTTTCCGGCAGGGATACGACCCGACGTGAGCATTTAACCGAACTGTACCGCTATCTTGGCGTAAAGCCGTTCACCGGCAGAATACAGCAGGACTGCATTACACACCTGCTGCCGATGGCGACGCGCACCGATAAAGGTATTCTCCTGGCCGAAGAACTGCTGGTCTGGCTCCGGAAGAACAACGTGATAATCCCTTCGATTGATGTCGTGGAGCGTACCTGTGCGGAGGCCATGGCTGGCGGCGATAAAATCGTATTTCAGACCCTGAATGCCTCGTTAACTTCGGCTCACAGGGATGCCCTGGATCGTTTGCTTGAGTCTTCAGATAATCAGCCTTCCAAGCTGACATGGCTTCTGCAACCGCCGGGTAAAATCAATGGTAAGAACGTGCTGCAACACCTTGATCGGCTCAGTGGCATTGAATCGCTGGCATTACCTGAAGGTATAGATCGTACCATTCACCAGAACCGGTTGCTGAAACTGGCGCGGGAAGGCCGAAAGATGAGCAGCCGGGATTTGACCCGATTTTCAGCAGCCCGGCGTCATGCGATCCTGGTATGCGTGCTGGAAGAAGCCAGAGCCACACTGACAGACGAAGTGATTGAGCTGCATGAGCGAATGCTGAACAGCCTGTTCAGTAAAGCCAAAAGAACACAGGCTGAGCGCCTTCAGCAGACCGGCAAGCTGATCCAGTCAAAACTGAGGCAATACATCGATGTCGGTCAGGCGCTGTCTGAAGCCCGTGATTGCGGTGGCGATCCATGGCTCGCAATAGAAAACATACTGCCATGGCCTGAATTTGTCGCCAGTCTGGAGGAAACACGCCATCTCGCCAGAAAGAATAATTTTGACCCGCTGCATATTATTACCGAGAAATACAGCACATTACGGAAATATGCCCCGCGCATGTTGTCCGCTTTGCAGTTAGTCGCCACTCCGGCAGCGCAACCTCTGGCTGATGCGCTGGTTGTGATCAAAGACATGTACCGGAAGCAATCCCGCAAAGTACCGGCGACGGCACCGCTTGAGTTTGTCCCTGAAAGCTGGCGCAAGGTAGTGATGACTCCGGCGGGTATTGACCGGCAGTACTATGAATTTTGTGCGCTCAGCGAGCTTAAGGGGGCGTTGCGTTCCGGGGACATCTGGGTCAGAGGCTCACGGCGCTACAAAAACTTTGATGATTACCTCATACCCGAAAAGGACTTTGACAAACTCACACCGGCGCTGCCACTGCCCGTATCAGCTGATTATCATGAGTACATTACCAGCCGTATGACCCTGCTTCAGTCCAGACTTGAAGAGGTCAATGCCATGGCCGCGCGTGGTGAACTGCCCGATGTGGAAATAACTGACAAAGGTGTAAAAGTCTCTCCGCTGGATAACTGCGTTCCGGTGCAGGTTTCACCGCTGGCAGAGCTGGTTTACAGCATGTTACCGCGCCCTAAAATCACGGAAATTCTCGACGAGGTAAACAGCTGGACAACGTTTACCCGACATTTTTCGCATATAAAAAATGACATCGCCCGTCCCGATACCCGCCTGCTTCTCACCACCATTCTTGCGGATGGCATCAATCTTGGACTGAGCAAAATGGCGGAAGCCTGCCCCGGAAGCACCAAATCATCACTGGAAGATATTCAGGCATGGTACATCCGCGACGAAACCTATTCAGCTGCCCTCGCCGAGCTGGTGAATGCGCAGGGGAAGCGGCCATTAGCGGCGTTCTGGGGAGACGGGACAACCTCATCATCGGATGGGCAGAATTTCAGAACTGGCAGCTCAGGCCGATACGCAGGGCAGGTTAACCCGAAATACGGACAGGAGCCCGGACGTCAGTTTTATACCCATATTTCGGATCAATACAGCCCGTTTTACACCTGCATAATCAGTCGGGTCAGGGATTCAACCCATGTGCTCGATGGCCTGCTGTACCACGAAAGCGACCTGGAAATCAGGGAGCATTACACCGATACCGCGGGTTTCACCGATCATGTTTTTGCCCTGATGCATCTGCTGGGATTTGCGTTCTGTCCACGAATCAGGGATCTCCACGACAAGAAGCTGTTTATCAAAGGGAAAGCGGATCAATTCCCGGCGCTTCAGTCGCTGATATCCACGACCAGCCTGAACCTGAAAGAGATCGAGATTCACTGGCGTGCAGTGCTGCGTCTGGCGACCTCGATAAAGCAGGGAACCGTAACGGCATCCCTGATGCTGAAAAACTGGCCAGCTACCCCAAGCAAAACGGACTTGCCAAAGCACTGAGAGAAATTGGCCGCATTGAGCGAACGCTGTTTATGCTCGACTGGTTCCGCGATCCTGCACTGCGTAGGCGGGTACAAGCGGGACTGAATAAAGGTGAAGCCCGTAACGCGCTGGCGCGTGCGGTATTCATGCACCGGCTGGGAGAAATCAGGGACCGAAAGCCGGAAAATCAAAGCTATCGCGCCAGCGGACTGACGCTGCTGACGGCGGCTATCTCCCTGAGGAATACCGTGTATATGGAAAGAGCGGTCGATGCCCTGAAGCGTAAAGGGGTGAAGATTAACGAGCAACTGCTGTCGCATTTGTCGCCGTTAGGCTGGGAACACATCAATCTGACAGGTGATTATATCTGGAAAAGCAACCGGATACCGGCTTCCGGTAAGTTTCGTCGGCTGAGACCCGCTAAAGTCGAAAGGTCAAGAAATAGCCTTAACGTACAATAATTTTCGATATCCAAACTGACCCCTATCTGGCTCTTTCGGTCACTCCCGCTGATTCTGGTGTTGATCATCCTGTACAACTTCTCTTATCTCTATGACGAATTGGCGTTAGGCATTCCGTTCACCTCCGTCGTATTTCTGCGCTATCCGACGATTGACCTACTGGATCAATTTTCCGTCGCCGTGCTTGGCCTGACGCTAGTGCAATCTGCGTATACGGCGGAAATTATTCGCGGCGGTATTCTCGGCGTGGACGCGGGTCAGTTTGAAGCCTCTGCGGCACTCGGTCTGCCCGGTGGTCGCCGCACGGTGCGTATCATTCTGCCACAGGCGCTACGTTCCATTCTGCCCACCGGCTTCAACGAAATCATCAGTCTGGCGAAAGGCACTTCGATCGTTTACGTACTGGCGCTGCCAGAGCTGTTTTACACCGTTCAGGTCATCTACAACCGTACACAACAGGTTATTCCGTTGCTGATGGTCGCTACCATCTGGTATCTGCTGATTACCACTGTGCTCTCCATCGTCCAATACTACGTGGAACGCTATGTGTCCCGCGGTGCCGTGCGCGAAATGCCGCCTACACCGCGCCAGAGGTTCGTCCGTTTCCTGACGCGCAAACGCGCACGTTCACTCACCTGATTTTGGAGATTCACCATGTCTGAAGCTATCGACTATTTTGCTCACGCCCGAACCACTACGCAGCCACAGGCAGAAAGCGCGCGTGGGCTGATCGAGATCCGCAATGTGGCGAAACATTTTGGTCAACATAAAGCGCTGGAGGATATCAATCTGACGCTAGCACCCGGCTCGGTCACGGTAATCCTTGGCCCATCCGGTTCGGGGAAATCCACGCTGCTGCGCACTATTAATCATCTTGAGCGCGTGGATCAAGGCTTTATCCGTATCGACGGCGACTACATCGGCTATCGCCGCAAAGGGAATACGCTCTACGAATTGAAAGAAAAGGACGTGTTACGCCAGCGTATCAACGTCGGCTATGTATTCCAGAATTTCAATCTGTTCCCCCATCTTTCGGTGTTGGAAAACATCATTGAAGCCCCGCTGGCGCATCGACTCTATTCCCGCCAGGAGGCCGAAGATGTCGCCTTTACCCTGCTGGAAAGCGTCGGGCTACGCCATAAAGCGCAGTCTTATCCACGCCACCTTTCCGGTGGTCAGCAGCAGCGCGTCGCCATCGCCCGCGCGCTGGCACTTAAGCCGAAAGTGATGCTGTTTGATGAACCGACGTCCGCCCTCGATCCCGAGCTGGTCGGCGAGGTGTTGGATGTCATCAAATCACTTGCCCGCTCCGGCGTGACGCTGGTTGTCGTCACACATGAAATCGGCTTTGCGCGTGAAGTCGCAGACCGCGTGGTATTTATGGTCGATGGCAAAATCGTCGAAAGCGGTGATTCCTGGCAGGTGCTAAACCATCCCCGCCACCCGCGCACCATCAATTTTTTGAATAAGGTGCTGTGAGAAAGCGCATTGAGCCAGATGTCTCCCTTCTGGCTCTATTTCACGCGTTGGCCCGCTTCATCAGTGACTTCTTCACCATCTTCTTTCGTGAATGCACCTCGTTGCGGATCGGGGAGAATATCCAGCACCTGCTCTGATGGACGACATAGTCTGGTTCCCAACGGAGTAACGACAATCGGACGGTTTATCAGGATCGGATGTTGCAACATGAAATCAATGAGCTGTTCGTCAGTAAATCTTTCTTCAGCAAGCCCCAGTTGTGTGTAAGGTTCTACGTTCTTGCGCAGCAAGGCACGAACCGTCATTCCCATGTCGCCAATGAGCGTCACCAGTTCATCACGTGAAGGCGGCGTATCAAGATAGTAAATCACCGTGGGTTCTGCGCCGCTATTACGGATCATCTCCAGCGTATTACGCGAGGTACCGCAGTCGGGGTTGTGGTAGATACTAATTGTGTTCATATCGATATCTCATAGCAACGTAACAGTGAGACGGAAAGTCACGCCTGTGGCTAGAAAAGATAACTGACGATACGTCGAATATACAGATAGCAGAGTATATATTTGAGCAGAAGAGAGAAGAAACGGTGGTTTCTGCACAGCAATACTCGCGTCGAAAGCATGCTGCTTATAGCGTAGGCACTATCATTTCGGGCGTGTTAACAACGCGGTGTTCATGTCTGTCCGTACACGCCCACTTCAACGCAATTTTCTACGTTGAAGTTACGAGACATCACTATAAACCCGCCTGACAAAATAAGTCGCAACACCATCGTGAATTCTGATGTGCTGATGTTTGCAAGGATACACGTTCTACAGCAAAGTACATTTTCCTGACAAGCTTTGAATGTGGCTGTTATATCCAATAAAGCACCCATTTGTTGAATAACAATTTCCCAAAAAATAAAATTTTAGAAAAAAACATAATCAGAGAATTATATTTAAAAAAATCATTAATTAATAGGTTAAATCATTGAGGATTTTTACCCTTTATAGCCTAGAATAAGCGCGATTTTTTAATGGATTGGTTTATTGATGACGATATGCATTGCAAGATTGCATTAATTCATCCATGACCCGCTTATCAGGAGATTTAATCATGCGTAATACCGCTATCAGCATGTTCATGCTGGCCTTTTTTTCTTTCGCCACAGAAGCTGCAACGAACATAACGATTGATCCTAAAAGCAATTGTTTGAGTACACCGTTTACTGACACCTTAACAGGCACCCCCGTAAAATTTACTTTAGATCAAGGGAGATATGTTTTTTCTCTCGTTTCTAATACCATGAATTGCATGGGCGCATCTAATAGTTGCATTATCGATAGTGTTATGTTGCAAGGTGGATTTAAAAATGCCCGCTGGGGCGTTTCTGTGACCAGCACTCCGACGGTTGTGGATACAACAACATCACCGTTTGTAGCCTATATCGTTGACGATAATTGTAATGATAATGCCGGTCAGGCCACGTTGTTGATACAAAAAGCAGAATAATTCAGTCCCGTTAATATAATTTCAGATATGGATTCGATTTTTTAAATATAAAGTCAAATTTATAATTTTATATCCTAAGCAATTCGACATTCAGGGTGAAAATTAACGTTTGAACACCGCTCGCGTTGGTACGCTAGCGGTGTATCTGCTACAGAAAATTAGGCTGCCTCTTCTACTCATTATGTAATATTGAAAATATGTAGACGCAGCCTATTCAACTCAACGTTTTAGACAGAACACATATCAAATCGCGACCAGTCCCCGTACGCCGTCTTGCTCCATTGTTTCTCCCCGTCCGCGCTGGACGATTTCCCCACGTGACATCACCAGATAGCTGTCTGCCAGTTCAGCGGCGAAGTCGTAAAACTGCTCGACCAGCAGAATCGCCATATCACCGCGCTGCGCCAGTTGGCGAATAACCGCGCCAATCTCTTTAATGACCGATGGCTGTATCCCTTCTGTCGGCTCATCCAAAATCAATAACTGTGGTTTGCAGGCCAGCGCGCGTCCAATCGCCAGCTGTTGCTGTTGCCCGCCGGACAAATCACCGCCGCGCCGCTGTTTCATTTCATCCAGCACCGGGAAAAGCTGGCAGATCTCATCTGGCACCTGTCGCGCCTGTTTGCCCGGAAAGCGTGATAGCCCCATCAGCAGATTCTCCTCTACCGTCAGGCGAGGAAAAATTTCCCGCCCCTGCGGCACGTAGGCGATGCCCGCCTGCACACGCTGATAAGGTTTACGCGTATTGATCGCGTCGCCCTGCCAGCGAATTGTGCCGGATTTTGCCGGGATCAAGCCCATCAGACATTTCAGCAGCGTAGTTTTCCCTACGCCGTTGCGCCCTAGCAGGCAGGTAATTTCGCCGGAGTTTACCTCAAAAGATAAGCCGCGCAGGATGTGGCTACCGCCGTAATATTGATTCAATTCTGAAATTTCTAACATGTTAGCGCCCCAGATAAACGTCAATAACCTGCTCGTTAGCCTGTACCTCGCGCAGCGATCCTTCTGCCAGTACCTGTCCCTGGTGCAGCACCGTAACGTGGTCAGCAATACTTTCGACAAAACCCATATCGTGTTCCACTACCATCAACGAGTGCTTACCTGCCAAACTGCGGAACAGTTCGGCGGTATAGGCGGTTTCTGCATCGGTCATCCCGGCTGCGGGTTCATCGAGCAATAGCAGATGTGGTTCCTGAACTAACAGCATGCCAATTTCTAAAAACTGCTTTTGCCCATGCGACAACAGCCCTGCGGGTCGCTGTCGTTCATGGCCGAGCCGCAACAGCGCTAGCGTGTCGTCAATCCGATCACGTTGTTCGCCGTTCAACCTGGCACGCAGGCTTGCCCACACCGATTTATCGGTTTTCAACGCGATTTCGAGGTTTTCGAACACCGTCAGTGCTTCAAATACCGTCGGTTTTTGGAATTTTCGCCCTATTCCCGCACGGGCAATGTCCACTGGCGATAGCATCGTCAGGTCAGTGAACTGATCGTAAAACACCTTACCGTTATCCGGTCGCGTTTTACCGGTAATCACATCCATCAGCGTAGTTTTCCCCGCGCCGTTAGGCCCGATGATGCAGCGCAGTTCCCCCACACCAATCTGCAATGAGAGATCGGTGAGCGCACGGAAACCGTCAAAACTCACATTAATCTTGTCGAGTTGCAGCACAGGGTCGGTCTGGTGTCGATGGCGATCCGACGGATGTCGCTGGGCAAACTGGGTCTGTGAAGAAACCGTAGGTACAGCCGCTGAGGGTACAAATACAGACTCAGTCATGTTTCTTCCTCCTCAACAATCCAACCACCCCACGCGGTAAAAATAGCGTGACGAGAATAAACATCAGCCCCAAGAAAAACAGCCAGTATTCGGGAAAGGCCACGGTAAACCAGCTTTTCGCTCCGTTGACGATCCCCGCACCGAGCAGCGGGCCGATTAGCGTTCCGCGTCCACCCAAAGCAACCCAGATCGCCGCCTCGATGGAGTTAGTTGGTGACATTTCGCTAGGGTTGATGATGCCAACCTGCGGCACATACAGCGCCCCTGCCAGCCCGCATAGCACGGCGGAAAGCGTCCAGACAAACAGCTTAAAGCCTTTCGGATCGTAGCCGCAGAACATCAGGCGATTTTCCGCATCGCGCACCGCCGTCAACACACGGCCAAATTTGCTACGTGCCAGCGTAAACCCCACCAGCAGGCTGGCAGCAAGCAGCAGCACGGTGGCAACAAATAGCCCGATGCGTGTACCCGTAGCCGTAATGGGGAAGCCCAGCAGCGTAGTAAAACCGGTAAATCCGTTGTTACCCCCAAAGCCGGTTTCGTTACGGAAAAACAGCAACATGCCGGCGTAGGTCAACGCCTGCGTCATGATTGAGAAATAGACGCCCTTGATTTTGGAGCGGAATGCGAACCAGCCGAACACAAACGCCAGCACACCCGGCACCAGCACAATCAGGCACAGCGCCCAGACGAAATACTGCGTGCCGGCCCAAAACCACGGTAGCTCCGTCCACGACAGGAATGACATAAATGCGGGCATCCCTTCGCCAGCGGCCTGTCGCATCAGGTACATGCCCATCGCGTAGCCGCCCAGTGCGAAAAACAGGCCGTGGCCGAGCGACAGCAGCCCGGCGTAGCCCCACACCAAATCCAGCGCCACGGCGACAATCGCATAGCACAGAATTTTGCCGATTAGCGTCAGCGTATAAGTGGAGATCGCCAGCGGGTTCTCTGCGGGCAACAGCGCGAGAAACGGCAGGATCAGCAAAGCCAATAGTAGCGTCGAACCAAGGCCAAGCATGAGTCGCGGCGCGCGCTGCGTCAGGGTTATCGTCATCGGCTGCTTAATAGATTGCGTAATAGGTTGCGTCATCAGTCAATCACCCGTCCTTTGAATGCAAACAGCCCCTGTGGCCGTTTCTGAATAAACAGTACGATCAGTACCAGAATGACGATTTTACCCAGCACCGCACCGATCTGCGGTTCCAGCACTTTGTTAAGGATACCGAGGCTGAACGCGGCAACCACTGTCCCTGCAAGCTGTCCGACCCCGCCTAACACGACGACGAGGAAGGAATCAATGATGTAACCTTGTCCCAATTCCGGTCCGACGTTGCCCAATTGCGACAGTGCCACCCCACCAAGACCAGCAATGCCAGAGCCGAGGCCAAAAGCCAGCATATCGACGCGTCCGGTCGGCACGCCGCAGCAGTCTGCCATCGCCCGATTTTGCGTCACCGCCCGCACATTCATGCCAAGGCGGGTTTTATTGAGTAAGATCCAAGTGAGCAGCAGCACGCCGAGGACAAACAGAATTACCGCGATGCGGTTATACGGCAGCACCAGATTCGGCAATACACGCAGCCCGCCAGACAGCCACGCGGGGTTCGCCACTTCCAGATTCTGCGTACCGAACAGCATCCGCACCAGTTGGATCAGCATCAGGCTAATCCCCCAGGTCGCCAGCAGCGTTTCCAGTGGTCGGCCATAAAGATGGCGGATCACCGTGCGCTCCAGCGCCATCCCGACGCCAGCAGTAATGAAAAAAGCGACAGGCAGCGCCAGCAGCGGATAATACGCCAGCCAACTGGGTGCAAACTGCTGGCACAGCGACTGCACCAGCCAGGTTGCGTATGCTCCCAGCATCAGCATTTCGCCGTGCGCCATGTTGATGACGCCCAGCAACCCGTAGGTGATTGCCAGCCCCAATGCCGCCAGCAGCAAAATAGAACCGAGCGACAGCCCGGTAAACGCCTGCCCCAGCAGATCGCCGACGATCAAACTTTGCTTAATTTGATCCAAACTCTCTTGCGCTGCCGCACGCACGCCGGTATCGGATTCATTGGGTGCCTGCGTCAACGGCTGTAACAGCGCCTGCATTTGCGGATCGCCGGTCTGCCCTAATCGTTTGACGGCATCAAGACGCACCAACGGATCGGCGTCGCTTAGCTGCCGAGTGGCAATCGCAATATTCAGCGCATCGTGCACCTGCGCGTCTTTCTCTACCCCAAGGCGCTGTACCAATAGCGGCAGTTGTTCCGCACTGCTGTCGCCCTGCAATTGCCGCACCGCATTCAGGCGAGTGGTCGCATCATCACTGACTAACTGGTGCGAGGCCAGCGCGGTGGCAATCAGCACGCGCAGGCGGTTATTCATAAACAGTTTTTTGGTCGCACCAACCGGTTCCGCACTCCCTTCCAGCGGCGTTAACGTACCCTGTACATCCATAAACGGCTGCTGATCCCGATCGAGCACCACCGATTCATTACGCAGTGCCTGTAGCAGCGGCAAGCGCGCAGGTTCCGGCGCTGCGGCCCATTGTTGCAGCAGTTCAGCCTGCTGCGTGCGGCTGGCGGCGGCGAAATCGGCCGCAGGCCCAGCCTGTGCCAGACAGGGAAGCATCAGACACAGCGACAGCACAAACGTAGATAATTGACGATTAATCATCGCAATGTCCGCCATATAAGAGAGGAAATATCCCCGTCCAATCGTTGGACGGGGCGTATAGGGGCGATGTTTACTGTGCGGCTTTGATTGGATGATCGGGCTTCTTATCATTACCGGCGATGTACGGGCTCCAGGGCTGAGCGCGAACCGGTTTATCGGTTTGCCAGACCACGTTGAACTGACCGTTTTCCTCGATTTCGCCAATCATCACCGGCTTATGCAAATGGTGGTTGGTGCTGTCCATCGTCAGCGTAAAGCCATCCGGTGCGGCAAAGGTTTGACCCGCCATCGCGGCGCGGACTTTATCCACGTCCGTGGTGCCCGCTTTCTCTACCGCCTGCGCCCACATGTGAATGCCCACATAGGTCGCTTCCATCGGGTCATTAGTCACCACCGACCCCGCATTCGGCAGGTTTTTCGCTTTGGCATAGGCTTTGTAGGCTTCCACGAAGTCGGCATTGGTTGGGTTATCTACCGATTCAAAATAGTTCCATGCTGCCAAATGACCGACCAGCGGTTTGGTATCGATACCGCGCAGTTCCTCTTCGCCTACCGAGAACGCGACAACAGGCACATCGGTCGCTTTGATGCCCTGATTCGCCAGTTCTTTATAGAACGGCACGTTGGAATCGCCGTTAATGGTAGAAACTACCGCCGTCTTACCCCCCGTCGAGAATTTCTTGATATTGGACACGATGGTCTGGTAATCGCTGTGACCAAACGGCGTATAGACTTCCTCGATATCTTTGTCCTG
The DNA here is from genome assembly GCF_021432585.1 of Pectobacterium sp. IFB5596. Lineage (NCBI taxonomy): Bacteria > Pseudomonadati > Pseudomonadota > Gammaproteobacteria > Enterobacterales > Pectobacteriaceae > Pectobacterium > Pectobacterium sp. IFB5596. Next base: position 413,620 of record NZ_LXFY01000001.1, read on the forward strand.
CACGCCTTTGGAATGCAGGAAGGCGCGCAAGATTTTATTGGTGGTACGCGGATACACATAGTCAGTACCCAGCAGGAAGAAACGCTTCGCCGCCCCACCGTCTTCGCTCATCAGGTATTCCACTGCGGGGATCGCCTGCTGATTGGGGGCTGCACCGGTATAGAACACGTTCGGCGACATCTCTTCCCCTTCATACTGCACCGGGTAGAACAGCAAACCGTTTAGCTCTTCAAATACCGGCAGCACCGATTTACGCGATACCGATGTCCAGCAGCCGAACACCACCGCCGCTTTATCCTGCGTCAGCAACTGACGCGCCTTTTCAGCAAACAGCGGCCAGTTTGATGCAGGATCGACCACTACCGGCTCCAGCTTTTTACCTAGCACCCCACCCTTGGCGTTGATTTCATCAATGGCCATCAGCGCCACATCCTTCAGTGGCGTTTCCGAAATCGCCATCGTGCCGGACAGCGAATGCATAATGCCGACTTTGATGGTCTCCACCGCCTGCACGCTCCAGGTTAACCCCATACCCACTACCGTCGCGGAAAGCGCAAAAACTTTTAGCAATGAACGTCTTTTCATTTATTAGCCCTTAAGTCATGTTGAGTGAGAATGGAATCGTGTGAGGCGTCAGGTGAAACAGATGCGGTTGGAACCGATTGAGGTCGCGCCTGCTGTAGCATGTGCAAAGTAATTTTCCTGACTTCGGCCTTACTGACCGCAATGTGATCGGTCAGAATGCGCTGCGCCTCCTCAGTGTGTTGTTGCAATATCGCCAGCAAAATCTGGGCATGTTCTTTATAGGTGGCGTCGATGCGATCTTCACGGGTGAAATCGAGGCGGCGAATGATGCGGATTTTCTCCGTCAATTCACCGTGAATACGCGCCATTTCGCTATTGCCCGCCGCCGCAACCAGCCCCCGGTGAAACGCTTCGTCATAACGGGATACGATCTTGCCGTCATCCAGACGCGGTTCTTCAATCCAGAAGCGTTTCAGGTCAGCCAGTAACTCCGCGCAACGACCTGGTGGCATCCCACACAGTCGCCGAATAGCTTCGCGTTCCAGCACAATGCGGAAGTCATACAGTTCCTCGAAATAGGCGAAATCAAACGGACGAACCTGCCAACCGCTGCGGAAATAGACTTCGACATAGCCTTCCCGCTCCAGCCAGAACAACGCCTGACGCACTGGCGTACGGCTGACCGACATCCGCTCGGCAATCTCATTTTCACTAAAGCGATCGCCCGGCATGAGTCGAAAATCGAAAATGTCGTTTTTCAGCGTTTGATATACCCGCTCTGCCAGTGCTTCCGGGCGATCTTTGTTGCTTTTCTGTATGCCTGTTCGCATCGTTTTCTCCATTTAGCCGTTTATTCCTGCCAATCCGTTATTCCAGCCACAGCAAGGCATCGCCGGGACTAACCGGTCGACCCGGCTGGCAGCCAATACGCTTCACCCGACCAGACTGCGGCGCACTAATCGTCAGTTCCATCTTCATGGCTTCGACGATAATCAGCGGCTGTCCGGCTTCGATGACATCCCCCACGTTCACCAACACTTTCCAGATATTGCCGTTCATATCCGCGCTGACCTGAAACGCGTCTTCGTCGTTGTCTACGGATGCCGATGGTGTGTTCTCCAACGGCGAGCTGTCCTCCTCCTGCTGCCACAGCGCCACTTCGGCTTCAAATGCTGAAGCCTGACGCTGGCGAAACGCGGTGATGTCTTCAGCCTGTTCCGCCAGGAAACGTGTGTGTTCAGCAAAATCAAACTCGGTTTCCTCGATGCGGATCGCCGCGCGTCCTTCGCGGAAATCCTCACGCAGCGTCGTCAGTTCGGCCTCGCTAACCGGATAAAACCGCACCTGATCGAAGAAGCGCAGCAGCCAGGGTTCATCGGCGATGAACTGATCATTTTTGAGGAACTTGTTCCAGATCGGCAGCGTGCGCCCTACGAGTTGATAGCCGCCCGGCGAATCCATGCCATAGATACACATGTACATGCCGCCGATACCGACCGTGCCTTCGGCGGTGAAGGTGCGCGCAGGGTTGTATTTGGAGCTGAGCAAACGGTGGCGTGGATCGACGGGCACCGCACAGGGCGCGCCGAGATAAACATCACCCAATCCCAAAATCAGGTAGCTGGCATCAAAAATGGTGTCGCGCACATCATCACGACTCGGTAAGCCGTTAATGCGTTGAATAAAATCGACGTTATTCGGCAACCAGGGCGCGCTGGCGCGTACGGTTTCGCGGTAACGTTCCACCGCACCGAGCGTGGCGCTATCTTCAAACGCCATTGGCAAATGGACGATGCGCGACGGCACGGTCATCTGGCTGACATCGCCAAGCTGGCTTTCCAGATCCAGTAACACATCCAGCAGTGCACGCTGGCGGAGAATCCGACTGTCATAACGCACCTGTAGCGAACGCACGCCAGGTGACAGTTCTTCTATTCCTGCCGTCTCAGAAGCGCGGATCGCCGCCATCAGCAGATGAATACGCAGCCGCAGTGCCAGATCCAACACGTTCTCACCGTATTCGATCAGAATGTAGTTATCGCCTGCCTGACGGTAAACGGCGGCTGGCGTAGTCGCCGTAGCCTGCACTGCCGCCAGCACTGTGGCGGAACCGTGTTCTGTCGTCGCCAACGAGGGAACATCAAAGGCAGGCGCATGGGCTATGCCCAGCGTAGAAACACGATCGGACTGCGCCTGTTCCAGCGCCAGCGCTTCCTCCGCGCTGATAGGATGGAAACAGATGCGGTCACCCGGTTTCACCTGACCGACTTTCCACAGTTCCGCTTTGGCAATGGTGACCGGGCAGACAAACCCGCCCAGACTTGGCCCGTCTCGCGTGAGGATCACCGGGAAGTCGCCGGTAAAATTCACCGCGCCGATGGCGTATTCACAGTCGTGAACGTTGGAAGGATGTAACCCGGCCTCACCGCCGTTAGCCCGCGTCCAGCTGGGCTTCGGCCCCACCAGACGCACGCCAAGTCGGTTCGAGTTGTAGTGCACCTGCCATTCTGCTGCGAAAAATTCGTCGATCGCCGCGTGGGTAAAGAAATCCGGTGCGCCATGCGGGCCGTAGAGCACACCAATGCGCCAGTCGTTGCCATACTGCGGGATCAGCGCGGCATCCACGGCCTGCGGTGTGCTCACCGGGGCGGGTGTGGTGCAGGCGGGCAAATCGGGTTGAGAGATCGCCAACATATCCGCCACGCGCAGCGTTCTTCCTGCATGACCGCCAAATTCTCCGAGTGCGAAAGTCGAGCGGCTGCCGAGATATTGCGGCACATCAATGCCGTTGCGTACCGCCAGATAAGTGCGGCAGCCAGACTGCGCGCGCCCCAGCGTCAGCGTTTGTCCGGCCGTGACCGTAACGGGCTGCCAGTATGGCACCGCCACCCCATCCAACGTCGCCGGGCAGTCAGCCCCCGTCAGCGCAATTACCGCTGTACTGTGGAAACGCAGCGTCGGCCCTTGCAGCGTAAATTCCAGCCCTGCCGCAACCTCATCGTTACCGACAATGCGGTTCGCCAGCCGGAAGGCAAAATCATCCATCGGACCGGATGGCGGCACGCCGATATCCCAATAACCGAGGCGGCCGGGATAATCCTGCACGCTGCTCCAGGTGCCGGGTTGGATCACTTCAATGACCGACGCAGACGGCGTAAAGCTATCAAGCATCCGCGTCCATACCGTTCCGCTACGGAACGCGTCGGTGGCGATAATTTGACGCAGATAATCCAGATTGGTGGCAATGCCGTGTAAACGTGTAGCATTCAGCGCCTGCTGCATCTTCTCCAGCGCCAGCTCACGAGTTTCTGCATGAACGATCAGTTTGGCGATCATCGGATCGTAATACGCTGACACCGCGGTACCCGTGCTCACCCAGCCATCGACCCGCACGTCGCTGGGAAACGCGACTTCGGTTAGCACGCCGGGGCTGGGCTGGAAGTTTTTCAGCGGATCTTCCGCATAAATACGCACTTCAATCGCCGCGCCACGCGGGAGCTGTGCGAGTTGCACCCAATCCAGCGGTTCATCCGCCGCAACACGCAGCATGCATTCGACCAAATCCAGCCCGGTGACGCACTCGGTCACTGGATGTTCAACCTGTAAACGCGTGTTCACTTCGAGGAAAAAGAACGCATCACGCTCGGCATCGTAGATAAACTCCACCGTTCCCGCGCTGCGGTAGTTGACCAGCTCGCCTAGTTTTACTGCCGAAGCCAACAGCGCCGCGCGCGTAGCGTCCGGCAAATGCGGTGCGGGCGTTTCTTCCACCACTTTCTGGTTGCGCCGCTGCAATGAACAATCACGTTCGCCCAGCGCCACCACGCGGCCTTTGCCATCGCCAAAAATTTGTACTTCTACGTGACGCGCGCGATCGATGCAGCGTTCGAGAAAGACGCCAGCATCGCTGAAAAATTGCTCGCCTAACCGGCGCACGCTCTCCCATGCGGCTTGCAGCGCAGCGGCATCCGCACAGCGCGTCAGACCGATCCCCCCGCCACCGGCTGTACTTTTCAGCATCACCGGATAGCCGATCTCTTCTGCTGCGGTCAGCGCCTCCTCCAGCGAGGCCAGCAGCGGTGTTCCCGGCGTCATCGGTACACCAGCGGCGGCAGCCAATTCACGGGCGCGGTGCTTCAGGCCAAATTCACCAATTTGCTGCGCGGTTGGCCCGACAAACGCAATGCCCGCGTTTTCACACGCGGCGGCAAACGGCAGGCTTTCAGAGAGAAAACCATAGCCCGGCCAGACCGCCTCAGCCCCCGTCTGTTGCGCGGCTGCAAGCACTTTATCGATACACAGATAGCTGTCGCTGGCCTTTTCCCCACCAATCGATACAGCAATATCGGCATCTTTCACATGCTGCGCGTTTTTATCCGCGTCGGAATAAATTGCCACGCTGGTAATACCCAAGCGCTTCAGCGTGCGTATCGCGCGGCAGGCAATTTCACCGCGGTTAGCGATCAGTACGGTTTTAAACATGAGACGCCTCCTGACGGGCAAGCCAGTTGCGCCAGCCGCCGAATGCCGTGATATCCACGGCGTCGCTCAGCGCGGCTGGTTCGCAAATAAAGCCTTTAACCTGTCGGCCATCCGCTAACGCCAGCGTGCCAATCCCCAACGGCGCTGGAATCTCTGCGACAAACTCACCAAAGCGCGCCAGTGGAATGTCCCACAGTTCGACGACGATCGCCGCGCCATCGGTGCTTTTCGCTAAACCGGGCTTGGCCGGTTGCGTATTTGCCAGCGCATAAAGACGATAGTTTTCCGCCGTGCGCGTCTCTTCTATTCGTACCGCATCGCGGTTAGTTAATTGATGGTTCAGAGGCATGCCCGTTAGATGTGCACCGACAACGGCGAGGCGAACGTGCAATGCGGAAGGCGGCAAGACAGCGGAAACGGAAGGCTGCGGTTTTCCCGTTGCGCCCAGCGTAAGCGCAAGATGCGCCTGCCAGCGCAGGCCAAAGCTTGCTAATGCACGGTCATGCCAGGCGGGTGCAATCAGCGTGATACCTGCGGGCAAGCCGTCAGCACGGAAAGGAGCAGGCAGCGCCAGCGCCGAGAGGTCGGCCAGATTGGTAAAGTTGGTATAGGTTCCCAACTGAGAGTTGTAGCGCACCGGCTCCTGCTTCATCGCCTCACGCGTGTGGATGGTCGGCGAGGTCGGCACAACTAACGCATCGAACGCGGTCAGCCTCTGCTGGATTTGGCGTGCCAGTTCAGCCCGCAGATATTCGGCTTTGAAAGTATCCACTGCACTGAAACGCTCGCCGCTCGCCACAATACCGAGCACCACCGGGTCCATGTTTTCTGGCTGACGTAGCAGGTCACCCACAGCCACCGTACGCTCCGCCACCCAAGGGCCTTGGTAAAGCTGTTCTGCTAACTGCGTGAACACACTGAAATCGATAGGATGCAGCGTCGCACCCGTCGCTTCTAATTCAGCCAGCGCGTGCTGCCATGCTGCCTGTGCGGTGGCATCGGAAAAAAAGGTCGGATCGCTGGGGATAGCAAAGCGCGGTGCGGTTGGCAGCGCGGCAGGCGCACTCCCAGGATGACGGCGTGAATACGCATCTGCTGCATCGTATCCGCCAGCCAGTTCAGCGACGGTAAACGCATCTTCGACCGTTAACGCGAACACGGAGATGGTGTCATTCAAACGACAGGCTGGTACGACACCGCTTGCCGATAGCCACCCTTTGGTCGGCTTAAGACCAACGATATTGTTAAACCCTGCGGGAACCCGTCCCGATCCGGCGGTGTCGGTGCCCAACGAAAATGCCACCAGTCCACGAGCTAATACCGAAGCCGATCCTGAACTGGAGCCACCGCTGATATAGTCTGCATTGAAGGTGTTCGGCACCTCGCCAAACGGTGAGCGCGTACCGACTAGCCCAGTGGCAAACTGATCGAGATTGGTTTTGCCAATGACAATGGCCCCTGCCGCTTTTAATTTGGCAACGGCAGTCGCATCCTTGTCGGCCAAATAGGTGAATGCCGGACACGCCGCGCTCGTCGGCCAGCCTGCAACATCAATATTGTCTTTGACGGCAAAGGGAACGCCAAACAGCGGCAGCGCGTCTGGGTTTTCACGATATCGCGGTAATAGCGCCGCGATCTGCACCTCAAGCAGTTCAGATGTCGCCAGCACGATCCACGCGGGATCGTCCGCCGACAGACTAGCAAGCAGTGAACTTAACGTCTTGCCAACGCTATCGGCCTGCTGTTGGTAATGCTGTTTCCATTCCTGAAGCGTGAGTCCCGTCATTCTTGGCATAGTGTGAATCCCATCTGGTATACAAGATTGAATTCACTAAAGCGAAAACCATGCCAGTTTTTATTCTATTGATTTATAGGTAATTAAATGAATTCACTTCATTGGCGTGCACAGAAAAGGAACAACCGTGCGCCATTGCGGAGCACGGTTGTTATGGCTTAACTCGCGAAAAATACGCGACCGCTGCGTTTATCTCTGACGTGATTTATTCAATATCTCGAATTTCATCCGCCTGATAATCGAAGAAATCAAACGCAGCAGTATGCTGATGCAACACGCTGTCTACACAGGCGATCCCAACAAACGTCCCCGTAAACTCGCCATGTTGGCTATATTCATCCGAAAACTTGATCGTTTCGTAAACATTCCCGACCGATTGATAATGTACATCGTCATACGACCAGGCGAAGGAAATCGACCGCCCTTCAATCGTCAGCCGTAAATACACCGCGTCGGCATTAAGCCGAGCACTGGCATGCCAGTCTTCCCGCTTCGCACCATTTTCCATGTGAATAACAGAAAGTGCCGCACACTGATTTTCTTCGTCATAGTGCTTTTGTAAATAGAGATAGTTCATATTGTCGTAGTACAACACCAGTCCTGCACTATGCTGGAACACCTCTGGGGTAAAGCACATTTTGGTTTTCACCGTCGTATAAACAGAGGTTAATTTTCTGGCCAGTAAGCTGACGTTATTCGTGGAACTGAGCGATTCTTGCCCGCGTAAACAGACATGGCTGGCTCGGTTTGTCAGGTCGGTAAATGAATTAGGATGAATTCGCGGAGCGTAGTAATGCAGTGCGAGCGTATCATCATTAAAGTCGTCGCGCGCAGGCGTTACGAATGACGGCGATTCAGGCAAGGCGCTCGGTTCGACGACGGCTTTCGCCATGTTGTCATCCCCTTCCAACCGCATCCACCCCTCTGTCGTCCAGCGCATTTTCTGTATTGCCGATTCGCGCCCTAAGGGGCAGCATAACTCTGGCCGAAAAGGCCGCGCGCAGAGATGGACCAAATACACCTCTCCTTCTGGCGTTTCGACATAGCTACCATGGCCCGCCTTTTGTATTTTCACCTCTGGGTTAAAACACTCTGGCCGCAGATAGTCTTTCACGCCTAAAATCGAAAAGTCAGGCTTCTCATATTCCGCGTTATTCTTTTCAAATAGCGCCGGATTCACCGACGTGAGAATTGGGTTACCCGCATCGCTTTCATAAGGCCCCCAGACCTGTTCCGCTCGCGCCATCGTCACGCAATGCCCGTAGCCCGTCCCACCTTCCGCGCACATCAGATAATAGTAACGGCCCCGTTTTGTCAGATGCGGGCCTTCCGCGCCAATTCCCGTCATTCCCGCCCAAATTCGTTTCGGGTAGCCGATGACAGCCTGCGTTTCTGGCGAATATTCCACCAGAGAAATCGCGCCGTTGTAGCCATCGCGCGTTTCCCAATCGACAGCGACAATCCATTTCCGCCCGTCATCGTCATGCAAAATGGAGGCATCATAACCACCAGAATGCAAATAGACGGGCTCGCTCCAGGGACCCGTAATATCCGGTGCTGTAATCAGATAATTGTCTACATCGAAATATCGGCCATGCATCGAGTTCATCACGCCGTAAATGACGTAAAAAAGCTGTTCTTCTTCACACCAGGTGAGGCATGGTGCCCAAATTCCCTTTGCTGAAGGCAGTCGCGTTAAATCGACTTTCTTTTCATCATTTAAAACATGAGTATGCAACGTCCAGTTTTTTAAGTCGGTAGAATGGTAAATCGGTATTCCGGGAAACCATTCAAAAGAAGAAACAGCAACGTAATAATCATTATTACGGCGACAAATAGACGGATCGGGATTGAATCCTTTAAAAATGGGATTTTTGATCATAAAGCACTCCGTTATAATCTATTCTTAAATCACATAGCATCAAGTAGCATTATCTGCATAGCTAATATTGCTTGTGGATTTGCATTTTCGGTAAGGTTTACTTTCAGGCTTTCGTTATTGCCTCAAGTCTGGCATCATTCAAGGTATAATGATTCATAATAATCACCAGACTAAAAACCAATATCGCCGGATAAACAGAAAACAGAAGCGCGACGGTATTAACAGCATTTTCCGGCTGAACGTCAGCCCCACCGATATAACCACTCCAGGACAATAGCCAGCCAATAAATGCACCGCCCAGCGCGATACCTAGCTTAATCGCAAATAGGTTGGTGGAAAATACAATGCCACTTAATTTCCTGCCACTCTCTTTTTCCAATACGTCAACCACGTCCGATATCATTCCCCATTGCAATGGCGTCGCCGCCCCTTGAATGATATTAACCAGTATCACAGTACCAAATATCAGCCACAGCATGTCGGGAGTGATGATGTAGATGGCAATCAGTAAAATGGCTTCCAGGAACATCGCATATTTAAATCCTCTCACCTTATCAATATTTTTAAAAACGTATGGTGATATAAATGCACCGATGGTTCCAGAAATGATCGCCGTGGTTAATAAATACGTGCTGATATCCGGGCGATTCAATACATAGTTACAATAATAGATCGCACTACCGCCTTTGAATAACACCGCAATCAGGTTGATAACATTCAACGTGAACATGCTACGCCAGTCGCGGTTCCCGCACAGCGTTTTAAAATCACGCCAGACAGAACCTGAATTTTGCTCTACCGGGGAGATGTATCGCTCATGGGTATTTGAGAAACAGAGGTAAAAAAACACAATACTCAGTGCGCCAAATACCATCATGGTATAGAAATAGCCTTCCTGAATATTGCCTTTCCCTATGTATTTTACCAACGGCAACGCGGAGATAGAGACGATTAACCCACCGATGGCGCTGAGCGAAAACCGCCATGACTGGAGAGAAACCCGCTGGCGGGAGTCGTTGCTGATGTTATTAATCATCGCACAGTACGGCACGTTAATCGCGCTGTAGACGATGGACAGCAGCAGGTAAGACGCATAAGCGTAAATCAGTTTCCCGGTGTAACTAAAATCAGGCGTATAAAACGTCAGCGTGCAAACCACGCCAAACGGAATGGCGAACCAGAGAATATAAGGCCTGAACTGCCCAAACCGCGTTCTCGTTCTATCCGCCAGAGCACCAATACCAACGTCAATGACTGCATCAATCGCCCGAACCACGAGAAACATGGTTCCCATATGGGCAGGCGATAAACCAAAAACATCCGTATAAAAGTAAGCCATAAACAGCATCACAGTCTGCCAGACTAAATTACAGGCCGTGTCCCCTAATCCATACCCTATTTTTTCTTTAATACTTATTGCAGAATCAGACATAACTCCCCCACATCAATTTGACAGAGCTCAACCCTTTTGGGGACTCAGAGTAGGCTTACTCTCTCATCCTCAAAATCAGGTTATTGATTTTCATCCGGGAGATATGTATAAAAAAAAGATAAAAATATAATGAAAGTGAACCTTATGAGTGACGAACATCCCATTTACGAAATCATTCCTGTTTTAACGGGGGAACTTTATACTCTGGTAGAGGATGACGTTCTAAAATTTAACGGCTGCGATGTTATCCCACACTATCACTTCATGAATGAAATTATGTGGTTCAGAAGAGCGGACGGACTCTTTTCCATTAACGACAACCAGTATAAAATCAAAGATAATACGCTCATCTTCGTTCCAGCCCTCGTCATTCATGATATGTTTTTATCGCCTCAACCCAATCATTTACGTTATTTATTCCAGTTTGAAAACGATTTCATCAATGAAACTAACGCCTCAATTTCCTCACTAAAAAAATCAAAACCCCTGGTTTTCCATATTGACGAAAGAAATGCAGAACGTATTGATACACTGCTATCCTGGTGCAATGAATTGTTTACCTATAACAGGTCATCACTATTGATGACGAAATTATTAGCGTCATTTCTTGAACTGGTATTTTCTTTTGAAAGTCAGGAAGAAAATGAAAGTGACCACGATGTTACGTCTAGTGCATCAAGCCTGATAAAATATCTGTACAGCCTGGAAAACAGCACGGTGTCTGAGATCACAACGGCAGAGGCTTCTGCTGCCTGCAATTGGTCTAAATCCTATTTTTCTCGGCTATTCAAAAGTTACTTTGGCATGACGTTTAAACAATATATGTTATTAAAAAAAATAAAGCATGCCATCCGGTTACTGTCTTCGACAGAGTTAAAAATTGCCGATATTGCTGAAAATGCGGGTTTTACGGACAGCGCGTATTTTTGTATGAAATTTAAAATTGTCATGGGCTGTAGCCCAGCCACCTTCAGACACAGGATCTGGGCATCACAAAATTTAGCGGCTCCGGTTCAGATAACCCCCTGTCTGCCGGATTGACGGGGAGTCGTCGTGCAATCGTCAGGCAATCTTCGTCGCAGCCTGCTGTGCCAGAATCGACAACTCTGTTGCCTTGAAGATATGCGACTGCGACATCGCATTTTCGGTGCGTTCACGGCAGTCACGCAAAAAATCCGGGAAAAAGTGGCGTTTGACGCGGCCTGCGGGGGTAAAACGCTGCTCACCCTTGCTATTCACCAGATAAACAATGTTGCTTTCACCGCGCGTGAGATCGACATATTTCCTGATTTCGATATAGCCTTCCGTTCCCAGTATCGTCAAACGGCCGTCGCCCCAAACGCTCAACCCATCCGGCGTAAACCAGTCACAGCGGAAATAGCCCGTCGCTCCATTGTCGCCCAACAGCATGGCATCACCAAAATCCTCAAATTCGGGATGATGCGGATGGTGGTAATTCGCCGTCTGACTGGTCACCACTCGCGCATCGGTGTTGCCAGTAAAATAGAGAAACTGTTCTATCTGGTGGATGCCGATATCACAGAGAATTCCCCCATACTGATGCTTTTGATAAAACCAGTCAGGCCGCGCGCCGCGTTCACGATGTGGGCCAACCCCCATCGTCTGAATCACCCGCCCAATCTCGCCCTGTTGCACCAGTTCACCCGCAAACAGCGCGCTATCTACATTGATGCGTTCATTAAAGTACACAGCAAACTTGCGACCCGTTTTCGCCACCTGACGTTGGACGGCATCCAACTGTTCCAACGAGGTCAGCGGCGGCTTAGCCGTGAAAAAATCTTTGCCGGCATCCAGCGCTCGCAACGCGAGTTCGGCTCTATCACTGGGGATCGCCGCGCAGGCGATGAGATCGATCGATGTGTCGCTAATCAACTGTTCTGCCGATGATGCAAAAGGAATGGAGGGGAAAAGCGAGGTGAATTTTTCTCGATTATCCGGGTCGGATTCGAATACGCCAACCAGTTCAGCGCCTGCATCAATCAACTGTCGACACATATCGTAAATGTGGTTATGCGCTAACCCAATCGCTGCAAACCGAATCTTTTTCATCTTCACCTCGCCGATCTCACTATGTCGAATCACTACAATAGAGTGGAAACCGAGCAGGCTAAAGACAAAAGCCACGTAACACGTTAGAATTTTTCCTGTTTTTTTAACATATACACATTTTTGTAACGCAACCACGAAAAATAACCATGAAAAGAAAACGTATACTGATCCCCCTCCTCATTCTGATCCTGTTTGTGCTCTATCTGAATCGCGATGCGTTGAATCCTTTTGCTCCAGACTGCAAAAACCTGCCAGCGAATCAGCCAAAGCCTGAAGCGTGTAAAAAACCAGTGAAAGAAGTCGCTCCAGGTTTTGAAATTTAAGCCGTCGAGATTTAAGCGGGCACCTTAGCGCGGTTTGGGGATATTGAACTGCTCCAGCACGGGATTAACCGTCTTGGCAAAATCTTCCCGCCGGTGTTTGAGTTTGTTTTTGGCATTGAAAAAATTCACTAGCTCAGCAATTCCCATACCGATGCTGAGCGCCCCGCTCACTGCCCAACCTACTGGGCCTGCGGCTGCGCCAACGGCGGAAGCAGCGGCGGCCCCCGCAGCTTCACCTGCAATAGCGCCGACCACTTTTCCGGCAATCGCCGCCCCCGCTTTACCTGCCAGCCCAATGGCCGTTTTGCTCCCCGCAGCCTTGGTTAAATCCTCCGCATGCAGCGACGATTTAGCAAAATCCATCACGCTGCGTCCGGCATCTTTTAGCGCCTTCGCATCGCTTTTTACTCCTGAATCTGCGTGAGATACAGCCGAAAGTGAAGTATCCAGCCCAACAGATCGCGGCACAGTCGGTGACGCCGTAGAAAAACGTTGGCTCATTGCCGCCTGCGCTAACAGCGGGTCGGACAGTAAAATGGTGTTAATCTCGCGTGGCACCGCTTGCTCAAAATGTTGAATAACATCTCCGTCTTTCTGTAACGCCTCAATACGTTGATTCAGCGCTTTTTCCGTTTCGTCAGTGTTCCGATATTCTCGCCCTGCTACCACCTGTTCCAGCGTCTGTTGCAGTTTGATCAGCGTTGCCGATTTTTGCGCCCCGCTATACTGCGGCGGTTGGGTAAAAATAGCGTCATTCAGCTTACTGATATCGGTTTTCGCTGCCAGCCCTAATGCTGCCGCATTGTGCAGCGTCTCCGCCGCTTCCTGACGGTTTATCGGCGCCTGCTCCCGAATCCAGCTTGTCATGTCCTTCATCATCAGTTTGCCATCGTGCGGGACGCGTGCCAGCTTCTCCCCTTTAACATCCGCATGCTCCAAAATTCCGAATAATCCAGGGTTAGACCACAATTTTACCGCTGCTTTAAGCTGAGGTGACAGCGTCGGGTTATTGGTTATGATCGCGTTCAGATCGGTCAGCGTGCTGGTGCGTTCGTTCTGTTGCGGAGGGGAATGCGCATGGGATTTCTTGGGGTCGGCGGCATTAAGTAACGGTTCATTAGCCAGTAAAAGCGCGGAAGATTGCACTAACCGCAGCGACTGCGCATCGGCTGACGGATTTTTCGCCTTGTATTCCTTCACCGCGTGGCTGGCATCGCTAGCGCGCCGTTCCATGTTATTAATAAAGGATTGGGTATCCCGATTCGAAATATGTCCGTCGGCTCTACCTCCATCTTTTGCCGTATCCATCGCCGTATAGATGGCAGAATTCTCACGCAGATAGATCAGTGCTTTTTCCGCGTTTACCCCGCCATCCTGTAGCATTTTCGCTGCAGCCAGCGGACGGTTCAATTCCTTTGCCGCCTTCTCGCGTTCGTTTTCCGGCAGATCGCTCAGTAGTGTCGACCACTTTTCCAGTGCTTTTGCGTTACTGTGTGCCGAACTATCGATCGCCTGAAGATCGACGAGAGGTTTCGGTTCCGCAATCAGCGAGCTGTCCGCAATCTGCATGGCTGGCAGTGCCCGCGTAGGTGCCATCGCTCTCAAATCAGAGGAAATCGGCGGCACATCACCAAAATCGATTGAGCGCGATCCCGACCGCGCAGCGGGCAATGCTGCATGTTGCCCATGTTGTCTGCTGGCTTCCGCGCCATATGCAGGCGCCGCGTTTCCCCAACTGCTTTTGCTCTCAATACGGTTGATCATTAACGCCCCCATTCTGCTGTCGCCAAACTTAATAAACGGATGTCCCGCGTCATTCCACACGGAAAGGCCTGCAAACGTGCTGACCGCAGCATGACGGAGATAGCTAGAGATGAGTGGCGTGAAAATAAGATAGGTTCCCTAAAATTTTAGGGATAGTTGATGGCTATCGGTTACTTATTCATTTAACAACGGCACGTCGATAAAATAATTTCGAGTTCGTGGTAGAAGCAATACAGGCGACAGGTTAAACATTGTTCAATTACATATCATTATCATCATTAACGTTCAAGAGATACATCCCCCAATCTTACAACAATGTCCTCCATACACTTATTCCATTCCCTTACAATAATCAGATTAAAAGATTACAAAAAATTTCAAACAGTAACCAAATGTGTGATCCACATAAATGAAACAGCGTTTCCTTTTCACCATAATGCCATACAACCTAATTATCAAGTCTGCTGATTAATTAGAACGAATTGTAAAAGGTCAGAATTATCGATATTCACTCTTCAGCATTAGCCGTTGCTATGTGTGAAATATTCATAACTCAGCCTCTATATAAGGAGTATTCGATGAGCTGATAGAACCTGATTTACCAGGGGGATACCCTGTATAACATTATTAATGGCGTTATCATCATTCCTGGTGATTCTATTTTTACGCCCAAAAAATGACATCAACTGTCTGGTTTTAAAGATAGAGACTGCGCTCGTCAATAGTATTATTTATTTTACTCTAAATAATTCAAGTTTCAGGCAGGCGGCAAGCGAAGAAGTCCCGATGGGCTTACTCAAGTAAGTGATTCGGGTAACGCAGCCAACGCACATGCAACTTGAAGCATGGCGAGTATATTCAAAAAGAGAAAGATAGAATGAAAATATACACACGTAACCTACTCCTCGTTTGTGCTGGATTCGCTCCTTTCCTCGCCCAGGCAGAGACCGACGGCAAAACCACCTTCCAATATGAGCACAACTGGAAGACGGAAGACCGCCGCCACTCAGACTCCGTCAAGCTTATTCATAAGAAAACCAACGGCTGGTCGTACGAAGTCAAATTCAGTACATCTGCGGGTGGGAACAGCAACTATGACGTCGCCTATGACGATATGCAAGGCGGCTCAGGCGGTATGGTGATTGGTAAAGACTTCAAGCTAAGCAAGGCTGCAACTTTAACACCTAGCTTCGAGTTTTCCATCGGGAATGCCTCCATGATGTATCAGTCGGGGTTAAAATATGGTTACCGTATTAACAGCGACTGGTCCACTTATGGCCGCTACCGCTACGAATATAAAAAGCCCACTCGCAGCTCGCGTTATTCGACCATTTCCACATCGGACAAATATGGTCACGCAGGGGAATCTTATTTATCAAAATCTGACACCGGACGCCACCGTCTGGATGCTGGGGTAACCTATTCCGGGTTTGATAATATTAGTCTGACTTATGTCTTTAACTACTATATCGGTGATAACACCACCAAATCGTATAAATATAGCAAAGGTGAATTCACAGAAAGAGAATACGCCGTTTATGACAATGGTAAAACGGACTATGAGCATCAGTTCAAAGTTCAATATAAGTTAAACAAACAGCTAACTCCTTACATTGAGTATGATGATATTAGCCAATCCAGCACATCATCAAGCCGTCAGGGGAAAATCAAAGTTGGTTTCAACTACGTTTTCTAAGAAATACCGAATTTTATAAAGAAAACATGCCGTATTTCGTGCTGCGTTGATGAAAAAATAAATTCATGAATGAATTTTGTCTATCAGCGCACAGTTTTCACAATTAACGACCAATATTAATGGTGCCTATAATGAAAAAACGCTACCTTGTGGCCGGTATTCTCTTTGCCCAAATCTATGCTATTTCCGCGTCAGCCTCTGATACCAAACTCAGCTATGAACATAGCTGGGGTACGATGAATCGCTATCACGGTGATGAAATCGGCATGCGACATTTTATGGATAATGGCCTCTACGTTGGCGTTGAGCTGAATTTTTATAATAAGAATAAAGATCTGACCATCGATGATGTCGTTTCTAATTCTTATGCTTTTTATACCGGCTATGCCTACAAGTTAACGCCAGAACTAACGCTGACGCCCAACCTGGAAGCGCGCTTCTACTCCGGCGGCACCAGCGGTGAAGGCACTGTCGGCAATATCGGCGATAGTCAAACTTCAGGTGCACGCTACACGCCAGGCTTGAAACTGACCTGGGCTGTGACTGATACAATGGATCTTCATGCGCAATATCGCTATGACCTTAGAAAAATCACTCGCAGCAAGCGTACCAGCACGGACGATGACACCCATCGCCAACGCTATGAAGCTGGTGTTGCCTATAAAGGCTTCGATAATTTCACGTTGGCGTATACCGCTTACTACTATCACGCGGATTACGTGCTGCAAAACAACAAGAAGCATGACTATCAGCAGGATTTCGACGTGTCTTATACCATCAATGAAAACTGGACGGCACACGTTGGCGTTGAAGATGTCGCTAGCGGGCGCGATGTGAAATCGCGTGAAGGGAAAGGGAAAGTCGGCTTCACCTATACCTTCTAAAGACGGCTTACTGCTACGCACTTGTTTCTCGGGGGACCTGTTAACCAAACAGGTCCTCTTTATTATAGCTATGGATTAACACTCGTTACAGGTAGATAACATGAAAAGATTTACGCTATCGCTCCTTGCGGGCCTGGTCGCTTTACAGGCCAGCGCCGCGACACCAGACCGCCTCACCATCGTCAACCAATACGTTGACAACGTGTTGACGAAAGCCGGTGACCATTATCACGGCCAATCACCCACGCCACTGCTTGCTGATGGTGTCGATCCTCGCACCGGCAAACAGATGGAATGGATCTTCCCTGATGGTCGTCAGGCCGTGTTGTCCAACTTTTCCGCTCAGCAAAACCTGATGCGCGTGCTGGTCGGGCTCAGTAATCTAAGCGGTAACCCCAGCTATAAGCAGCGTGCCGAAGCGATTGTGAAGTATCATTTTCAACATTATCAGGATGAGAGCGGCCTGCTGATTTGGGGCGGCCACCGTTTCGTTGATTTAAAAACGCTGCAACCGGAAGGCCCCAGTGAAAAAGAGATGGTGCATGAGTTGAAAAATGCCTATCCCTACTACGATTTGATGTTCAGCGTCGATAAAGAGGCGACCGCGCGCTTTATTCGCGGCTTCTGGAATGCGCACGTTTATGACTGGAAGATCATGGAAACCAGTCGCCACGGTAAATATGGGCAAAAAATAGGTGCACTCTGGCAAAGTCCGTTCGAGCAACAACCGCCCTTCTTCGCGACCAAAGGCCTTAGCTTCCTGAATGCCGGTAACGATCTCATCTATTCCGCTTCCTTGCTGTATAAATACAATAAAGAAGAGGGAGCGCTAATCTGGGCAAAACGTCTGGCGCAGCAATATGTGCTGCCACGGGATAAAGCAACCGGACTCGGCGTGTATCAGTTTACGCAGGCGCTGAAACGCGACGAAACCACCGACGACGCCGATACGCATTCCAAATACGGCGATCGCGCTCAGCGTCAGTTTGGCCCAGAGTTCGGTCCAACTGCATTGGAAGGCAATATGATGCTGAAAGGACGCACCAGTACAATCTATTCTGAAAATGCGCTCATGCAGCTCCAACTCGGTAAAGATTTAGGGGCGGAAGGCAAAGAGTTGCTGACGTGGACAACCGACGGCCTCAAAGCCTTTG
This sequence comes from Pectobacterium sp. IFB5596, assembly GCF_021432585.1. Classification (NCBI taxonomy): domain Bacteria; kingdom Pseudomonadati; phylum Pseudomonadota; class Gammaproteobacteria; order Enterobacterales; family Pectobacteriaceae; genus Pectobacterium; species Pectobacterium sp. IFB5596. Next base: position 431,627 of record NZ_LXFY01000001.1, read on the forward strand.
CTAAATATGCCTACAACGAGTCCGATAACACCTTCCGTCCGATGCTCGCTAACGGCAAAGATCTCTCCAACTATGTCCTGCCACGTGACGGTTACTACGGCAAAAAAGGCACCGTGCTCAAGCCTTATCCTGCGGATAACGCATTCCTGCTCTCGTATGCTCGTGCCTACACCGTTTCACCAGATGCTGAACTATGGCGTGTCGCACGCGGCATCGCTCGCGCACAAGGACTTGGTGAATTAGGTTCAGCACCGGGTAAGGACGTCAAAATTGATCTCGCAACAAAGAACAGCGATCCTTACGCCCTGTTCGCGCTGCTGGATCTGTATCAGGCGAGCAAAGTGAAGGACTACCTGTCGCTGGCGGAAAAAGTAGGCGATAACATTATCAGTACGCGTTATAAAAACGGCTTTTTCATGGCTGAACCCAACAGACAATATGCCGATGTCGACACCATCGAGCCTTACGCTCTGTTAGCGCTGGAAGCCACGGTACGTAATCAACCACAGTCCGTTGCTCCATTCCTGAATGGTGCAGGCTTCACCGAAGGCGGTTACCGCATGGAAGATGGTTCAACACGCGTGTCTACGCGCGATAACGAGATCTTCCTGCTGAATGTCGGCGAGACATTAAAGCCAAACAATAAGAAGTAAGCGTTAAGCCTCAATAGGCCAATGGCGGTTCATTGCCATTGGTCATCTCCTGTAGCCCTACCTAACGATTCATTGACAATGCTGCTCACATTAAGTGAGCAGCATTAATTAGCGTAATCATTCCAACAATCGGTTCGATCAGATGCTATCAGTTAACCAAAGGCACTGTCGGGCGTGGACCGAGCCAGCCTGGAGTGGGTTCCCCTTTTACCTCACCGATATACAGGCTCAGCTGTGCGCGAAAGCGCTCGACCGCACCGCGATCGTACATGAAATCGGCAAAAGCCTGCGGACGGGTATTGCGGTATTCCCAGATAGGTTTGTAACCCGCGGGTGGTGCAACGTCAGTACGTACCGACCACATCCGCGAAACCTGAGTCTGCGTTTGCGGATCGAGCAGCCAGCTTAGATACAACTTGGCGCTTTCGGGGTGTTTAGCCTGTTTGAGAATGGCGGCACGCTGCGCCCAGGAAACAAAAGGATCGGACTTCGGCAAAACAAAGCGGGTCACGGAATCCGCAGCCGGAACGAGCGCACCGGAACTGGTAAATGTCGCGCTGTATTTTCCCGTCGCAATTTCAACACCGGGCACGTTGGTGCCGCGTACATAGACCGGATCTTGTTCCTGTAATTTTTTAACAAAGTCCCAGCCGTATTTATCCACGACCAACTTATACCAGAACAGCACTGCATCATCGTCATTAGGATAGGCCAGAATCAAGTTGCCTCTTAGACTGGGACGAAGATAGTCATTAGCTTCACGCGGCCAGGACTTTTCATCCAGAAGCTGCGTGTTGACCAGATTGCTGAACGCGATGACATAGGCACCGATCCAGGCACCATCTGCATCACGAAATTCCGGGTAGATCTTGTCCCAGCCCCGTGGTTTGTAGTTCAGTAACACGCCCTCTTTTTTCCAGCGTGGATAATTTTGCACTGTTTGCAATTGCACCACATCAGGAACCAAAGCATCGGACGCCAGTTGGTTATCGATACGGGCATCATGGTATTTGCTGTAATCCACAATCACGTTCAACTTAATGCCGGGAAAACGCGTCTCAAACGCACGTTTGAAACCCGCTTGCTGTGACTGCACATCACCACCGGCATAGACAGTAACCGTACCGCCTTCGCTCAACGCACTCTTATATATTTGATCCAGCGAACGCGTCTCCAGCTCGACTGCCGCCTGACTTTGTCCGACGCTGAGCCCGGCCATCATAGCCAACATCAGCACTGTTTTCTTCAGGTACTTCCCAGTGTATTGCATTGTGATTTCCTTCACTTAATGAATAAAACCCGTGCCAAAAAACGACAGAGGTGAGCCGTTGAAGCGGCAACGGTGTAAACAGCGAATCGCGGCTAGACGACGCACAGGATTGGTTCGGCGATAGTCGATCGCCAAAAATAAAATCGGAATAGGAAGCGTATAAGCCTTCGGCATTACCTCTTATCCAAAGAAAAATACCCATACTTATAATGTGTCATTTGACCGTGAGTTTACAGGATTAAATAAAAACACATAGAGATAAAAAGTGAACAGTATAGTTAAAATTATTGAATGAATAAGATAGACGATTATTCTATTCAGCGCGAACCCAATATACTCGTCATACTTCAAGTTACATGTCCGTTGGCAGCACTACTCGGCATTCCTGAAAATCGAATTATTTAGAGTATAAAGATAGGAAGCCAGAGAAAATGGAATGAAATTATTTATCTTTTATAATGATTTTATATTTAATTATGTAAATTAAAAATTATATTCCTGTAATAATATTAGGATTGAAATAATTTATCTATTTAGACATTGAAATAAAAGGCTGAAAATAATTGTCACTCGATTATTGTTACCTTATCTGTTTCAGTATCCAGAATAAGCAAAGCTTCTTGTGTCGCGTTAGCCTGTATAAGAAGTTTGCCCTCACGATCCCAAATCGCCGACTGCCCTGCACAGATAAAATTATCGGCGTGGCCCACCGCATTCGCCATCAGGAAAAACATCTTATGCTGACTGGCGATGGTAGGATAATGTTCATAAGCCTGTATGACGCCAGTCGATGACTTTGCCACGCTCGCGACATACAGATCGGCTGCCAGATTTGCAGCCTCAAGTGCATGATCAGGCTGCAAAGACTCATAACATATCGCCGGCACCACTAATTCCTCTTCAACGCGCACCGTTGTCTGTTGCTTGCCTTGTTTAAAAAAAGACATTTCATCAGGATGAAGTAACTGCTTTGAATAAAATAACGTTTCTTTTTCCGGCTGAAAAATAACCATCGTTATTTTTATTCCATCGTTAAATCTGACGGGATAACCTGCTGCAATAAAAATCCTATATTCATCGCTCATAGATTGAAAGGTATAAATATTAACGTCATCAGAGGGCAATGCTAATGATTCAGCTAATGAGGGGACATAGCCGCTTAATGAGAGTTCAGGAAATAAAATGATATCAACAAAATTCTTCGCCGCCGTAATAACCATATCCTGATGCTTTTTTATATTTTCATCAACATTGCCAAGAATTGATTCCATTTGAGCGATGCAAATTTTCATCATGAATCCATTTCATTTATTTTAAGTGAACATTATAGATCTTATACCACGTATAAACTAAAAATTAAAATAAGAGTTTTTTATTTTTAACGATAGTCATTTATAGCTGAAGAATACATTTTCAGGCATAACATCAAGATAGTCGGGTAGCAGACCGTGGTCATCTAAAAACCGCCGATGCTGCGCAATAATCTCAAAAGCTTGCTGCAACGGATCTTGCATTTGCTCTGCTCCTGCAATCCACTGCTGGTTATGCAATAAGAATTCCGCCGTTTTTTTCAATTCCCCTATCGACCATTGATCGACAGGGTCATAAGTTTGCTCAAGCTCGGCAATATACGCTCGAAGCTCAGATAAATAACGCTGGAACAGGGCAATGTCAGCTACCGTGGCACAGGCCGTTCGATCAAAAAAAGCATTAAATGCCTGCTGAACCAACCCCCTATTCATATCGCTTTCATCCTTAATCCGTCTGGTTTTCACAATATATTCTACATCAAACGATGGTACGCGCTTTAGTACGATTGTAACTCATATTTATTTCCTGATTTCTTTTTTAAAATTCCAGACGTAACCATTTCATCTAATAACTCTTTTATTTCGTAATCATTACACAATGGAAAGTATTGAGGCAAACGCCACATATCAATTAACTTAGGATTTTTTATATCACTATTAACATCGACCGTCCTTACCGAGTGAGCGTCTTCTATTAAAAATTTAATGCCTTTCCCATGCTTAACAAAACGCCATTTGTCACCATTAACCAAAACACATCCTGTCTTAGGGAAATCCAACAACAACTCGAAATCTTTTATGTCTGGATACGCAATAAAGAAAGCCTTCATTAATTTATCTTGAAGCGAGATGAAATATAAAATTTCATTTTCAGTTATCATATTACCCCCCCGTTTTCGCAACTTCTTGTAAACGTCAGCTACTCTGGTTCATGTAATTCTAATTCAGAGCATCACGTAACTGAAACAATTTTTTTACAGCACCCCACTAGCCAATTTTATATTTCACACAAATATCACTTGCGGTTAAATTAAAACTAACCAACTGGTTATACTCATCCTCTGTAATTTCCACTTTTTGTTCTTCAGTACCATTACCGCCGGAAAAACAGGAAAAAATATACTGTTCTTCATTTATTTTCCTTACTACCCACCAATCATCGGTTGAGAACTCGTCATCTGTCAATGGGGCTTTTTTCGGGTATGAAAATGGTTTCATTGTGTAGTATTTATCCATATCATTCATTTTATTTACCACCATTATGTTTATTCAATTCACTCAACGGAAAATTTGAGTTGTATGAAAATCTGTCACACAGTAACACTAAATTCAAAGGACAGCACCTGATCCTTCAGGGTCCACGGTTGATCTGGATTGTGACAGAATAACTGATAAAACAAGCCAGACCTGTTAATAGTCAGAATTTATCATAAAATATTAGATTAAATCCTCGCCATTTAGAAGTACAACAACATTATTTCCCCCTAACTCTCGCCTGAATACATCGGCTATTTCAGAAGTATTCAACTCGGGGAAAGATTTGTCATTGACCGCAACTAAAAAATAGGACTTTGGTTCTTTTAAGCCAAACGACTCAGCAGTTAATAATTTAGATTCTTGGTTGTACTTTTCGATACGATCATCAATCAGTTCAAGTTGTTGGCGGCTTAAAATGACATGCGGTTCAAACATAAGGTATGAACCATCAAAGAGATGGCCAGTATTCTTCTTCACCATATCTAATCGTTCTTTCAGCGCATCAATATTTATTGATGAGTAACATATTATGTCAATTGACATTTACGCACCTTACTTTATTTTTATTGGCTTCCGGGCTGATCAATAACAATAATTTTATCTAATCTTGTTGGAGCCGAGATTACCTTATTTAAGATATGGATAGTTTCTCTATTTTTTCTATATCCATAACCAACTGAGCATCAAGGTTATTTTTATCTAATTGATTTAATAAAGAACTCACTCTCCGAAAACAAGGTAATGCAACTTTTATCTTTTCACTATTTAACGACGCTATAGACGATATTAATTGTCCATCATAATCATCTCCAGCCAGAGGGTTCTTCTTTAAAATAATTTCGGCTTTTGGTAGCACAGCGGCTAAAAACAGATCTTGCCTTATTGCTCGAGCAACATCACTAACATCTAACTCATCAAGAGAAATATCCAGAATACCACTAAACCATTCATCTAAAGATGAACGTTTATTTGGCTCATAATTGCTATTGCTAATCAATAATAACTCTCTAAATGTTGTCATATTTCGTGTGCCTTATTGTTAATTTACATTTTCTGAAGCAAGTTAAGATACCTCTGGGTGATGCCATCATTACCTATCATTTTCAGGGTAAGATCAAACTATGATCTGCCCCTGAAATTATTGCCACCTAATTATGCCGGGGTATTATTCGGCCATAATGGCGCGCGCGGCCAGTTCACCGCTGGAGACACCTAGCGCCCCGCCGATTTCACCAATCAGTTGCGCCTGTTTCAGACGTTTCTGCTCTTTCTCTTTGTTAAAGATCGAGCTGAGCGCATTGTTCGCCTGCTCAACATCACGGCTCAGCGTGGTGATATCCTGCACCTGCTTCGCCGTATCACGCAACAGCAGGCTACCCTCACTCACCGCCGCAGTGCTCCACCTTGAATTCGGCTTTATTGTTAAGCCCGTCCCAGCCGAGCGTCCCCGTTTCCAGCCGGTTTTTCTCGGCGCTGGCGGTGGAACCAATCACGGCAGCGTCAAGCTGAGTGTGCTCACCCGTTTTTATACCAAATCCGTCTTTACCGGCAAAGAACCCCGTCTGCTGTTGCACACTATCATAATTGCTGTGCATCTTGTCTTTACTGAGGCTGATATAACCGCTGTTGGTTACCATAGCCTCGTTGATGCATCATATTGTATATTAGCGCTTCATCACCGCGGACAGTTGCGGTATCAACCCATATCGCTATCTCATCTCATTACGCAGCACTTCTTTCTGGGGGAACAGTGAATTATCCAATCGGACAGATCAATCACAGCTATCTGGGTTCCAGCGTTTACACCATGCTGCGCGAGGCGTTAATTACCGGTCAGCTCAAACCGGACGATCGCCTAAGAATACGTGAGCTTGCCGCTCAGGTTGGCACCAGCGTAACCCCGGTGCGAGATGCGATCCTACAATTAGCGAAAGAGCAGGCATTGGTGCTCAAAACACCACGTGATATCCGCGTTCCCCAATTGACCGACGATCAATTTAAAGAGATCCGCACGCTACGGTTGGCACTGGAAGGTACGGGAGCCGAGCTAGCTGCCACGCACATTACCCCGAAGATGCTCAAGCAGATTGAAGAGAATATTCGCCAGAATCGTCTGGCGATTGAAGAGAAAAACTTACGCGAAGCATTACGGTTGAATAGCGAATTTCATCTGTTTCTGGCACAGGCAGCACGAATGCCGTTGTTGACGCAGTTTATTGGCAGTTTATGGATGCGCACCGGCCCGCTGATTGCGCAAGCCTATGCGCATTTTTCTGTGCAGATGGCGATCGAACATCACGAGGACGTTTTTACTGCGCTACAGCAGCGCGATGCCAGCGCCGCCCGACAGGCCATCCAATCCGACATTCTGGACGGCAGCGAAACGATGCTGGCCTTTATTGCTGTAGATCAGCAGCCTTAAGCCGCCATGAGCCGTGGTAATAGTCCGCGAATCAGCAGCCGGGTTTCTTTTACCTGGCTGATAAACGCGGGTAGCAGCGCGGTAAAGCTCGGCTCGTCCAGCGACGCGGCGGTGTGCTGAGTGCACAAACGCAGCGTCGAATTTTCATCCAGCGCCAGCCAGCATCCCTTCATCGCCGCCATCTCAAAATTGAGCATCAGCATAAGTTGGTACACCGATGTACCCACGTCCTTCTGAAGCTGCATCACGTCACTGTGCAATAACAATACACTGCTGCTGGCGGGCACTTCCAAAACCATCGCCTCCTGCCCGTCGGGTTCGCGCAGTGCGCAGATACCGTCCTGCAAACCCAGTTGAGTCCGGCTGAGTGCACCATAATGGCGTAATAAGCGGGTAATATGCTGCTGTGTTGGTGTCATGTTGTTCTCCTTCATCACGATTAGCTTTTCAGTTGCAGCCCTTCTTGCTGTAACTGCTGCAAGGCATTAGCGGTAGCGGGATTAGCTTTTGCAATCTCGCCGCTCAGCTTGTAGCTTTGCGGTACGGTTTGATCTTGCCCATAGCTGAAGCTCACACTGCCCAGCAGTTTATTCATGCTGACGCCCGCACTGCTTGAGGCGTTGATAATGACCGCGGGAGTATTGAACCCTTCACTCTTCTTCACCGTCTGCGAGACATCGATACTGGCGAGGCGTAAATTATTGCCGTCCTTAAACAGCGCAATGACATCATCCTTACCGTGCGTCTTGTTCTGGATGCCCTTTTCTATCTTTTCCCGCACATCGTCTTTCAGCTCCAATGTGACCGTTACCGAAGCACGATCGTTGTCCTGCAAGCGATTCACGATATCCTTCAATGCCGGGTTGTCCGCAATCAGTTGATTAATACGGTCGGCATTACTGGGAGGGAGCGAAGAGAACAAATGGTTACCGATCACCTGAAACAGTCCGTTCTCCGTCAGTTTGCTGAGATTGGTGTAGGACGTGGTGTGCTTAACGCTATCCAGCGTTGCACCATCACGCTGGGCGACATCCTGCCGCACGTTCAATTTTTGCAAACTCAGTAGCCCCTGATGCTGATCGTCGTTTTTGGCTGTTTTATCGGCGAAGTGTTCATTCAATATGGCCAACTGATCGTCTGGCTCCGCGATTTTTTTCACACCGTCAATCAACAACTGGCTGGCAGGATCGTTGAATGCGGCGTTCAGCGTCTTGGTCAACGCATCCATATCCTTTTTCTCCAACGGTTCGGCTTTCTTCATATCCAGACTAATCGATTGGTTAGTGCGCGAGTCCGCCGCTACGTTCACCCCGACGCTGGCTGAGGTGAAGAACGGGACGGAGCCATCCGGCGTGGTTCTGGCTGCTCCGGCACTGATCGTTGCGTTAGCCCCCATCGCCGCCTGATTCATGAAGCGCAAGCGGTTGTCGGATTCGGTGTAGGTGGTGGATTTCTCTCCTTGCGCGACGCTGGACGAGCTGGTGCCAGACAACACATTGGCACTCGCCGTCAGCCCGACAGAGCCACGTAATGTAGCGCTAGTGGGGGCCGCGCCTTTTTCTGTCAGGTTTATCCCACCGCGCAGTTCCAGTGCCGCATTGCTATCCAGATTGAAGCTAACCGTTTTTCCTGCCTTCACGCTGTGCTGCTCGCCTTTATCCAGCAGAGCAAGCGGATTGATCGTGCCGCTCGACAGTCCGTCAATAAAACCGGGCAGTTCTTCTTCACTGAGGGTAAAATTCAGGGCGTTTTGCTGCGCCATTTGCAGGCTGGCGGATATGCCGAATGACGCACGGACATCCGGTGCAAAGCTGTGTTTGCTGTTAATGTTTTGCGTCATCTGCGCCGAGGTTTTTCCTGTCAGATACTCGCTGACGTCATATCCACCGGAATAGCTCACTTTCCCGGTAATCCCGCCCGAACGCTCGAAGGCGACATTAATGCCGTTTTCGCCACGGGAAAAACTCAGGTTGTAATTCCTTTCGCCGCTGACACCGCCACCTGGCACCGGAGGGAAAGGAAGGGGCGTGCCGCTGACCACAAACGACATAGATGCGCCGCCGCCATAGGTCCGGTTAAAGGCGATGCTTTCGTTACTGTCCAACGACAAAACGGTCGCCTTCATTTTATCGATCATGGCCGCCTGCATCACGGTTTTCGAGGTTATGCTGACGGCATTCTCCTCTTTCCTGAACGCCTTCATAAAGGTTTTAACCGAATCGTAATCCGCCTCCAGCGATTTGTGATTGGTGAACCCCATATCCGTCATTTTCTTCACCGGATTGTCGCCATAATCCCCCTGCCGTAGCGCATTAAGCGCTTTCATCATCGAGGCCAACGCCGCCTCATTCGGCGAGGTGCCTGATAGCGCCCCAGCGCGGTCGGCCAGCTTGTGCAAATCGCCCAGCACCAGGGTATCCAGCACCAGCCGCGTTTTTGCCAACGACAGGACGTCGCTGGTATCTCGCTGTTGCCCAAACGACTCGCTATTTGGCTTTTGCGCTATCGGCGTTTTACTGTCTACAAAGGCTTTTATCAGCGTACCGGCGGTACTCGTTTTCGATGATGGGTGGCTCTCCATCGCTGCCAGCAGCACCGGAGCCAGATCTTTTTCTCTGCCGTGCACGCTGGTAGGCTTACCTTCTGTGTTCATCACACCGTTATCGCTCACCATGCCCTGCTGCCTGCCAATAAGCAGAGCTGCTTTGGCCGAGCTGTTTTCCAGTTCGGTCTGGAACTGTTTTAACAGGCTTACCAACGGCTTCCCTTGTTCCCCCAGATCCAGATTGTCGAGCTTAGTCGCCAGATCCAGCGCCGCGCCCTGCGGCTGGCTCGTCGTGGCATCCAGCTTTTTCAGTAATTCGGTCTGCATGTCGTAAACGGGTTTCAGACCTTCTCGGCCGCTGATGTGGTGCTGCACATGGTCGGCAAAGGTTTTTAGCGGTCGTGGTACTTCCATGGAGAACGAGACAACATGGGCTCTGAGCAAATCGGACAGTTTGCTTTTCACCTGCTGTGACTCTTCACCCGTTTTACCGAAAACCTGAACATCGGCTTTAACCGACACACCGGTCAGCGGTATTTTCGTCCCTTTTGTCGCCACATCGAGTCGGCCAAACACTGTTTCTGCCGCACGTGCTTCCGAGGGTAATGGCGCTTCCCCCTTCGGCACCGTCGTTTTCCATGCGCTCCCGTGTTGGGTGTGGAGTTCATGATCGTCATGCGCAACCTGCAAATGATGCTGCGCATCCGTACCCAGCGAATTGACTTTGCCCTCTGCTGGCGTCTTGACCGGCTGCCATTGTGCTTCATCATGGTTCGCAGCATTCTGCCAGTCGTCTTTCGGTAGCTGAAAGAGCTGTCCCGCTTTGTTCAGCGCGAATAACGTCTGCTGGTGATCCAGCGTGATGTCCTGTATCTCACCGGACAACCCATTTTTAGGCAGCGCCAGCGGCGGCGCGGCGGACTGATCCGTTCCCGGCTTGATCTGGTGAAAATGCAGATCGCCCTGTTTATCGACGACAATAAATTTATTGCGGTTGACCACGGCCATCGCCGATACGCCGTCGTCCTTGGCGATCCCAGGGAGCGCGGTGCCCGCAGACGGCGTCATACGCACCTGCGACAGCGCAAAAACGGTGTTGTCACCGTGCGTAAACGACGCTGATTTCTGATTGATGGACAGTGGCGTGATTTCGCCGTCTTTTAGCGTGTAAGCCTGATTGTCCAGCCCGCGCTTTAATTGGCTGGCTTCAACGCTGGATGCTTCCCAGTTTTTAGTATTGCCGTTGTAAAAATGGACTTTGCCGTCCTGTAGCCCGATTTGCCCCAGTCGACCCAGATCTACGGTGTCTTTTGCGGCGGGTGCCTCTGTGGTCAGACCCAGTTTATTATCCACCACCAGACTGTCGCTCAGGTTCCACCCCGGCATTGGTGACAGCCCATGTTGCCCCAGAGGCGCGACATGTTTTTGTCCCTGACGATCGGTGGCGAGTGCCTGCATCTGCCCATGTTCATCGTGGGCAAATCCGGTAATCAGGTGGTCAGTCCCCAACGCCGCATTGAGTCCAGATGTGCTGACTGGCGTTAAGGTGGCGTGCGGTTCTCCCGCCTCAGGCAACGGTGCGTGATAAAGCTTGCCATCATTATCGGCAACCAGCAGATGTTCAGCGGTTAATCCCACCGCTTTCGCATACACCGGTTCACCATTTTCCAGTTTAAGATCCACCGGCTGCGGCGCGGCATCCAGCGCACTCATCAGGTGTAATTGTGTCAGATGATCCTGCTCGGTCAGCACGGCCGATTGCCCGTTCTGGTTAGCGGAGAACGCCGTGATTTTATCGCTGAACGCTGATGACGCTATCCCCGACGACAAGTTACTCAATATGTGATCATCGTTGACCGCATACAGTTGGCCATCCCCCTGCCGCGATAATTGGCTATGGGGAACGTCGCTGTTTTGCTGCCAGACGCCAAATTCGGTATTTAACGAAAACAGCTTGCCGTCATGCAGGCGCAATGGCTCGCCCGCGCCTGAAGCCGAGTCGGGTTGCCGGTGGATGCCCGTCAATAGCTCGTGGTTCATCCGCCCAGATAGCGGCACACTCGTAGATTCGCCCGAGGTTGCTTTCAGAGAAATACGTTCCGGCGTGGAGTCCAGCTGTACGTTACTCGCGCTCAACTTGCCCGCTGGCATCGCGCTGCGGCCGCTGCTGTGGAGTGCAATATGCTGATTTTCATCGCTTTGAATAACGAATAGCCGCCCTGATTTGTCGGCTAACGCATGCTGTTGTTCGCCTGATCGCGCATCTTGATTTTCATGATGGGCAACGAACGGTTGGCTGTTTTTCCCTATGGTCTGTTGCAACAGCGTCGTCAACGCTTCCGGTAAACCTTTGCCAAACTGAAGCTTACCGTGGCTGTCCAGCGTGATATCGGATTTAGCCGCGAGCGTCTGGCTGCCGCTGCCGTTTATTTTGCTATCGGCATCTGCGGTGGAAGCAAAACGCGGCAAGCTCTGGATAGGCCCGCCCGACGCCAGCGAATCACGCTGCGTGCGCGGTGCGTTCTGACTCATGCCTTCCGACGAAAATAGCTCGCGCAACGTCGTTGAGCGTGCCCCCTGATTCTTCACCTGACTGCGGCTTCCCTGCTCCAATTCAGGCGGTTTGTTTTTATCATGCAAACCTTGCTGAATCAGGGATTGCGCTCCCTTCTGGCTCGCACTGGTGCTACTGCCCTGCGATAACGATGTTTTAGCTAGCGCGGCAGGTGCAATTTCCGAAATGGACAGACTGGGCTGAACATGCTGGATTTTCTGCATAACAAGTTCCAAGAGTGATGAAGTGAACGTGCCAGTTAAGTGGTCGTATTCCCCTTTCGGTTCCCGTCATCTTTCTCTCCCCCCAATCGGGAACCACATCACACCGCCCCTCACTTAATACGCAACAGACGTAAGCCTGTTAATAACCCATCACTATTCACTTTCAAGGAGATGTTATGGCTGATATGACGATTACGCTCAGCATACAACCCGGTGCAGGTCTGTCATCGACAGGTCTGAATTCCCCGCTTTCAGGCAGTAATGGGGGAATATCACCACGTTCCACGCAGCAAAATAGCCAATTGATGGAGGCGTTGGGGACGTTACTTAGCGCTCTCTTGCCCAATACCCAAGGCAATACGCCGTCATCAACCCATGGCAGCCCGATGAATCCATCTGGTGCCGGTAATGGCGGTAGTTCGGCATTAGGGCAAAACGGTAGCCCTACCGATATGCTGATGAAATTGCTGGAAGCGCTGATCCCTGGCAAAAATGGTCAAGAAGCGGGGAATCCGCTTTCTTCCGGTACACCGGGAGCAACTGGCGGTAACAACGGTGCCTCGCCGCTCGCAGGTTTGTCCGGTACTGGCGGTGCCGGCGGCGCACAAAACCCAGAAGATCTGAGCCGCTCCCTATTACAGGATTCAGCGGGCAGCGCATTAGATAATGCGATCAATCCCACGGAAGACGGCGGTGGACAACTGAGCGGCAACGAGCTGTTAAAAGCACTGCTGGAATTGATCGGTAATTTGATGGATTCACAGAAAGGTCAATTTGGTCAACCACAGGGTAGCGGACAATCACAAGGTGGCGGATCGCCGTCAACGGGCGCACCGCAGGCATCATCTGGTGGCGGCGGTGGTTCACCTGCCGCATTGTCTGGCGGTGGTTCACCGGCTGCACCATCTTCATCAGTCGGCGGTAACGGCGGTGCAGCGCCCGCCCCATTAACGGCTGCACCAACTGGCGTTGATGGCGGCTCGGCCACAGCGTCAACAGCCGGTGCTGGCCCGGTATCTTTCCCAACCGCCAGCGGTGATGCCACGGTGGTAAATGACACCATCAAAGTCGGCCCCGGTGAGGTTTTTGACGGCGGTGGCAAAACCTTTACCGCAGGTAGCAAGTTAGGTGACGGCGGCCAGGCTGAAGGCCAAAAACCGCTGTTTGAGCTGGCTCAAGGTGCAACGCTGAAAAACGTGGTGTTGGGTGATAATGCGGCGGACGGTGTACACGTCCGTGGTGATGCCAAAATTGATAACGTGCACTGGACCAACGTCGGTGAAGATGCGCTGACGGTGAAATCAAACAACGGCAAGCCTGCCAATGTGGAAATCACCAACAGCAGTGCTCAGGGCGCTGCCGATAAAATTTTCCAGTTGAACGCGGATGCCAACCTGACCATCGATAATTTCAAAGCGAAGGATTTCGGTACGTTCGTGCGCACTAACGGCGGACAACAGGGTAACTGGAATCTGAATCTGAGTAACATTGACGCTGAAAACGGCAAATTCTCGTTTGTGAAGAGCGACAGTGAAGGGTTGAACGTCAAAGGTAGCAATATCAACCTGACGAACGTCAATAATCACTACAAAGTACCTGACTCCGCCAACTTACAGGTGAATTAAGATGCCAAACACGATGACGTCGCCCACGCCAACCCGCTGGGCCGATATCGCCAGACAAGGCGGATACATCACACCTGTTCAACGTGAAGCGTTCACCCAGGCTATTCATCTGGTGAAAACACAGTTGAATACCGTACTTAACCAATCAGGAACGCGGCGGCAGGGTGAGTTCGAGTTCGATGCCTTTGTGGATTCGCTGGAGCAGGATTTCCTGCATCAGGCTGATATCCATACGCAGAATGGGTTACATAGCGACGTGGCACAGACCTCATTTTGGATCGCCCGTCTGATCGCCGATCGCTTTATCGCAGTACGTCAAATGTAATACTTGCGCCATACAATACTGGGGAAAAAGCCAGCCGGGGAAACCTGTGCTGGCTTTTTTTATCGTGATATTTGCCGCAAGCGTAATGCAGCACGATAAATCAAAGGTTATAGTCTTTTGCATCGCGCAGGATAATAGCGATATTTACGCTGCACACAGCGATGAACAATTCTTCAGGTATCCTTTCGTTTCTCAACAGAACGCCGTCAAACAAGCAGGAGGCATGAGGAACCACGTCGCCAGTTACTATTCTGGCGTAAGAAAGCTTTATCTGTCGTCATTTCATGGAGAAAATAGCGTTGAAAAAACTGACCAACAATATTAGTGAATGGCTCAATAATGAGAATGATGATGTCGAGTATATTTACGCTCTACATAACTTACTTTCTGGTTCAGTAGGCGCATACGGATATAAAAGTATCCCTGTTCCCAACGAGCATCATGCTGTGCATATCTCTTCCCCTAACCAGCCAGATGTCCTTATTTTGTCTTCGCAAAAAGCGATTGACGAATGCAAGCGACAACTGCGTGACATGTATTACGCAGAATATCCAGACATTGATTCTTGGTACAGGGATCGGAAAAATGCAGAAGATGAATAACGGCATTTAGCGGCGACATTGTTGCAGAAAGTCAAAAAAATGCCGGACACATTACGTGACCGGCATGATGGATTTGAATCCCCACGGTTTTAGCTGGAGAGCTTTTGCAGCCCCATATTGACAATCCGATCGCCGATCATCGCCGCGTCAATACCTAAAGACGAGCCGCCATTACCGCGCGCACTCAGGTTAGTGTTCCCGGTATCACCGGCTACTGCGCTTTTGATCATACCGACCGCCTTCATGAATTTATCCATGCTGCCTTTGGTCATGCCGTCGTCATCTGGCTTGCTCAACGCCTTAGCCCAGGATTTGTCATCTTGTTTCGCCGTCTGCCAGTTATCTTTCTGATACTCGGGTTTGCCGAAGACTTCAGGATACTGGTCCATAAACTGACCGATTTCTTTTGCCATTCCTCGGTCTTCTTTATCCACGAAATAACGCGTCGGACTGTCATTGTGCGTGCTGATGTTGTTCAACTCCTGCAAACCCGCTTTTTGTCCCACGCTCATCCCCAGCGTGCTACCCAGTTGATTGAACGCGCCTGCACCACTCAAGCCTTGCAAACCGTTGTTACCCAGTTGCAGCGGTGAAGTTTGCCCTTTCGCCTGACTTAAGCCGTTACCCAAAATGGCGGACAAAGCATCATTAACGCCCTGCGTATACGCCGAGATCTCCGGTGATGCCGGCTGTTTGTTGCCGAAAAGCCCACCCTGCTGCTGTGACATCCCGCCGCCCAGCAGATCTTCCAGTGCGCTAAACAACAGGCTGCCCATCATGGCCGATGGATTCATGGCATTCATACCGGCACCCAGCGCCCCGCCCAAGCCACCGCCGAGTGCGCTTCCCAGTCCACTGCCAAGGCTACTGCCGAGACCGCCACCCAAGCCACCGCCTAGTAAACCGCCACCGAGTCCGCCTAGGCTACTGCCTAAACCACCGAGCCCACCGCCCAGACCGCCACCCAGGCCCCCCCCCATCATGCTGCCCATGAACATCATGGTTGTCATGATATCGGACAGCTTTTCTGCGATGTTGCTACGCTGGCCACCAAACGCTGACTGAGACGACGAGCCGCCATTCTGTGAAGACTGAGATTGAAATAAACCGCCGTTACCGCCCGCTTTGATTGTGATTTGCAACGACGTCCCGCCACCAAGAGAATTAAGCATAATGTTTCCTCAATAAATAAATGGAGTATGAAAGCGCCAATAGATTTGCGGTCAGCCCGCGTGATTGTGACACTCCCCCATTAAGTGATTTTTTGGCTAGCGTGGTTCCCATTACAGGCACGGAAACACGTGATTTATTCAGGGTTCAGCGCGGCGGAAGCCCCGCTAAACGCCACAGTGCCTCTACCGCCCTGGCGGGCTCGGCAGAGGGAGATAGAATGTGGTGTAACCGCAGATTTTGTTGGTCATCCAGACTCAAACCGCATGCCGACAACGCGTCGGCCTCCAGAAAGCGGCGTTGTAATATTTGTCGCAGCATGCCGGGATAATGTCGTGCAGGAGCCAGCGTCAAGACGATCGCCGCCTGCCGCGCCGACACCGTCGTAGACCACAGCGTGACACCCGGCTGGATTCGCCAACAGACCGTCGGCACGGTGTCCAGCGCCATGAGAAAGTCATGCTGATTGTCGAATACTTCCGCAGGTTTATTCATCCACGCTTACCCTGCTGTAATCCGTCGGGCCGCTGCGTAAGTCAGGCTGCCACCAGATAATGAGCTGGCGCGTTTCCGGCTGCGGACGGCAGGTGACAGACGCGCAGTGAGTCGCCTGCCGCGGCGCGTTGCAGGCACTCAATAAGAATGCAATGAGCAACACTGACAGCGTTTTCTGGTTCATAAGCATCTCCTGTAGCGGATGAGGTTATCATTTTGATATCAGTACGTTGCGTCGGGCAGGCTGAGGCGTTAACGCGGGCTGCAAAGCCAGAAACACTTCGCTGGACTCCCCCGGTGCCAGTGT
Source organism: Pectobacterium sp. IFB5596 (assembly GCF_021432585.1). Taxonomy (NCBI): domain Bacteria; kingdom Pseudomonadati; phylum Pseudomonadota; class Gammaproteobacteria; order Enterobacterales; family Pectobacteriaceae; genus Pectobacterium; species Pectobacterium sp. IFB5596. Next base: position 448,386 of record NZ_LXFY01000001.1, read on the forward strand.
TGTTTTCGGCCATACGGCCACCGCTAGCGTGCGGCTACTGGCGCAGGCGGCTTCATCAAAACGCTGTGGCTGCGTTCCACCATTACGCACCACCCCGACACTCAGGCGTACCTGCCCGTTGCCATACCATTGATAGCGAGAACTGTCATAGATCAGACCCGACTGCGAGCGGCACACGTCGCCCAATCGCGTACCTTTGTCCTCAGCCTGAAATCCTGCGGGAAGCTGGCGGCTGGCAAGGTCGCGAAACGCGCCTTCAATCAGGCTATAGAGATCCGTTTTGCCGTTGCGCTGCGCCACGCGGTTCATGGCACCGTTCAGTTGCTGGCGATTGGCGGAGGATACATAGCGAGTAGGATCGGTTTGATCGCCGACAAGATGCGGCGTAAGAATGAACAGGCGTTCACGGCGAGAGACTTCATGGCGCGTCGAGGTAAACAGTTTCCCCAGCAGCGGGATATCTCCAAGGATCGGAATGCGGCGATCGCGATCGCCACTTTCCTCAACGTGAAAACCACCCAATACCAGCGCTCTGTTTTCACCAATCAGCGCCTGCGTACTGACAGTTCCTCGCTTCACGCCAGAGGCTTCCCCCTCACGCCCCGTCTCAACCTGACCGTCTTCGATATCGATAACCAGTTGGATGCTGCGCTGCGCCCCTTCACCGACCACCCGCGGCGTCACTTGCAGGCTGGTGCCCGCCGTCACGGGTTGAATATCCGCGACACGTTCGCCCGTCGCCGTGATGAACGCCGTGCGACTGAAGTCGACAATCGCGGGCTGATTTTCCAGCGTCAACACAGAAGGGTTGGCGACGATGGAGGCCGTTCCCTCTCCCTCTAATGCCTGAATATCAGCAAAAAAGCGTTTGAAATCGCTGACAAATAGCGTGCTTCTCCCCATCATCATGGTACTGCCCGCACTCACATTGCCGAGCTGCGCCTGCCAGTTCGCTTCCAGCCGCGACAGCGCGGTACGATCCACGTCCAAAATAATGGCATCAATGTTGACCAGATTTTGCGGTACGTCGATATGGTCAACGAGCTGCTGATACTCTGCCCGACGTTTTTCATCATCCCTAATCAACAACGCGTTATTGCGTACATCGGCAGAAATTTTACCGCTTAGTGCCATACGCCCGCCCTCCCCAGCGTTGCGTTTCGGACTATTGCGGGTTGCCAACTGCGTCATCAGCGAACGGGTACTATCCCGCATGGCTTCCATCCCCGTATCCGGCTGAACCGGCACAGGACCGGATGCCCCTGCGGGTGCCGTTCGCTGGCCATCCATTAGCTCATTGAGGATCGTGGCGACGCCCGGAATCGTCACCTTCTGATCGCGGTATTGCAGTGACCGATCGGATACTGAGGCATAGCGCAGCGGAAAAATCATCACCTTACGCCGCTCGTCCTGCTTTTCCCGCTGTTGGCTAAAATTGCGGATGAGATCGATATACGCCTGCGGCCCGGTAACCAGCACTACGCCCTCTTCGGGTAACTCTCCCCAGCCGAAGCGCGAATCGAGCAGTCCGATACCGCTGAGCGCCTGTTTGATATCGGGCGCGGCATCCGGGGAGATTTCCAGCCGCACCGATGCTTGTTCATCCTGCGGGCTGACATACAGCGCATTGTTATACACGAACCACTGAAAACGGTGCTCCAGCGCGAGCCTGTCGAGAAACAGCGCAGGATTATCCGCGCGGATTTTTGCCGTCACCTCATTGTCCGCAATATTCCCCAGCACCAAATCCACGCCGTGGCTATTGGCGAAATCCGTCAGAATCGCCGATAACGGTGTTTGTTCAGCAGAATACGCATACGCTCCCTTATTCCAGTCGGCTGGCGTAGCGGCGTGCGCCAGCGACATCATCCCGTTCACGGGGATCATCCCGATCAGCACTACCGCCCAGCAAAACCAGCGATAGAACATCAGTAAAACGCGATACGATCCATTACGCATCAATCCCTTACGCATGTCGTTCTCCTTGCAAAAAAGCCAGCGTGCTCAGATTAAGTGGGGCGGGAACGGGTGCTTTTGTGTGCCGCGTAAGCAGGCTCAACCAGACATCCCGTTGATTAAGTAAGGTTTCCAGACTGCGACACAGCTGCATGACGTCATCGGCATCGGGTCGCATCCATAGCCAAAACTGCTCATCCTGTGGTGAGAGCGAAAGCACGGCAGTCTCCTCCTGAAACTGTGCGTGGGCGGCATCGGCCAACTGGAGTGCGCGCACCAGCAGAGACTCATCCGGCAAGGTAGGCAGTGGAATGGCAGCGCTGCACGCTACGCCCGACGACTGCCGCACCACCGCCACCGCGCCGCCATCAATCACCAACTTCAACATCGATGTTCCGCCGTTTAACCAGCGTTCCAGCATCGCGACCAACTCAGTTGAAGTCATTGATGATGGCCTTTGCCAAACCGTGTTTAACGCTCAACAGTTGCCCGACCGCCCAACTGGCATTGGAATAATCCATACTGGCTTCAAAAAAGGCGTAGCTATCCGCCTGGCTGGCACCGCCTTCCGCAACATTCAGCGCAATATCATCCAACTGTTGCTGCGAATCGACCAAATGCGCGTCAAGGCGACGCTGAATGGGGTTAAGGGACATAGCACTCTCTCCTCATAAGGTATTTTCCTCACAAAACAGGTTTCGATCGTTAACCTAATATTTGGGTCATTGACCTGATAGTGAGTGGTTAACCCCAGCGTGCAGTTCCCACAGCAAACGAGGATTTCACCTGACGGCGGAAGGCTCAGGAGGAATGAGCTGCTGTGTTGCCTGCCGCCAGCTCAGTGACATCACACCATGCGCCGTCATCAGTTTCATCGCATCGCTATCCAGCGCTTCATCGCCGGCAAGACGCCACTCCAGATGCGCATGCACATCCAGCCAGTTCCGCACATCGGTAAGCTGGGCGGGATGGCAGTACAGCGTTCCCCGACTCTCACCCTGCTGCTGTTTCAATAACTGGCGCAGTAAGGCGTAGTGGCGCGACGGTGCTGGTGTTTTATCCAGTAACTGCGCCAGCGCATCGCGCAGCAACTGTCCAGCTTGCGTAATCATGATTTTCTCCAGGTGCATGCGATCTTGCTGAATGCCTTGCAACAGCGCATTTGCCTGCTGCCAAAATTCCGCTTCAGCCTGTTCTACCGCCTGCTCGCAGAGCGTTCGCGCACGTTCGTGCGCCTGTGCCACAATCGTATCGGCCTGCACCGTGGCTGCTTCCCAGAGCGTCCGGCTACGCCGATGCGCCACGACCCGCGCCGCGGGAATAATCACCGTTTCATCCCGACTTGCACCGGGTAATGTCACAAACGTCTTCGTCGTCAGCATGCGTCGTCCTTAGCAACGTGAATAGATATGGGAGGGTTATGCAGGTACAGAGGCTTTCCAGATAAGCGCCTCACACAGCGCATTTAGTCTGGCTGCGGGTAATGACATCGGCGGCGCGCTGCGATGATCTTCCCCATCGCGCGCCCAATCCCGTGGAAACAGCAGCCGCAAACGCGGCCAGCACGCCTCACCATAGCGAATACGCAGTAACAGCAACGCGTCCTGATAGGACACCGACGGCGAAGCAGGAAATGTCACTGGTGCCGGTAGCCACAACCCCGGCCGCAACGCTTTTGCCAGCCGCTCACACCATATACCCTCTGCGTCAGCGCAATCCGGGGTACGTGTGGGCTGGCAAACCCGTGTCATCAGGCGCAATACCGTTTCCCGCTGCGCCGTATCCAGCGCGCCGATCTGCATCAGTGAGGTAAGCGGTTCCGGCGGCAGCACCACAGGCAGAGAAAAATAGCGATGAAGCTGCACGGTATTCACATGCAGCCAATTACGACGCGGTGGCACATCGGGTAACGTCACCTTATCACGCCACCAACTGGGATCAGCCTGTAACAGGCAGTCCTCCACCCACCAGGTCAGCCACGCCAGCGGTGTGATATCACCCGACTCGTGCCTCCCACTTTGCGCTTGTGTTGTCATTGTGACGACGGCACCTCCGCTTTCTTCTGCTGCCACCGTCGCAGGTAAGGCATGCCTACGCGCCAGCCTAATAGGCCGGCCAGCATCAGACCAAACAGCGCTGCGCTCCACTGCCAGCGCTTCATCTCATCCGGTGTGAGCGTGAAGGGTCCCAGCGTGACAACCGGAATGATGTCCTGATACGGCTCTGCCGGAACAAAGACGATAGCCAGTTCTTTATCATCCTTACCCGACAGGCCGGGAATGCTGCTGGCAACCATACGACGGATACGTGGCTCCATCCCATCAGGTTCCAGCTCGGCGCGGTATTTGATAAATACGGCGGCCGAAGCGGGCTGGACGGGCTCGCCGGGTGCGATACGCTCCGGCAACACCACATGCACCCGCGCCACCAGCACGCCATCAATCTGCGCCAGCGTCGCTTCTACCTCTTGTGATAGGGCGTAGATATAACGGGCACGCTCTTCCAACGGTGTTGAGATCACCCCACTTTTCTGGAAAACCGCCCCCAGATTGGTGCGCGATTGTTTCGGTAACCCGGCGGCATTGAGAATATTGACTGCGCGCTCCATATTTTTTGCATCAATCACCAGCGTCACACCGGTTTTGTCTACCCGTTTCTCAGCACCGATCTGATAGCGACCAAGCATCGAAATCGCCTCGTTGGCATCATTTTCCGACAGCCCGCGATTCAGCTCAATCGGCTCGCCGCAGCCAGCCAATAGCCCGATCAGCAGAAGAAGGACTCGCTTATCGATTTTCATAGGCCGCTACTGTAAGTTGGTGAGTTTTTCCAGACTTTGCACACTTTTCGCCACCAGTTTGGCGCTCAGCAGGCTTTCCAGATAGAACGACGACAGCGTTCGGGTCGCATCCAGTACGTCCTTAGGATTATTGGAGCGCATCGACTGGCTGATGTCGCGTTCGGCAGATTTGAAGACGCCGTTCAGCCCCTGCGATTTTTCCGCCAGCGCGCCCAACCACTGACTGTTGCCACGTTCTGCCGTCAGCGGTGTCGACGACAGCGCCGCGCTAAACCAGGAAACGTCCTGATCATTGGCGGAAAAGGAAAAGGACGTGCTGCTATCTGCCAGCGGTGCCTCCCCCGACTGGGACAGCGCACTGGCATGGTTGATTTTCATGATATGGATTCCATCGCAGACAGGATAAAATAAAGCCGGAGCATGGCTCCGGCTCGTTGACTCACAATCAGAACTGGATGGCTTTCGCCGCTTTCTGTCCAGAGTTCAGTGACTTGGAAGCAGAGTCCATCTGACCATCCAGAATGGAGTTTTCGGTATCTATCGCCATTTTCTGTGCCTGAGCGCCTGCGGCACGCGTTAGAGAACCGGCCATCGCGGTATCCAAAGTCTGAGATGCCGCCTGAGATGCAATCTGGGAAAGTCCAAAGCTCATATATATCTCCAAATAGTATGAATGTTTACGGTAGTGAACTGTCATGCTGTACACACAGTCATCTTGTTCATTCATTAAGTAGAGATCGGGCTGAGTGAGTTCCCGCAGAAAAGTAATTCTTTCTGAAATCAGGTTAAGGGGAAGAACTAGCCTGTTTTTATCAATCTTTCCTGCCGTTAGCTGTGGAGAGTTTTCCTTTAAAATAATCATGACGGTGATGACTTCTGCTTAAAGGTCACTCGTTGTTTATGATGTGCAGGAGCGTTACGCCATACCACTTATAAAAATTAATGGCGGATAAACGCTATATCGTTGGCAAGGATGCGATAGTTGAACCCATGCCGTATTCTTTCCGTCACGCAGCCGGATGATCGCTATGCTCGCCTTAACTACCAACACCGGATTATGGTTCAGACTTGTTTTTGTTTCGTTTGGCAGCGCATTGCTGGCTCTGTTTATTGGGCAAGGAGTTCTCGCCAGGCTAGAGCAAACGCAGTTACTGCGCTATAGCCAGGACGTGCTTAAGCAGGGAGCCGCTGTCGCGAATGAAGGCAGAGAAACCATCAACCGTGTGCTGACGCTGAATAACGCGCCCTGTTCCAACGCCGATCTGAAAGAGTTACGCCTGCTCTCTTTTTATTCTGTCTATCTGCGCGATATCGGGCGTATCAAGAACAACTACCTCATCTGTTCTGCGGGCTGGGGTATTCTCAACCCACCGATTTATCTGCTACCGCCGAACCTGACAACGCCCGACGGCGTGCAACTGTGGACCGCAATGAAAGACGTGGTTGACCCACGTATTACCGCAGATATGGCAAGCCTCAACGATGTCGTCACCGTCACCGCCGCCGCCGCATTTCGCCGTTTTATCCAACCGCCAGCCGGATACAGCGCCGCGCTAACAACCCGTAATTTGGGCCATATCTATCAAATGTTTGGCGACATCGACCTGTCGACGTTCAAACAGGCACAGCAGGCGAATAATGCGTGGTTAACCATGGGAAAACGTCAGACGTTTTCCTGTGAGTCAAACCGAGATATCTGCGTACTGGCTCAGTTAGATTCCGCGGGAATCCTGTATCGTCCCTGGTATATCATCGCCGCGTTGTTTTTTGTCGGGGCGCTCATCGGTGCCAGTTTTACCCTGTCCTATCAGCTCTACTACGATCGGCACCAGGCCCTACCATCGCAGCTAAAACGTGCGATCAAACATCAACGGTTTCAGGTTCATTATCAACCGCTCATCAGCTTGCCGCAGCGGGCTATTATTGGCGTAGAAGCGCTGGCACGATGGAAAAACGAACGCGGCGACAACGTATCACCGGAATATTTTATCAATATTGCGGAAGAGATGGGCTATCTCGCGGAGCTCACCCGCATCATTACGCGTCAGGCATTGCGCGATATGCAGCCTTACCTCACACGGGAAACGCCTTTTCTGCTCAGTATTAATTTGTCGGTAATCGATATTGTTTCGCCAGACTATCACCGCTTCTTGCAGCAGATGTGCGACGAAATGGGGATAGACAGAGCACGTATTATGTTAGAGCTGACTGAACGTTCGAGTACGTCTCATCAAACGCTGGCGACTGGCCTTCAGGCATTACAGCATGCGGGCTATAAGGTCGCGCTTGATGATTTCGGTACGGGGTATTCCAATCTGGATTATCTGAGCCACTTATCATTCGATATGATTAAGATCGATAAGGTTTTCGTCAGCGCCATCGGTACGGACTCGGTTAATGCTGCCATGGCAGACCTGCTCTTCACCCTGATCAAAAAACTGGATGTCTGCGTGATTATCGAAGGCGTCGAAACACGGGAACAGGCCGCCTATATCCTGGAACAGTGTCCTTCCGCCATTATACAAGGGTGGTATTTCGGTAAAGCGGTCGCGTTGCACGATCTGCCGGATAGCCTCCACTATCAGTGCCCGCCGATCGAAAAAACGTAATCTCGCCATTGGCCCACCGTCATCATTCGCGGTGAGCCAGTTTTTAAACAGCCGCTATCAGGCCATTATGTCTGACAGGGTTCCCCACCCCCTGCACACGCCTCTCGCGCCATCACATTCAACACTTTCAGACGATGGTAGAGCGTACGTTTTGGAATACCCAACTCCACAATCACATCGTCAATACAGTGGCCATGACGGCGCAGCGCATCCTGAATCAGAAATTTTTCAATCCGCTTTAAACGATCTTTCAGTTGCAAAGGACGGGGATGCAGCAGCGGCTGAACTTCCGCCAGGGGCGACAGCCCCAGAGCCCAGCGATCCGCTGCCGCTTTCAGCTCGCGGATATTGCCCGGCCAGCTATGGGTCAGCAGCTGTTCGTAAATTTCCGCCGTCATTGGCGGCAATGTCATTCTCAGGCGTACCGCCGCTTCCTGACTAAAACGCTGGAACAATGGCAAGATGAGATCGCTGCGGGAACGCAGCGTCGGCAGCTGAATCTTTACCGTATCCAGACGGAAATAGAGATCGCGTCGAAAGAGCCCCTTTTCTACCAATTGCAGCAGCGGCGTTTGCGTCGCCACAATCACGCGCATATCCACCGGTGTAAACTGCGTACTCCCCAGCCGTTTGACGCCGCGGCTTTCCAGCACGCGTAGCATCTTGGCTTGCAATGTCATGGGCATGCTGTCGATTTCATCCAGAAACAGGATTCCCTTATCCGCGCTTTCCAGATAGCCGGCGCGGGAACGGCTAGCGCCGGTATACGCCCCTGATACCACGCCAAACAGTTCGCTCTCAGCCAAATTTTCCGGCACGGCGGCACAGTTCACCGCCACCAGAGGGCCACTGCATTGGGAAAGTCGATGAATCCGATTCGCCAGCGTATCTTTCCCGGTCCCGGTCTCGCCTTCAAGTACGATGTCGACATTGAGAGGAGCAATAACATTGACGATAGGCAACAGCGATGAGTGAATATCATCCGTTGCGTGTGAAGTATATTCCGATGATGAGGAAGCACATTCTACTGCTGGCCTTGCTAATGATGAATAGCGCTGTCTGTCCTGACGGTAATGATTATTCATTGACGACTCCTGGGCCCAAACGGGCTAACTGACTGCCTTCCATAACATGAGGGTTACCACTGTGCACCCAAGGTACTTCTCCGTGCGGCGCACACCGATTCATCACCGGTGGAACGACCACAAGCATTACCGTCATTGAATAATGAAACTATCAGGCATCGCTGAACATCAGGTAGGAATTACAGAGAGGTTTGTAGGGAAATACCTACAAAAAAGTCACTAAAATAAGGAAAAACAGCCTATTAATTTTTATAACAATGAGCAGGAAAACGAAAAGGCAGCGTTAAGAATGCGTAAGCCTCAATAAAGGGATTCCACCATTGTTGAATCCCTTTTATCTATTCTCGTTTTCACCACAGGTTCCCAATACTAGGGAATGAGCTTTTTGCTAAAGACATACTTCACGATCTCCACATTGGTACTGAACTGCATTTTTTCCATCAGGCGGGCTTTATGGGTACTGACCGTTTTATTGCTGATAGCCAGTTCATTGGCAATCGTGTTAATACCCATACCCTGCGCAAACATAATCATGATTTGATGCTCTCTCGCTGTCAGAACATCGTGTTCGACTCTGCCACCTTCCGTGTAATTGGAAAACACCAGTTGCTCAGCAATCGTGTGGTCGATATAGCGAGCCCCCTGCGCCACGCGTCGGATCGCCGATAACAGCGCTTCTGGGTCTTTGTCTTTGGTAATGTAGCCTCTGGCGCCGCTCTTTAGCGCATGCTGCGCAATTTGCGCCTCGCTGTACATACTGAGAACCAGAATCGGTAAACGTGGGTATTGTGCTACCACGCGCGCAATCAGTGCTTCACCGCTAATTCCCGGCATCGACATATCCAACAGCAGCACATCAATGGCTACGTTGCGTAGCTGTGTCAGTACCTGTGCGCCATTTCCCGCTTCAGCCACCACACTCAGCGAATCATCCAGCGCAAAAATTTGTTTAAGCCCTTCACGCATGATGACGTGATCGTCCGCGATCATGAGACGTATTTTTTTGCCCATCGCTCATTTATTCCTTTTGTTGTTATTGTCTCGCTATCCGCGGATATAGCCATTTTTAGGAAATGCTAACTGTACCTGTGTGCCTTTGCCGGGGGCGCTTTCAATGATAACTTCCCCTCCCAGCATACGACCCCGCTCCTTCATACTCATCAGTCCGAAGGCGTTTTTATTTTTTGCGTTCGCATCAAACCCTTTGCCGTTATCCTTAATCCGCAACACGATGCTGTCCTGCTGGTTATCCAACGTCACGATCACCTGTGTCGCAGCGGCGTAACGCGCCACGTTAGTCAGCGATTCCTGCGCAACGCGAAATGCTGCCGTGGTACTTTCGTCATCAAGTGCCAACGCGTCCCCCAGCGTCCGTAGCAGACAGGTGGCGCTGTAGTGGCGATTAAATTCATCGCACAACCATTCCAGCGCAGGCGTAAGTCCCATGTTCAATACGTTTGGCCGGAGTCGCGTCGAAACATTACGCACCACCTGAATCGTTTGGTCAGCCAGTTGCATCAGCTTTTGTAAATGCCCCTGCATCTCTGGATTATTCTTGGCAAAGCACATGCGCATCAGCGACAGGCTCATACGAATCGTGGTCAGGTGTTGCCCTAGTTCATCGTGAATTTCCTGAGCGATATGCTTACGCTCTTCCTCACGTGAAATCTCACGCTGACGTGCCAACAAGCGCAATTGCATATGAGAATCGGCCAGTTTCTTCTCCGCATACCGAATAGCGGTAATGTCACGTCCCACCGTTAAAATGGAAACCAGCGCACCACACTGATCGAACTCCGGCACGCAGCGAATATGATGAATACTCGGATGGCACTGATCGCCCTTGCCTAACTGTTCCATCACTTCACCTTCCGCACTGCTGCGGGTATCAACAACCTGCTGCACCAGTTGTTCCATACGGATTGCGCACCCTGCTCCAGGCATCAACTCCGTAATCATCCGACCCCGAAGCTGCTCTACGGTAAATTCCAAATGTTTCAAGCTAGCGGGATTGGCATACAGGCAATGCAGGCCGGGATCGAAGCGAATAATCAAGTCCGGTGAATTTTCTACCAGCGCCCGAAACTCCTGATCGCGTGCGTAGGCCAACTGTTCAATATGTTTACGTTCCCTGATATCTCTGACTACACACATGCTGTAGCTACGTCCTTTATGTTGGAAATGCGTTAGATTGACCTCAACCGGAATAGTCATGCCGTAACGGGTGAGGTGCCGGGTTTCAAAGGTGGTTCCCATGCCAGAGTCATACGCCTGCAACCAGTCGGGCGAACGGTGCTCAGCGGCCCAGCTCGGATCGATATCGGCAACGCTCAGATGCATAAATTCCGCAATGCTATAGCCCAGCGTCTGGCTGGCCGCTTCATTGACATAACAAAAGCACTGCTCTTCATTGACGATATAAATGGCATCCTTAATACGGCTGAATGCAAAGTCCACCAGCTCCAGCTCGGGGGCTTTAGCGTGCTCATCGGAACGAAAAGGTTGGGTAAATATCATTGCCATCTCCTTGTTTGAATTAAGACCGTCGCACAGGCACCCGCCGTGCAGGTGCCTCGATACGGCGTCTCAACATTCCAGAAGATGGACAGGAAACCCTGCAACGGCTAAATGCGACCTGATATCACTGCGTGTAACCTATGTTTTGAGCGGTAACCGCCACCTTGAATCAGGCGGTCACCCCAGCAGTCAGTGAAAAACAGCGGGTGCAGGCGCATCCTTTCGTCCCGTGGAATCGCGTCAGGATTCCACGGCCTGACGGATCACACCTCGGGCGCGAGACAGCCGTGACCGCACCGTGCCAATCGGAATCCCCATCTGCAACGCAAGATCCTGATAACTGGCATCGGTATCCAGCAGTTGCGTCAACATCTGACGGGTGTCCTCAGGCAGTGTGACGATAGCGTCCATCGCGCGTTTCAGTGCTCGCTGGCTTTCGGTAATGGTGCCGGGATCGAGCTCTATCGCGATATGTTCCAGCATCTCATCGCCCATTTCCTGAGCGCGCTGCCGTGCCTGCTTGAAATAGTTACGCACCAGATTGAGGGCAATACCGAACACCCACGTCTCCGGCCGCGATGCTCCCGCAAATTTATCCTGATGTTTGAGCACTTCCAGATAGGTCATTTGCTGTAAATCCTCCACGTCATCACGGTTGCTGACACGCTTGCGGATAAAGTTATGCAATTTCTTTCCGTGTTGACGAAACACCAGTTCCCAATCGACAGCGAGCGCCGGGTAAAGCGAAGGGGTCTGTTCGATGTGTTTCAGGGTAGACATGTCCATTTGCTGACTCTCCGTTGTTATGCCCTATTGGCAAAAACGGAAGAGCAAGCCTTGTGCCAGCCCGGAATGATTTTTATCACACTGATTTTTAATCAGTTATTTTTTAATTTTCTTTTTATCACGCCACTTATTGCCAACGCCAGCAGCGTGAAATTGCAAGTTATTGCAATCAGTAAAACGGCATTTCATTCAATCCGCCATCAAATTCAGCCTGCTCCGATGACTTCATGCCGGGGAACCCATCCTTCTCTGCGTCCACACAGCAATACATTCATTTCACTGCACGGTCACACCACGACACGTAGCCGACTTATTCAGGATGACACCATGATCAAAATACCGACCGTCCTTCCCTCTAGCAGCGCTCTACCGCAACCGGTCGTTGTGGATGACGATCCCGTGCCACAGACTGCGGTGCAGCAGGCAAGCCCACTGCATGCTTCACCCGGATCTCCGCTTTCTACGTCGATGGAAGAAGTCGCCATGGCGTTTGGTGAGCAGGCCGAGCGGAGAAGTAAGTCGTTAAATCGGCGGCAGATTGCCCAGCAGCCGGATGCTCGCGTCACCGCAAATGTCGAACGGATTGAGAAACTGACAGAACTGTTCCGTATGTTGGAAAATCCGTCACAGAGTACGCTCGACCAGCAGTTGAGCCGCATGCGCGATCTGTTGACGCGACAAGGCTCACCGTCTCTTGAAGCCGTGCTGGAGGCCGCAGGCAACGATCCGGCGCGCGGCGATATTTTGCTGCGCCACATTCAGCAACAGTCAGCACAACAGCCTGAATTGGCAACGGCGGCTGCCAATGCGCTACAGCAGTTGCATCAGGAAAAAGGACCAGAAGTCCGGGCGGGTCTGAATACGGCAACGGCTATTGCGCTGTTCAGCACGCAGCCAGAGCAAAAACAGGCGATGCGCGAGCTGTACTATCAGAAAATCGTGCATCAGCAGTCAGCCAGCGCGCTATTGGATTCCCTGCTGGAACGCTTTGATGCCACGACGTTTTCCATAGGGCTACGCACGTTGCAGCGTGCACTCGCGGCAGATATTGCCTCATTGACGCCCTCTATTTCGAAAGCCGTACTCAGCAAAATGCTGAGTAATCTCAACGATTCCCGTCACCTGAGCCACACGCTGTCATCCAGCCAGACGCTACTCACGCGGTTGGCGAACAAAGTGCCTGCGTTTACGCTCGGCGCCGTGGAATTAACTCGCCGTTTGATTGGCTTAAGCACCAATGGTACCTACGCTCGCGACCTGCATAATCTCGGCCGCGAAGTTGCGGGGACGCAGGTGCAGCACCAGGCCATATTTTTCAGCGCCCTGCTGCCGCTCGTCAGCGATCTGCCCCATCCGCTATGGCGAGACAGCAAAAACCGGCAAACGGCGATCCAGTTGATACGCGGCATGATTGGCGATATCGCCCAATACGAAAAACAGCAGGCGCAAAATGTGCAACGTGACGCTTCCCCCCACCAAAAGCAGGACGCACGCGAATCGGATAAGGGGCAGCCATGAATCTGTTGATTATCTGGCTAAACCGCATTGCACTAAGCGCGATGCAACGCTCGGAGGTCGTGGGGGCGGTTATCGTGATGTCTATCGTCTTCATGATGATCATTCCGCTGCCTACCGGGCTGATCGATGTGCTGATCGCCCTCAATATCTGTGTCTCTTCCCTGCTGATCGTGCTGGCGATGTACCTACCCAAACCGCTGGCCTTCTCAACGTTTCCGGCCGTCCTGCTGCTGACCACCATGTTTCGGCTGGCGATCTCCATTTCCACGACACGTCAGATCCTGCTCCAGCAGGACGGTGGTCATATCGTGGAAGCCTTCGGTAACTACGTAGTGGGCGGAAATCTGGCCGTCGGGCTGGTCATCTTCCTGATTCTCACGGTGGTGAATTTTCTGGTGATCACCAAAGGCTCCGAGCGTGTAGCCGAGGTGGCGGCACGTTTCACGCTGGATGCGATGCCCGGTAAACAGATGTCCATCGACAGCGATCTGCGTGCCGGGCTGATTGAAGCCCATCAGGCACGACAGCGGCGGGAAAATTTGGCGAAAGAAAGTCAGCTATTCGGGGCAATGGACGGCGCGATGAAGTTCGTTAAAGGCGATGCGATTGCGTCGCTGGTTATCGTGTTCATCAACATGATCGGCGGCTTCGCCATCGGCGTGCTGCAACACAACATGGCGGCGTCCGATGCGATGCACGTCTATTCGGTATTGACCATCGGCGATGGGCTGATCGCCCAGATCCCCGCGCTGCTGATCTCACTGACCGCCGGGATGATCATCACCCGCGTCTCGGCCGACGGGCAAAAAGTGGATGCCAATATTGGTCGGGAAATCGCGGAACAGCTCACCAGCCAGCCCAAAGCGTGGATCATCTCCTCCATCGGCATGTTTGGCTTTGCACTGCTGCCGGGAATGCCAACGCTGGTATTTGTCGCCATCAGTGTGTCCTCGCTCGGCAGCGGTCTGTTCCAGCTCTGGCGCATCAAACAGCAAGGTCAGTTGGATGCCAGCCAGTTGGAGGCGGATAACATACCTGCCGAACAGAACGGCTATCAGGATCTACGGCGCTTTAACCCCACGCGCGCTTACCTGCTGCTGTTTCATCCGGTCTGGCAAGGGCAACCAACGGCGACGGCGCTGGTGCAGAATATCCGTCGTCTGCGTAACCGGCTGGTCTACCGTTTTGGCTTTACGCTGCCGTCCTTTGATATCGAATTCAGTGATCGTCTGGCAGAGGATGAGTTTCAGTTTTGCGTCTATGAAATTCCCTACGTTAAAGCCACGTTGGTTACCGACCAACTGGCGGTGGCCAATAGCGCTATCGAACTCGCTGATACGACGATCGCCACATCGGGTCACACGCTACGCGATGAAAGCCAATGGCTATGGCTACCGTTGGCGCATGTCGCGCAACAGCCTGACGATGTACCGCGCTGGACGGCGGATGAACTGATTCTGGCTCGTATGGAACAGGCCATTCACCGCACGGGTTCACAGTTTATCGGCTTGCAGGAAACCAAATCCATTCTGGCCTGGCTGGAGAGCGAGCAGCCGGAGTTAGCGCAGGAGCTTCAGCGCATCATGCCGCTTTCGCGTTTTGCCAGCGTGCTACAGCGGCTTGCCTCCGAGCGAGTACCGCTGCGCTCAGTGCGCCCTATCGCCGAAGCGCTGATTGAAGTCGGCCAGCACGAGCGGGATACGCTGGCGTTGACCGACTACGTGCGTCTGGCGCTCAAATCACAAATCTGCCACCAGTACAGCGATGAAAACAGCCTCGCCGTCTGGCTGCTGACGCCAGAAAGCGAAGAGTTACTGCGCGATGCACTGCGCCAAACGCAGAACGAAACCTTCTTCGCTCTGACACAAGACTATGCCTCAACGCTGCTCGGTCAGCTACGGCGGGCGTTTCCACCTTTCTCGTCACAACGCAGTCTGGTGCTGGTAGCACAGGATTTACGCAGCCCCCTGCGCACGTTGTTGCAGGACGAATTTCACCACGTCCCCGTGCTGTCCTTCACCGAACTGGAATCCACCCTGTCGATCAACGTCATCGGACGCCTTGATCTTTACGACTCTCCTGACCCCTTTAGCGCATAGGAAGACATCATGTTTGAATTACGCGTGCTGACTGGTTTACATCGCGGTGCGGCGCTGCCGCTGTGCGGAAACGCCTGGCGCATCGGTGCCGCCGATGATGCCGATCTCGTCCTCTACGATCCCGGCATTGCGCCTTATCACGGCCAACTGGAGAAGAGCGCTGACGGCTGGGCACTCAGTACACTGGACGGCGCCTTGTGTAATACCGAAGGTCACGCTGTTGAGCACATTGACGCGCTGCCGCCCGGCACACCGTTTGCGCTGGGGCAGATTTGGCTCTGCATTGTGGCTGCCAATACCCCCTGGCTTGATGACAATCAAACGCCACCAACAGCGGAAGAGGATATCCCCGCCGCGAATATATCCACCGACGAGCCGCTGGCTCATACCACTGCGCCGACAACTCTGTCGACACCTACGCCACTACCCGCACCGCGCCTGCCGCTGTGGGCCAAAGCCAGCTACCTGCTGCTTGGCGCATTGCTGCTGGTGATGGTGGGCAGTTGGCAGCTACAGGAGAGCGTCGCGATGCCTGCCGCCCCGCCGCCGCAGGATACCCGCAAGCCGCTCGGCACGCTGCCACAGTTGGAAAGCACGCTACGTATGATGTTGCAGGAACGGGAACTGAGCGCGGCCGTAAAAGTGGCGGCGTATCAGGATCGCCTCACGCTCACCGGGCAATTAACACCGGACGATCAAAAAAAGCTGGAACGGATGCTCGCCCAACTCCACCAACGTTATAGAACCGCGCTATCGGTGGATAACCGGACACAGCTGAAAACGGAGCAACTGCCGTTTCAGATCGTTCAGGTGACCAGCGGGTCGCGCGCCAATGTCGTCACGGCGGATGGCCAGCGCTTTTTCATCGGCGATGAGGTCGACAACCTGCGTCTGGTGCGAATTGATGAGCACCAGATTGAATTCAGCGGCAGACAACAGATAACGGTGAATTGGTAATGCAGACACAACCTTCTTCTTTTCCGCTGCTCGATCGGTGGGTCGCCCAGCAGCGTCAGCACCTGGCGGGTTACGCGCCCGTGGAGAAAAAAGGCCGTGTCATGGCCGTCAGCGGTATTTTGCTGGAGTGCAGCCTGCCGCAGGCACGTATTGGCGATCTGTGCTGGGTGGCGCGTCAGGATGATAGCCAAATGATGGCAGAAGTGGTGGGATTCAGCCCGGAGAATACCTTTCTCTCCGCGCTTGGGGCGCTGGACGGCATCGCACAGGGTGCCGCCGTAACGCCGCTGTATCAGCCACACCGCATTCAGGTGTCGGAACGTTTGCTGGGCAGCGTGCTGGACGGATTTGGGCGGGCATTGGAAGACGGCGGCGAGAGCGCCTTCGTTGAACCGGGTCAACCCACGGGGCGCACACAGCCGGTACTGGGCGACGCGCCACCGCCCACCTCCCGACCACGCATCAGCCAGCCGCTGCCTACCGGATTACGCGCCGTCGATGGCCTGTTAACCCTCGGCCAGGGTCAACGCGTCGGCATCTTCGCCGGTGCAGGCTGCGGTAAAACCACGCTGTTGGCGGAACTGGCGCGTAATACGCCGTGCGATGCCATCGTTTTCGGGCTGATTGGCGAACGTGGGCGTGAACTGCGCGAATTTCTCGATCACGAATTGGACGACGAGTTACGCCGCCGTACCGTGCTGGTGTGCTCGACCTCTGACCGCAGCAGCATGGAACGCGCCCGCGCAGCCTTTACCGCTACCGCTATCGCCGAAGCCTACCGCGCCGAAGGCCGTCAGGTGCTGCTGATTATTGATTCTCTGACGCGTTTTGCCCGCGCTCAGCGTGAAATCGGCCTCGCGCTTGGGGAACCGCAGGGACGCGGCGGGTTGCCGCCATCGGTCTATACGCTGCTGCCGCGTCTGGTCGAGCGCGCCGGACAAACGGAAGACGGTGCCATCACTGCGCTCTACTCCGTTTTGATCGAACAAGACTCCATGAACGATCCGGTCGCCGATGAAGTACGTTCGCTGATCGACGGGCATATCGTGCTCGCCCGACGTTTGGCGGAACAGGGGCATTATCCGGCTATCGACGTGCTCGCCAGCCTGAGTCGCACCATGAGTAACGTTGTGGATACCGATCACACCCGCAATGCGGGCGGCGTACGACGTCTGATGGCCGCTTACAAGCAGGTTGAGATGCTGATCCGCCTGGGGGAATACCAGCCCGGTCATGACGAGTTAACCGATTCCGCCGTCAACGCCCATGCAGAAATCACGCAGTTTCTGCGCCAGTCGATGCGTGAACCGATGCCTTATGGCGTGATTCAACAACAGCTCGCCGGAGTCAGCCGCTATGCCCCATAACACCGAACGCGATGCGGAATTACAGAGCGTATTGAACCTACTGATGCCAATACGCCGCCAGCGCTTAAGCCGCAGTGAGCGTCAGCAGCGGCAGGAAGAACAGCAGCTTATCAGGATTGCAGAGCAGCAACGCCATCACCAGCAGCAGGTCGAGGCGCTGCGACAGGCCAGCCACACGCAGCGCGACCAGTTTGCTCAGGAAACGCAGGGGCAACGTCAAACGTTGGAACACCTGAAGAAGCACCTTGCCGCCGAACAGCGTTTACTCGGCGAGATAGCGGCAGAAGTGCAGCAGGTGCAGGCCGCGCAGCAACAGCACGACGACCAGCAGCGTCAGGTTGATGACGCCCGACACACCACTCGCCAATGCCAGAAGGCGGTGGAGAAACTGGAATATCTGCTTACGTTACCTCAGGAGCACGTATGAATAACCGACAGATTGCGTCATCCGAATCGACGGCGACGCAGAACGCGCAGGCCGCACGGCACGGCACATCCTCGCGCGTAGACGATCAGCAACACATGGATTTTTGGGAAGCCTTCACGTTTTCGGACGGCTTCGAAGACGCGCTCTACCAAGAACCACCTATCGCATTGCCATCGGGCAACGCCATCAACGCACCGATGCCGCTGCATAGCGAATCAGTTGACAACCCACAAAATGTGACACCGTCACAGTGGCAGCCGCTGCAATGCGAGTTAATTGAGGCAATGGACAACATTTGCGCCCCACCGTTTGCCTTCAGCCTGCAACTGCCGCAGTTGGGCGACATCGATGCGCGCTTAGCCACTCTGGTGCCACGCGGCTGGGACATTTCTCTGCGCTTTAGCCGGGAAAGCTACCATCAGTTAAAAGATCGACGTGAAGCCTGCCGTCGTTCGATCTCTACCGCGCTGGACTGCCCGATCAATCTGCGTTTTGACGCCAGAGAGGATGAGCGATGAGTTCAAATTCCCCACACATTCGACCGCTGACGCTGCCAACGATGCGCGTGCAGCACGCCCGCATCCGATCGACGCTGGCAGCAGGACTATGGCTACCTTTTATCCGCGATGGGGTTGCTGGTCGTCTGCACCTTCAACTGGCGCATCCGCGTGAGCTGATAGAGGAAACGTCTGCCGCACAGGCAAGCGGTTGGCGTAGCGATATCGGTAATTTCTCACTGACCGATCCGTTTCCGGTGCTCAGCTTGCTATCCGACTGCCCACTGCTGCCAGTGACAGAAGACGATGAGGCGGCACAGTGGTACTGGACGCTCTATAACCAGTCGCTCAACCCCGTACTGCGGGCGCTTGTGGGGGAAGTGTATCCAACGAGAACACCCCCGGAAGAACGAGATTCAGCAGAACAACATGACAACGATGACACGCGCTATGTCTGGCTTAGCGCCAGTTGGAACGGGATTGTCGTGCGAAGCCGGATGCAGGCCGCTGATGCCGTCTGGTTGGCATTGTTTTCCCACACCGACTGGCACCGTCAGTGCCAGGCGCTCCCCACAGCAATGGCTATCGCGATCCCGCTCACGCTGGCTGACGTCGTGCTGCCGTTTACGGCGCTACAACGGCTCCAGACCGGCGACATTGTCCTCCCTAACCGCTCGTGGGTTACGCCGTCCGGCGAGGGAACGCTGTCATTCGGCACACTGCGCCTGCACGGCACGCTACAGCTCACAGCAAACGCGCCCTACACCTTTACCGTTACCGACATGGAGACTGTCTCAATGCCCTCATCAGCTACCGACACGATGCTAACCGATGCCCACGTTGATATATCAGCGAGTGAATTCACACTATCACGTGACAACGTCACTGAAAATTTACCGCCGTTGCCGATTGTCTTACAACTTCGCTGCGGCAGCCTGACGCTGACCTTGGCGGAATTGCAACACCTTGCCAGCGGCAGCGTGCTGACGCTGCGCGACGTGGTGCCGGGGCAAGCCTGGCTGTATCACGGTGATATTGCGCTGGCGAGCGGCGATCTGGTCGATGTAGAAGGCCGACTGGGGATACAGATTACCCAACGCTTTTCCGCGCCAGCGCATAAGTTGCCAATGCAGGATGAAGACAACACCGCCGCACAGGAGCTGGCACCATGACCGCCGGCGCATTCGATCCCTTGATGTTTGCGCTCTTTCTGGGCGCACTCTCCCTGATTCCGCTGATGATGATTGTCTGTACCTGCTTTCTGAAGATTGCGATTGTGCTGCTGATTACCCGCAACGCCATCGGGGTACAGCAGGTGCCGCCGAATATGGCGCTGTACGGTATCGCACTTGCGGCGACGCTGTTTGTCATGGCTCCGGTATTTCAGGACATCAGCAAACGCGTGCAGGAAAAGCCGCTGGATATGACCGACATCACCTCACTTCAGGCCAGCGTGACCTACGGGCTGGAACCGCTGCAAACCTTTATGTCGCGCAACGTTGACCCGGATATTCTCACCCACCTGCATGAGAACAGCCTGCAAATGTGGCCCGCCTCGCTATCCGAGAAAGTGAATACACAAAACCTGCTGCTAGTGATCCCGGCGTTTGTGCTGTCGGAGCTACAGGCCGGGTTCAAAATCGGCTTCCTGATCTATATCCCGTTCATCGTCATCGACCTCATCGTCTCCAATGTGCTGTTGGCGCTGGGGATGCAGATGGTCGCACCGATGACGCTCTCGCTGCCGTTAAAGCTGTTGCTGTTCGTGCTGGTCAACGGCTGGACGCGACTGCTGGACGGCCTGTTCTACAGCTACCTGTGAGGCCACGATGGAAATAATCACGCTTTTCCGTCAGGCCATGGTGATGGTCGTGCTGCTCTCTGCGCCGCCGCTGCTGGTTGCGGTCACCGTCGGCGTGTTGATTTCGCTGCTACAGGCAGTGATGCAATTGCAGGATCAGACACTGCCCTTTGCCGTCAAACTGATCTCTGTCGGGCTGACGCTGGCGCTCTGCGGGCGCTGGGTGGGCGTAGAGCTGATGCAACTGGCGATTACCGCGTTCAACATGATTGCGCAGACTGGAGTATAAATCCTTATGATCGCCACCATTCAGCACGTTTACGACTTTATCATCGCCATTACGCTCGGCATCGCCCGGCTGTACCCGTGCTTTATTCTGGTGCCGGTTTTTTCACTCAACGTGTTGAAAGGCATGATGCGCAACGCCGTGGTGATTTCCCTGACGCTGCTGCCCGCCCCCATCGTGCAGCAGCAACTCCTGATGACGCCACTGTCCTGGCCGATGCTCCCCGCGCTGTTGTTCAAAGAACTCATGGTGGGGTTACTGATTGCGCTGATTCTGGCGATGCCGTTCTGGCTGTTTGAGTCCGTCGGGGCGCTGTTCGATAACCAACGCGGCGCGTTGATGGGCGGTCAGCTCAACCCCGCGCTGGGCTCAGACGCCACGCCGCTCGGCCATCTACTGAAACAGACGCTGATTCTGCTGCTGATTATTGGCATCGGCCTAAAGGGGCTGACGCAGTTGATGTGGGACAGCTACCAAATCTGGCCGGTGCTGTCCTGGCTGCCTGCACCGAGTGAAAAAGGGTTTGAGGTGTATCTCAGCCTGCTGGCCGACACCTTCACCCATTTAGTGGTGTACGCCGGGCCGCTGGTGGCGCTACTGCTGCTGTTGGAATTCAGTATTGCGTTGCTCAGCCTGTATAGCCCGCAGCTTCAGGTCTTCGTGCTGTCGATTCCAGCCAAGTGTCTGGTTGGGATGGCATTTTTCATCATTTATTTGCCAGTGCTGCACTACTTAGGCGACCACAAACTTCAGGGGCTGCCGGATCTCAAACACCTGCTCCCACTGCTCTTTACCGCATCGAACAGCTAACAAGGCGGAATCGATGAGTGAGAAAACGGAACAACCCACCGAAAAGAAACTGGAAGACGCACGCCGCAAAGGAGAAGTCGGGCAAAGTCAGGATGTGCCCAAACTACTGATCTGCGTCGGCCTGTTGGAGTGTGTACTGGCACTGGCGGACAGCACAATGGGGAAACTGCAAGCGCTGGTACAACTGCCGCTGCAACGGCTTGGCACACCGTTTACCCAAGTGGCTAAAGAAGTGTTTCACGACGCGGCCGTGCTAGCGGGGACGCTCTGTCTGCTGGCTGCGGCACTTGCCGTACTGCTACGCATCGCGGGCGGTTGGCTCCAGTATGGCCCGCTGTTTGCACCCGAAGCGCTGAAGCTCGATCTCAATAGACTGAACCCGATCAATCAGTTCAAGCAGATGTTTTCCATGCGCAAACTGGTGGAAATGCTGACCAATATTCTCAAAGCGGTGGTAATCGGCACAGTCTTTTATAACGTGGTGGTGCCAGAGTTAGAGGCGCTGGTTGAATTGGCCTATGGCGATCTACACGGTTTCTGGCAAGGGGTGAAAGCGCTGCTGACGCGCATTGCCCGCACCACGCTGACGTCGCTGCTGGTGCTGTCCGCCATGGATTTCGGCCTGCAAAAATATTTCTTTCTCAAGCAGCAGCGCATGAGCCATGAGGATTTACGCAACGAGCACAAGGATTCCGAAGGCGATCCGCATATGAAAGGCCACCGTAAATCGCTGGCGCATGAAATGGCGAACGAGCCCGCTGCGCCACGTCCCAAAGCCAAGGTGGAAGACGCTGATATGCTGCTGGTCAACCCAACGCACTATGCGGTAGGACTCTACTATCGCCCCGGCAAAACGCCGCTGCCGCGCATTTTGTTCAAAGGCGAGAATGAAACAGCGAGAGAACTCATCGCTCAGGCGCAAAAAGCAGACATTCCGGTGATTCGCTTCATCTGGCTGACTCGGACGCTGTATCGCACCACGCCGGAAGGCCATTATATTCCGCGCGAAACGCTTCAGGCTGTCGCGCAGGTGTATCGCGTCCTGCGCCAGCTCGAAGACGAGCAAAAACGCGACATTATCGAGATGGAGTGAAAACACCCCACCGGATAGCTAGGCGTCGGCGATCTGGCTTAGATAATACGTTTCCCCCAGCCGCAGTTCTGCCATCATGAAATCCAGAAAATCCTGCTGTTGTGGAGCATGGGCCTTGCCTGCCAGCGTTTGGACCTGAAGCGAACGCTGGTCGAGCTGCTTAATATTCAGCGGCTTCAAGCGCATCGGTTCCTGTAAACACTTATACATCACGGAATAGAAGCTACAGGCGGTAACCGCACCCGGCGTGCTCATCGCATAGTAATAGAGCGTAGTGAAGTTGTTGCAGCACAGCGTCGGCTCTAAAAAAGTGCCGTTCATGCGGCATGAGAGGTCAAACAGCTGTCGCAGCGTGGTAGACGATTCCGGCAGCGCCAGTGGGAAAGGATGCAGATCCGCCAGTTGGATAGCCTGCTGCGCCAGCGGATGGTCGTCCGACATCAGTAGCATCAGTGGCGCAGGCAGCGCCAGCTCGACATTCACGCCCTGTTCGGGTGCCAGCGCAAACTGGAGCGCGATATCCACTTCGCCGTTGCGGATCATTTGCGACACCTGCATCGCCGAATCCACCTTCAGCGCAAAGGTGGTATCCGGGTCATGCTGGCGAAAACGCGCAAACAAGGTTGGCAGCAGATCAAACGCCATCCCCTCCGTGCAACCAATACGTAATAGCGCCCGGCGACTGGCCTTCAGCCCCTGAATCTCCGCCACGGCGGCATCCATGTCCATCATGCTCTTACGCACATGGTTTTCCAGAATACGCCCGGCATCGTTTAACACCATGCCGCGCGCATGCCGCTCGAACAGCGGCACACCGATGCGTTCTTCCAGCCGCTGAATCTGGCGGCTGATGGCAGAAACGGCAACAAACAGGTGTTGACTAGCGGCGCTGAGCGAACCGGTGGTGGCAACCACCAAAAAATAACGGATCTCGGAGCTGTGCATGGCGTCGTTCCTTTCAGAAAGTGCTGAGGATTCGAAGGTTTATATTAAAAGCAAAGCTTAATTGCAATTTTTATTATTGTTGCAAAGCTCATTTTTTCTTTAAATATCGGTAACTTCGGCACATTATCCAGCAAGGAAAGGCATGACCAGCGCAGACCTTATTCGTATCGCCTGTGAACGTTTCGATCGCGGAGAATTTAAACAAACGTTAGCTCGGCGTATTGCTCACGCCAGCGAAAGCCAGAAAGCAGACAACCAGCCCGCGCTGAGCCGCTATCTGACGGATGAGATCCAGCCCGCATTGCAGACGATGGAGTTCAGCATAAAACCCATTGCCTCGTCAGATGCGAACCATCCCCCTTTCCTGCTGGCCGAACGCATTGAAGATCCCAGCCTGCCGACCATACTGTCTTACGGCCACGGCGACGTAGTTTTTGGTGACGAGGCTAACTGGCGCGATGGGCTCACCCCCTGGGAATTGATCGAAGAAGGCGATCGCTGGTACGGGCGCGGCTGTGCCGATAATAAAGGCCAGCACAGTATTAATCTGATGGCGCTAGAGCAGGTATTTCAGGCGCGCGGGCAGCGTCTGGGCTTCAACTGCAAATTGCTGTTCGAGATGGGCGAAGAAATTGGTTCGCCGGGGCTTGCCGACCTGTGCCAACAGCACAAGCAGGAACTGGCCGCCGATATTTTTATCGCTTCCGATGGGCCACGCCTTAATGCAGAACGTCCAACGCTGTTCCTTGGCTCTCGCGGCTGTGCCAATTTCCGTTTACGCATCAAATCACGCGAGCAGGCATACCATTCCGGTAACTGGGGCGGGCTGCTGAGCAATCCGGGTACACAGTTAGCGAACGCTGTGGCCAGTCTGGTCGACGGGCAAGGTCGAATGAAGATCGACGCCCTGCTTCCTCCGCCGCTGACGCCAGCGCTGCGCGACATTCTCAGCACGGTTGATCCCGCAGGTAGCGAAGGCGATCCGGCGATTGATGAAAACTGGGGGGCGGAGGGACTCACGCCTGCCGAGCGGCTATTTGGTTGGAACACGCTGGAAGTGCTGTCGTTCATTACCGGTAACCCACACAAGCCGGTGAACGCCATTCCCGCCGATGCCACCGCGATTTGCCAACTGCGCTTTGTGGTCGGCACCGACTGGCAGCATCTGGCGCAGCATGTACGTCAACACCTCGACCAGCATGGTTTTACCCAAGTAGACGTTGAGGTACTGAACACGTCTCCGGCGACACGGTTTAACCCCGAAGATCCGCTGGTCAACTGGACGCTGGCGCTGATGCAACAAATTAGCGGCAAGCAACCCGCGCTGTTGCCGAATCTGGGTGGTTCACTACCTAATGACGTCTTCGCCGACATCCTCGGCCTGCCGACGCTGTGGCTACCCCACTCCTATCCGGCATGCGGCCAGCACGCCGTTAACGAACACCTGTTGAAATCCGTCGCCCGCGAAGGATTAGCGATCATGACCGGCCTGTTCTGGGAGTTGGGAGAGCAAGGACATACGCTATTAGAAGCACACAGAGTGTACGTGCATCAGAAGTGATGTTTATAACCTGAGCACAATGCTTACACACGCGAAAGTGGCCGTATCAGACGGCCACTAAACGCAATAAAACAACCAGTTATCTTTCTTAACCGCATCATCAAAGAATAGCACTTAAGCCTTTTCTCTCGATGACCTCCAGTATTCGTAACGCCGCACCCGTTGGTGCGCTTACTCCACGTTCCCATTTCTGAACGCTGTTGGCCGACATATTAATGATGCCAGCCAGTTGGCTTTGACTAATTTTTTCACGCTCACGGATGGCCCGCACTCTGCTCGCGTCCATACTGGCGCGTGATTCCGTTTTTTGACTTTCCGCTACCAGGCGATTGATAGCGTCAAGATCGACGTCACTGGCCGTACCTGCGGCATGTTGACGCTGAATCATGCTCTGTATATTTAATAAGCGCTTATCAACCATTTATCACCTCAACAAGCTCTTTGTTTTTAAGGTCTGTTTCGAGATCGGCATCAGATTTATTTTTAAACACCGTTGCCGCAATTTTAAAAGCCGCCAATACATCATCGGGAATTTCTTTCCCACGCGTTGATACCGTGTTTTTTTCCCATCCTTCAAAGAAAAACACCTTACCTTCTCGATGGTAAGCCACTATTGTCCGGGCACCGCCACGTTTACCCATACTGGTAGCAACGCGCTTTTTATAAACACCACCACCGAGACCGCCTTTATCTGGATGATCAATAATGTCTGCCGCAATATCACGTAACTGTTGATCGGTTATGCCTGATTTTCTACGAGATTTATTGTAGTGACGCGCAACAAAAATCCTTTTTTGTCCCATAAAAGAATGCCCGATATTACTATGGTAATATCGGGCAATAGCGTCAACCGGTTCGGGAGTCGTTTATTCGGATTGCGTACCTTTCTTCTTCATCCACTCAGGCTTTTGGAACGCGTGGAACATGGAATTTTTATCTTCAAAGAATGCAGCGAACTCAGGGGATTGAACAGCGGCTTTCAGATCCTGAGCAAACGGTTTGTCGGCATCTTCCGCACGCACAACAATCATGTTTTTCAAATCTTCCGGCAGCACATCCAGTTGAATCGCATCAGACAGGTTCAGACCCGCAGCCATCGCGAAGTTCGCATTAATCAATGAACCCGCGACACCACCCAATGCACGCGGCAGTTGTGCTGCTTCCAGCGGTTTAAAGACCAGCCCTTTCGGGTTTTCCGTAATATCACGCACAGAAGCTTTAGTCGGCGTAATCTCTGGATTGATCTTGATCAGACCGTATTTTTGCAGGAAATCCAGTGAACGCGCCAGATTGGACGGATCGTTCGGTAACGTAATGATATCACCGGCTTTCAGCTCATTCAGCGAGCGCACCTTGTTGGAGTAAAATCCCATGCTGGCAGTCGGCACGGTGATCACTTCCGTCAGTTTCAGCCCTTTATCCGCGCTGAAGCGGTCAAGATAGCGGCGGTTTTGGAATAGGTTGGCGTCGATACTGTTATTCGACAGCGCCAGGTTCGGCTGAATGTAGTCGCTGAATTCGCGCACTTTCACGTCATAGCCTTTTTTCACCATTTCCGGCTTGATCGCTTTCGTGACCATATCGCCATACGGCCCCGGCGATACGCCGATGGTGATTTCTTTGCCTGAATCTGCTGCGTAAGCCTGAGAGATACCTAACGCCAGCATCAGTGGAATAAGTTTTTTCAATCGCATCGTCGCGTTCCTGTCTGTCCGATTTAGTCAGTCTTTACCATTATTTGGGGCGTAATAGGTGCCATGATATTGATGACGAAGTAAGGCGGGCAGAGAGCGTGGGTAGATCGTAAAGACGCTGTAAATACATCCCTGTACGCTCGAGCCGCGCCATCCCTGGCGCGGACGCTTTACTCTTCTATCCCACGCTCTCTGCTGCCATGTCGTATAACGGTTATGGGCGTCGTAGCGCCCTATTCTATTTTTATAACGTTATTCCCTGGTGTTGGATAACGCTTTACTGCTCACACGTCTTACTAAAAAATACTTATTCAATAATCAGTTAAAACAAAAAGGTTTCCTGTCCATAGCAATATTTATCGTACAGAGCAGGGTTAATATCGAAGCCAATTCCCGGTTTATTTGGCACCGCGACGCAGCTGTCTTTGCCTAATTCGACAAACGGCAGCATGAAGTCTTCATGCCAGTAGCGGGAAGACGGTGGAATATCGTGCGCGTAGATAAAGTTCGGCAGCGTAGATACCGCAATATTGTGCGCCTTACCGACCGCCGTATCCAGCATGCCACCGCACCACACCGGAATGTTGTGCGCCTGACAGTAGTCATGAATCAGCTTGGTTTCAGTAATACCGCCCACGCGCGCCACTTTAATATTGATGATTTTGGCACTGCCCAGCTCTATTGCTTTACGCGCGTCTTCTACCGAGGCAATACTTTCATCCAGACAGATCGGCGTATTTACCGCGGCCTGAAGTTTGCGATGGTCAATAATATCGTCGTGCGCCAGCGGCTGTTCAATCATCAACAGGTTAAATTTATCGATGCGCTTAAAGAAATCAATATCATCCAGCGTGTAGGCAGAATTGGCATCCACCATTAGCGTAATATCACCAAACGTCTGACGCAGCGCCGCAATATAGTCGTAGTCTTTTCCCGGCTTGATTTTTATTTTGATGCGCTTGTAGCCTTCCTTCAGGAAATTATCAACCACGCTGACTAATTTATCCGGCGTTTCCTGAATACCAATACTGACACCGGCTTCGACTTTATCCCGTACGCCGCCCAGTAATTGATGCAGCGGTACACCTTTTATCTTCGCGTACGCATCCCAGATACCGCCTTCGATTGCCGCTTTGGCACAGTTATTACGCTTTACCGGCGCGAAAATATCGCGAACCTGAGAAGGATGTTCAATATCCCCCGCCTGTTTAACCATCGGGATCAGGAAGTCACGCATAATATGCCAGGCAGTGACGTTGGTTTCTTCGTTATAAAACGGCAAAGAAATAGCCGAGCAATCACCGTAGCCAATCTGCCCATCGGCATGAACTTCCGCGATAGAAAAGTGTTTTTCCGTCTGCGTCGCAAAGCTGGTAGTAAATGGCGTTTTCAACGCCATTTTCATTTTTCGTAATACAATTTTGTCTATTTTCATGACATCTCTCTGCTGTCCTGAATAACGTATTCTGTCGCGGTTTAGCGGCGCTCGCGCTTATTCGCCCGCCGTGACAGCATATCGCCCAGCGTTTGCACGACCTGCACCAACACGACCAATGCAATCACCGTCACAACCATGACTTCAGTTTCATAACGGTAATAGCCGAAGCGGATCGCCAGATCGCCGACACCGCCGCCGCCAACAATCCCGGCCATCGCCGAGTAGCCAATCAGGCTGACCAGCGTGATCGTCAGGCCACGTAATAAGCCAGCCAAGGCTTCCGGCAACAGCACGGTAGCGATAATGCGCGTCGGGCTGGCTCCAAAGGCCTCTGCCGCTTCCACAATGCCTGGATCGACTTCACGCAGCGCGGAATCTACCAGACGGGCATAGAACGCAATCGCCGCCACCGACATCGGCACCGACGCCGCCACGGGCCCTATAGTGTTCCCCAGCAGCAACTGTGTTAGTGGCAACAACAGCACCAGCAGGATCACAAAGGGGATCGAGCGGATAATATTCACCAGAATGGTCGAGACCAGATAGATAAAACGGTTCTGCCAGAATAAATGACGATCGGTCACATAAATCGCGATGCCTAATGGCAGGCCGAATACCACCGCACACAGCGTTGAAATGCACACCATGGTGAAGGTTTCACCAAAGGCGAAGATTAATTCACCGATTAACTCAGTCATTGATGACCTCCACCCCAAAGGTATTCTGTCGAATATAAGCAATAGCCGCAGCGAGATTTTCCGCTGCCGGATCGTCACGGTATGAAATCTGGGCAATAATATGCCCCAACGCGCGATCGTTAATATATTCAATATTGCCGTGCAGAATATTTACCGAAACCTGAAACTGCTGTGCCACGTCGGATAATATCGGTTGTTCTACCGAATCATCGGCGAAAAGTATTTTTAACAAGACGCCTTTATTATTTTGCTTAAAGCGCTCAGGTAATTCGACCGGACTGGTATGGCTAACCAGTTGTTTGGTATAAGCGTGTTGAGGCGCAGAGAAGATCGTAAAAACGTCTCCCTCTTCTACAATATTCCCGCCCGTCATTACCGCCATACGCTGACAAATACTTTTAATCACACTCATTTCGTGGGAAATCAGCACGATCGTGATACCTAACCGGACATTAATACTCTTCAATAACGCCAGAATAGATGCCGACGTTTCCAGATCCAACGCCGAGGTGGGTTCATCACACAGCAGCACTTCGGGATGGTTGGCAATGGCACGAGCAATGCCAACACGCTGCTTTTGTCCGCCACTCAGCTGCGCCGGATAAGCGGTTCCTTTATCCTGCAATCCAACCAGCGCCAGAATTTCCGGCACGCGCTCAGCAATCTCCGCTTTGCTTTTACCCGCAGCACGCAGGCTGAACGCCACATTGTCATAGACATTACGGGTGTGCATCAGATTAAAATGCTGGAAGATCATGCCAATACGTTGCCGATGCTGGCGCAACTCGCGGCCAGACGCATCACTGATCAGCGTATCGCCCAGGAAAACCCGCCCTTCGGTGGGACGCTGTAATAAATTGATCGTCCGCAGCAGCGTACTTTTCCCTGCGCCGCTGGTGCCGACAATCCCAAAAACTTCACCCTGTTGAATGGTCAGGTTGACGTTGTTTACCGCCCTGGACTGTGCAGTTTTCCCGGCGGGGAAATCAACGCTCACGTTTTCTAACCGAATCATTACCTGACTCACTCCTGCTATTGCTGACTATTTTAAGAGATGTAACGTCGGCATACGCAACCGTGTGCCTGTTTGATGTAGGGAAGCCTTTGTCCGTGGGTAAAACCATTTCGCACTAGTCTGCGTTAAGCCTGTGCCACGGAACCATTTCACTTGTTATTTTGAACAGAGATAGGCTCTTCATCGCCTTTTTAGATTGAGGAATAACCGGGCTATTTTTGGCTGCCATTTTTGTTATAATTCGATTAATTTCTTATAAATCAATAAAATACTTAAAAATTATCGTCTATTTAAGTTAGAGAGAAATGAGCTTTGCGTCAATGATAAAAAAAGCAAATCACCTTTCTGTTTTTTAGAAGCTTTTTTATGCTTTTTACTTCTATATAGTCACGCGCAGTTTTATGCAGGATGTGATGACATTATCTTGTCGATCGCATGGCATAACTCAGTTGGCTGAGCACACAGGGCGTCAGCCTGATGGGTTGTTAGCTCATTGGCCGTTCCGTATCCCCACAGTACACCGACGGATAATAACTGGTTGTTTTGTGCTGCAATAATGTCGTCCTCTCTATCTCCCACCATGATTGAACAACGTGGTTTCAACCCATTTTTAGTCAGTAAATGAGCTAATAGTTTTGTCTTATCATCCATTTTTCCATCCGACGACGTCCCAATGATGTCTGAGAAGAAAGGGCTTATCTTCATATCATCGAGTATTTTCCCAGCGAATAGTTGTCTTTTAGATGTCGCAATAAACAGTTTATCGCCACGCTGTTTTAAGGTTTTCAGCACTGGCAGCACCCCTTCATAGATAACACTATTGTAAAGTCCGAATTGACCATAATGCGCACGATACAGATTTATTGTTTCTTCTACTCTGTTGTCACCATAAGGCTCCAACAGTGTTCTGACAATATTGTGCATGGGTGGCCCAATGAGCGATGAAATGTCAATGTCGTCATCAATCATATGCCCTTGTTTTCGAATGGCATAAATAAGGCTCTCTTTAATTCCCGGAACAGAATCAATGATGGTTCCATCTAAATCAAAAATGATATTCATACCGACATTTCCCCGTTGTCTGATTTTCTGGCTTCACATTTCCTTTTAGGCTTATCCAAGAATAAGTCATGATGGGTTCTAAAACATAACAAAGCATAATAATTCGTTGATAAGTATCTCAAAATATATCCTGAAACATTACTATCACAATCTGCATCTAGCCTGATCCTGCACCAACAAACGTTTATCCTCTCCATTAAGGATGCCATCATGCGTCATCGCACGACTCTGTTTGCGACGATCGGAACATTACCGATTGCCAGTCTCTTTCTACTACCGCTTTCCGGGTTTGCTGCCCCACCTCAGCCGGAGAGTGCGACTATTAGCACCCTTGTCGATACCACCACACAGGCCAGTAGCCGCCCCCGCGTCATAGAACTGGAACAATCTATTCAGGCCGCACTACGCAAGGCGATACAGGGCGATGCCCCACAGCTCACCCGCGCGCAATTGGAAAAGGCACAAGAAACACCGCAGCAGGCGGATATCAACTGGCTCAACAACAGCGGCTATGATTTCGCGGTAAAAACCAACCAGCAAGCAGGCATTGCGCTACTGGAATCCTTTTCACACCTTTCTACCGATGTGTTACAGCAAAATACGGCTATCGTGACGCGCATTAATCGTGAAGCCACAACGGGTCAACGCGAACAGGCGCTAGTGGATGCTGAAGGCCAGGGGTATCTCTACTATCTGGCTGATGCATTGGGCCCACGGCTGGGTAAGATATTTATCACCGCCTATGACCGCGGTGAAATCCGTAAGGCCGCCGTGTTGCTCAAGCTATCTGCCGTCAGCACGTCCGCTGCCAAGCAACATTTTAACTATCCTCGTCCTTTCCTACAGCCGAACAATACGATTCATTTGGTGCCAGACACCGCTGTAATTGGCGATAACAAACCGTATACCGCTACCGGCGGCGCATTTCCGAGCGGACATACCAATACAGGTTACACCGACGCTCTACTACTAGCGGAAATGATCCCCGAGCGTTTCGTTCCGCTGATCGATCGCGGTGCACGCTATGGCTATTCACGCGTCGTACTGGGTGTGCATTATCCGTTGGACGTGATCGGTTCACGCATGATTGCCGAACGTAACGTGGCACATTATCTCAACGATCCGCAGTATCGCCGGCTGTTTGAACAGGCCAAAGCCGAGTTACGCAGCGCGTTAGAGAAAGCTTGTGGCACCACGTTGAGCGACTGCGCTAAAAACTCACCACAGGACGACCCTTACGCTGCACCGGAAATGAAAACGTTTTATCACTACACCATGACGTACGGCCTACCCGCTCAGCCTGGTGCGGCGTCTCCGGTTAGCGTTCCCGAAGGTGCCGAAGTCTTGCTCGACGCTGTACTGCCAACACTCTCCGCCGCCCAACGCAGAAACCTGATGGTGAAAACCGCGCTGGCCGATGGCTACCCGCTTTCCGGCGAGCCGGGTGATAAAGGAGCACAGAATTTCTGGCAGCGCCTTAATCTTCATGATGCTGTGAAGTTAGCTCAACACCGTTAGCGGTAACCCTCTTCCTCCACATTTTCGTGCACGGGGAAGAGGGTTATCATTAAAAATAAAAATTAATAACGGAAATTTATCATTCTTACTATTATCGTCATCCTTCGTACTGTTTCATTTTTATTAAAAAACAACCATGTTGTTTTTTTAAAATAATCACAATGGCGATACCATGGCGTAAAAAAAACGGACTTCATGGCATTACCTTAACGATTATTTTATTCACTTAGCTGTAACGGTAACTTTCCGGCTAGGATAATATTTTAATTATTACCAACCAGTCAGCATAGAATATTGAACAGTTTGTAAATCAATGTAAACAACTGCTATCGCAAGCCCCCTCATGCCACTTTTAAATTTTAGTTAATCTCAACATAAACCTTCTCTTTCTCCCGTCGATATAGAAATACCGCTCCTTATTCGGGAGTCATTTAGAGGTACTTATGAGCATTAAACTTAAATTAATTTCGGTTATGTTGTTAATGGCATTATTGCTTTTGGTTGTCTCTGTTACCGGTTTGTTTGGCATAAATAATACCAATCAATCGATAAAAACGCTGTATCAGGATCGGCTGATCGCACTGGGTTATCTGGATAATATCACCAGACAGGTGAACAACGTGATGTTTGAAATTGCCAGCGTTGATCTCTCGCAGCCAAACAATGTCAGAGCTGGACTGGCGCACATCGCAGAAGCACAAAAAATTTATGACGCGCAATGGGACTTATACAGTAAGACTTATTTAACAGGCGAAGAAAAAACCTTAGAAGAACAATTTGCCGTTTTATACAAACAGTACAATGAAAAAGCGGTTATTCCCGCCATTAATGCAATACAAAAAAATGACACGAACGCATTAGAGTATATTATCAATCACACACTAAAAAGCGAATATGAACCCCTGCAAAAAATTGCCGACCAGTTGATTAAATTACAATCTGATGTTGGCCAGGAACTCTATTCCGAATCACAAAGTAGTTTCAATAAAATATTATTCTCCGTGGTGATTATCCTTTTGGCGGGAATAATCATCGTTGCGTTATCAGGCTGGCGGTTGATTATGTCAATTGCCGTGCCGATAAAGCATGCCGTAGATTTGGCAAGAAAAGTGGCGAGTGGCGATCTGACGCATCGTATCGCCATTACCTCGCGCGATGAAATGGGACAGTTGCAAACCGCACTACGAGAAATGGTGCTGAATCTGACGGATATCGTAGAGCGCGTACACAGCAACGCCGATATTATCGCAACCGCATCCAGCCAGATTAGCAGCGGCAATATCGATCTCTCCTCCCGAACTGAGCAGCAGGCCAGTTCACTGGAAGAAACCGCAGCATCAATGGAACAGATGACCTCCTCCGTCAAGCAGAATGCGACCCACGCCGCCCATGCCAGCCAGTTGGCGACAACCGCTTCGCAACGTGCTGTTGATGGAGGCAAGATGATGGGTGATGTCACATCAGCGATGCAAACCATGGTGTCATCCGCAGAAAAAATCACCAATATTATCAGCGTAATCGACGGTATCGCGTTTCAAACCAACATCCTCGCGTTGAACGCCGCCGTGGAAGCCGCTCGCGCGGGAGAACAGGGACGAGGCTTTGCGGTCGTTGCCGGTGAAGTCCGCACTTTGGCACAACGCAGTGCAAATGCGGCCAAAGAGATTAAAAGCCTGATCGGGACGTCCGTCGAACAGGCAACGCTCGGCCATGCTGTCGTCATCGATGCGGGCAGTACGATTCAGAGCGTGGTGGAAGACATAAAACGCGTGGCATCGCTCGTGACCGAAATTTCCACTGCCAGTAATGAGCAAAGTCTGGGGATTGGGCAGATTAATACCGCCATTTCACAGATGGAAACCGTCACGCAGCAAAACGCCGCGCTGGTTAACGAAGCCGCCGCTGCCGCGGGTTCACTGTCCGAGCGGGCGGGTGAACTCAGCCATGCCGTTGCCGCGTTCCGTATCTAACACCCCTCTTTTTTTCACCGCCCCGCGCAATCGCTTACCCGCGCGCGCGGGCGCTGATTATCGCTAATACGTCGCTCAGCGTGGTTAAAAACACATCGGCATGTTCTTCCTGAAACACCAGCGGTGGACGAATTTTCAGCACGTTCGCCGCAGGCCCTGTCGCACTGATCAGTACACCACGCTGACGCATCGCGTTCACCACCTGCAACGCAGATTCACGCGCCGGAGATCTACTTTCGCGATCGCTGACCAGTTCCACCCCGATGAACAGACCGTAAGCCCGAATATCGCCAATCAGTGGGAAATCCCGCGCCAACTGCTGCAACCCCTGGCGTAAATAATCGCCAACCCGCTGGGCATTCTGCTGTAACTGCTCTTCCCGAATCACCCGCAGCACCGCGTGTGCCGCCTGACAGGACACCGGATTACCGCCGAAGGTGTTGAAATAGCGCACATCGCGTCCGAAAGCATCGAACAGCGCGGAACGCCCCACCAATCCGGCGATCGGGTGTCCGTTGCCCATCGGCTTCCCTAAACTCACTAAATCTGGGACGACGCCATGACGCGCAAAGCCCCACAGCGATTCTCCAGTGCGTCCAAAGCCCGGCTGCACCTCATCCGCAATAAACAGCCCACCCGCCTGACGAATCAGCGCCGCCGCCTGCGCCATTTCGCCTTTCGGCGCACAGAACACCCCGTCGCTGGAAAAAATGGTGTCCACCAACAGTGCAGCAGGACGAATACCTTCTTGTTGCATCTGTGCCAGCGCATCACGAATACTGGTAAGAAATGCACCGGGCTGACGATAGGTATCCGGCGCATCGATCAACTTCACATGATCCCCCCGCACCACACCCTCCCCCAGCGACGGTGACAGTTCCGCTAGCGCACTGGTCACGCCGTGATACGCCCAACGCGTCACCAGGACACCCGTTCCCCCCGTAACATGTCGAGCGATGCGCAGCGCCAGATCGTTAGCTTCACTGCCGGTGCAGGTCAGCATCACATTGTTCAGCTCGGCGGGAAATTCGCTCAGCAAATCTTCCGCAAAATCGACAATCGCAGGGTGCAAATAACGTGTGTGAGTATTGAGCTGTGCGCTCTGCAACGCCATCGCCTCAACCACCGCCGGATGGCAATGCCCGACTGAGGCTACATTGTTATAAACATCCAGATAACGTTTTCCCTGATGATCGAACAGCCATACGCCCTCGCCGCGCACAACGTGCAACGGCTCTTCATAAAACAGGCGGTAACCACTACCCAGCACCCGCTGGCGGCGTGCCAATAACGCATCTGTCGCAGTCATTTCAGACATCATTCCACTCTGATTCATCGTACGTTCTCCTGGCAAGCCTGCTGTAGACGAGTCGCAAACTGCGCATGGGAATAGG
Organism: Pectobacterium sp. IFB5596; assembly: GCF_021432585.1. Lineage (NCBI taxonomy): Bacteria > Pseudomonadati > Pseudomonadota > Gammaproteobacteria > Enterobacterales > Pectobacteriaceae > Pectobacterium > Pectobacterium sp. IFB5596. The sequence goes on from NZ_LXFY01000001.1 coordinate 484,289, forward strand.
TCATCATGCGCTGTAAGCTGTGCCAACTGCGCGGCACATTACGTAACAGATACTCTCGATTGTCGGGGTAGCGTGATGCGCGCCACTGCGCAATAGTTAGCGTCAGCGCCATGCGGGTCGCGATCAGATCCGGCAGCAGCGCGATCTCCCCCGGCGTTAATGGCATATGTTGGTGATACGCCGCAACAAACGGCAGAACATGCTCCAACAGATCCTGCCCCTCACCAACCTGATACGCCAGTGCGGTCGCCACTTCGCAGATTAACGGGGCGAACACGGCATCGCCAAAATCGATAATGCCGGTCACCCGCGTCGGCGACGAACGGCTCACCAGCACATTATGCGGATTAAGATCGTTATGAATGACCTGACGGCGCAGCGTCGCCAACTCAGGGGCTACGTGGCTGTCATAGCGGTCAAAAATACGCTGAAGATGCTGATACTGCTGGGGTTCAGACACGAAATCGAGGTAAGGACGCACCTGATCCGCCCGGCTGATATCCCACAGCAGCGAACGGTTTGCCGCCAGATGTGTAAAGCGGTGAAGTGCATTATCCAACTGCGCCAACGTACTCCCCAACTGCGGCATCAGCGCCGTTGAAGATGAGAGCAGATGCTGCGGCACGCCTGCCAGATAGCTCACCAGCCGCACACGCAGCAGTTCGCCACCAATCTCAACGCCTGTTTCTGCCCGACCATTTTTTGTCAACCTGATACGCGGCACTGGCAGTTCAGGCGCATGACTAGCCAGATGCAACAATAATGACGTTTGAAAATCGCTGACGTCGGCGGGTTCCGCCGCGTTGATCACTTTCAGCATATAGCGTTCGTCTGGCGTGACCGTCAGGCAGAAATTCATATCACGTTCGCCCTGAAGCAGGGTCATCTGCCCGAACAGGTCATATTCTTGCTGTGCAATCGCCAACGCCTGCTGGCAGGAAACCTGCGGTACAGGCTGCGTCATTAACTCGTCATCGTGTGGTAAAGCCTCGGCAAATACCGGCTGGTTGGAGGCTGGACATTGCAACATGGAGGAAACATCAGACATGCTGTCCTCCATTAATATGGATTTCTGCACCATTGACGTAAGAAGCACCGGAGGTACAAAGAAAATAGATCAAACTTGCCACTTCTTCGGGTTTACCTAAACGCTGCATCGGCACCTGCCGCGCAATAATGTCATCCGTACCCGGTGACAGTATCGAGGTTTCAATTTCCCCTGGCGCAATCGCGTTGACGCGAACGCCGTGTGGACCAAAATCAAACGCCATTTCTCGCGTCAACGCAGATAGCGCCGCTTTTGAGGTAGCGTAGGCAACGCCGGCAAAGGGATGCACACGCGACCCCGCAATCGAGGTCACATTGATGATGCACCCCTGTGATGCTTTGAGTTCATCGAACAAACCGTTTGCCAGCAGCGCACTGGAGAAGAGGTTGACGTTGAAAACGCGCAGCCAGGTAGCATAATCCGTATCACGTATGCCCAGACGTTGCCCTCCTTCACCCTTTGGCGAAATCCCTGCGTTATCAACCAGCGCATCCAGGCGACCGCCTAGCTTTTCCTTAATCAGCGGCAGCGTCTGTTGCAGGCTATCGATGTCTTCCAAATCGAGATGAATATGATTGAGTAACTTTTCCGCCCACGGGCACTCTTCTGCCCAATTCTGACGTGAAGCGGTAAAGATCCGCCACCCTGCCGCGTGGAAATGCTTAACGGTAGCATGTCCAATCCCCCGGCTGGCACCGGTCAGCAGTAACGTTTTTTGCGCAGTCATACCGTACCTCCTGAGCCTTTGTACACATGCATCAAAACGATGTTTGATGCATCATAAATTGGGTTTTAAAAAAAGCTGAAGAAAATTTCAGCGAAATCTAGTCTTTTCACGACTACATACATCCTAATGTGAAAGTTTCGTGCGTATGAGTAGTGTTATTTCTCTGTGACTTCATCACACGCCCGACAAGGCGCGCTCAATCGCCGCAGCGCCTTGACCACTGGCTTTTCGGCGCTAATTATGCCGCTGACGCGGTGCCTTCGTCGGTATCAGGCTTAGAGGACCGCTTGCGACACGCTCCCGACGTGGCGCAAGCTTGAGCCGCGTCCATGCGGCTCATCCTAAACCTGATATCTCCTCAGCATAATTTCTTACGCCGGATAGCAACTGCCCTCACTTGCGCATTACATTAATAGCGATAAGAAACGGCATGCAAATATCAACCCGCACGAAACATAACGCATACCCTACGTGCGCCAGATTAACCCCCACTTCTTAATCGCTCCGAACGGCGGCGCAGGATCTCCATTACGATCAGTAGTACAAGCGCGGCACCAACCATCATGGTGGCAGCGGCGGCTATCGTTGGGTCGAGGTTCTCGCGAATGCCCGCAAACATCTGTAGCGGCAGCGTGCGCTGGCGTGGGCTGGCGAGAAACAGCGTGACGATCACCTCGTCAAACGACGTCGCGAAGGCAAAAAGCGCCCCGGAAAATACCCCCGGCGCAATCAGCGGAAACGTTACCTTGCGGAAAGCCAGCAGCGGTGATGCCCCCAGACTGGCAGCCGCCCGCGTCAGATTGTGATCGTAGTTCTTCAACACCGCCGTGACCGTAATCACTACGAACGGCACGCCCAACATCGCATGCGCCAAGACCAGTCCTAAATAGCTATTTAGCAGCGACAGCTTGGCAAAGAAGAAAAACATCCCGACCGCAACAATCACCACCGGCGCAATCATCGGCGAAATCAGTACCGCCATCACCAGCGATTTACCGCGAAATTCACCGCGCACCAGCCCGACCGAGGCCAGTACGCCGAGCACCGTTGCCAGTAACGTTGCCAGCGGCGCAATCAGCAGGCTGTTGCCCAGCGCCCCCAGCCACTCGCTAGAGCTAAAAAACTCGCGATACCAACGCAGAGAAAATCCCGTCAGCGGATAGCTCAAAAACGACCCCGCATTAAACGAGAGCGGAACAATCACCAGCACGGGGACGATTAAAAACAACAGCATCGCCGCCCCGTAGAAATTAAAGAACGTGTTCCACAGACGGATACCCACTTCACCCTGCTGTCTCATTGGTTATCTCCCCAGTATAAGGTTATGGATATCGAGCTTAATGTGCCGCCGCTTCCGCATTGGTGCGCGTGACGCGGATATACACCACATACAGTAGCGTCACGATGATCAGCAGTTGCGTACCCAATGCCGCTGCCATTCCCCAGTTCATGGTGGTATTGGTGAAGAACGCAACAAAGTAGCTCAGCATCTGGTCACTTGGCCCCCCCAGCAATGCGGGCGTAATGTAGTAACCAATCGCCATCATGAAGACCAGCAGCGCCCCCGCCGTCACACCCGCATACGTTTGCGGCACGTAAACCCGCCAGAACGCAATAAAGGGATGCGCACCCAGCGAGATCGCCGCACGTACATAATTCGGGGAAATGCCTTTCATCACCGCGTATAACGGCAGAATGAAGAACGGCAGCAGAATGTGAGTCATCGAGATATAGACACCGATGCGGTTGAATACCAGCACCAGCGGTTCGTCAATAATGCCAATGTTAATCAGCGAGCGGTTGATCAGCCCGCCAGACTGCAATAGCACAATCCAGCTTGCCGTTCGTACAATCAGCGATGTCCAGAACGGCAGCAAGACCAAAATCAGTAACAGGTTGGCACGGTTAGACGGCTGTTTTGCCAGCCAGTACGCTAGCGGATACCCTAGCCCCACGCACAGCAGCGTCACCACGCCCGCCATCAGCAACGTACGCAGCAGCACATCGACATACAGTGACTGATCGGCAGGCTGCGGGACGATTTGCTGGGTCGTGGCATCGACTTTATGGTCAAACACCGCCAGCAGGTAATAGCTGGTAAAAGGCCGCGCGGCGCGATCGAACGTTTGCCAGGTCGCCAATTCCCCCCACATCGGCTGCTCACGTATCAGTTGGTCACGTACATCACTGCTGCCCTCAGCGGGCAGCTTGCGCAATGTACGGGTAATCAGCGTGCGATATTCCGCTCCTTCATACCCCAATCGTTTAGTTATCGTACTTAGCTTGCCACTGCTGCGAGCATCGCGCAGATCGCTGACCAGCGCCCGAAAGACCGCCTCATCCGGCGCATTGTTGCCCGACCAAAGCCGCATCGCGGCAATGGTCTGCGGCATGTTGTCGCGCAATTCCGGGTTGGAGACGCTTTTCCCCAAAATCGAGGTGATTGGGAACAAAAAGCTCACCACGATAAACAGAAACAGCGGTGCAATTAGCAGCAAAGAGCGTTTCTTATAGGCTTTCTGCGCGATCCACAGTTGCTGTTTCAGTGTCGCATTTTCCTCGCTCCCGCCAGGCGGTGCAGAGGCGACGATTTCGCTCTGGGACATAGGCACTTTCTCCATCATCACGTACGGTAAATCACTGCGATCTTATTGGGCGGCCCAGGCGTTAAAGCGTTGCTCCAGCTCTTCACCGTGATCGATCCAAAACTCAGTGTCGACCTGCAAGGCCTGTGCCAGATTATCCGGTGCGGTCGGTAAATTGGCGGCAACAGCAGGAACCAGCAGGCTGGTGGTTTTGACGTGCGTCGGGCCATATGGAATGTTCTCAGCGAACATTTTCTGGTTTTCCGGCTGGTTGGCAAACGCAATAAACTGCTCCGCCAGCGCCTTGTGTTTGGAGCCTTTGACGATCGCCCAGCTATCCAGATCGTAAATACTGTCGGCCCAGACAATCTTGAAGTCATGCCCTTCTTTCTGCGCCGCTGCGACGCGGCCGTTATAGGCAGAGGTCATTACCACATCGCCGGACACCAACCATTGCAGCGGCTGAGCGCCGGATTCCCACCACTGAATATTGGATTTGATCTGATCCAGTTTCTTAAAGGCACGATCGACGCCCTCTGGCGTCGCCAGCACGGTGTAGAGATCTTCACGCTTCACGCCATCGGCCAACAGCGCGATTTCCAGCGTAAATTTGGCGCTTTTACGCAACGCACGCTTACCGGGGTAATCTTTCACATTCCAGAAGTCGGCCCAGCTTTTCGGCGCCTGTTTCAGTTTCGCTGCGTTGTAGGTCAAGACGGTTGACCACAGGAAGATCCCCGCGCCGCATTCAGTGACAGCACCTTTGACAAACTGGGATGGGTCGCCAAGCTTTGACCAGTCAAGCGGTTCAAACAGGCCTTCGCTACAACCGCGCATCAGCTCAGGGCCTTCGACTTCCACGACGTCCCATCCCACCTGCCCGGTTTCTACCATTGCCCGGATACGTGCCATTTCACCGTTATACTCACCGGCTTCCACCGTGCCTTTACCCGCAGCGGCGAACGGTTTGTAAAACGCCTTATCCTGCGCATCCTTGTTTAATCCGCCGAATGAGATCACCGTGACGGACTCCGCCTGCGCCTGACAGGCCATCGTCACCAGAAAAGCCGTGGCCGCTATTTTCTTCAGTACCGGACGGTTGAAGCGGCCTTTCGCTTTGGCGTTGCTGCTAAGTTTGGACATGGGCTTGAATATAGACATGGGCTTGAATATAGACATAGTTTCGCTCCTGGAGTGGTAGTCAACGTAACGGTCAAATGCGTATCACTATTTTGCGTACTCTATTTTCGTGCACTGTACTTTTGATGCATGATGCATCAGCATAATTATGCAAAAAGAGATGAGCATAAACTGTGCCAATGCAGAAATTTTATTGATGTTTTACTAAAACGACGGCGGGAATGGGGCTGAGAAACAACAAGGTTATGCAGTCAACATGTTGCCCTGATTGTATTTCGCCATTTTTGCCATATCGTGGTGCAAGCCAGCCTATCTCTGCACCACACAGACGCATTGCGCGTTTGCTGTGTGCGTGCCAGCGTGGGTTGCCGACACGCACTTTCATCGACTATCGGGACAACAATTTACCGAGAAAGATCGACGCAGAGATATTTCATTTCCAGATAGTCTTCAATACCGAAACGTGAGCCTTCGCGTCCCAGCCCAGACTGTTTTACGCCACCAAACGGCGCAACTTCATTCGAAATCAGCCCGGTATTGATGCCAACCATGCCGTAATCCAGCGCTTCCGGCACCGTCCACTGACGCACGGCATCGCGCGTGTAGACATAAGCGGCCAGCCCGAATTCGGTATCATTCGCCATTGCAATCACCTCGGCTTCGTCACTGAAGCGGAACAGTGGTGCAACGGGCCCGAACGTCTCTTCACGAGCGAAACGCATCTCGCGGGTCACCTCACCGACAATGGTTGGCGTGAAGAACGTGCCTCCTCGCTCATGACGTTTGCCACCCAGCAGTAGCGTCGCGCCGTGCGATAACGCATCGGCAATATGTTGCTCAACTTTGCTAACCGCATCGGCATCAATCAGCGGCCCCTGTGTCACACCCGGCTGCGTACCGTCGCCTACGTTTAATTTGCTCACTTCTTCGAGCAGTCGTTCTACCAGCGTTGGATAAATCCCATTCTGCACATAGATTCGGTTAGCACAGACGCAAGTCTGCCCGCTATTGCGGAACTTGGAGGCCAGAATGCCTTTCACCGCCTGATCCACATCGGCATCATCGAACACGATAAACGGCGCGTTGCCACCTAACTCCAACGAGAGCTTTTTCACCGTCGGCGCGCTCTGCGCCATCAGGATGCGGCCCACTTCCGTAGAGCCGGTGAAGCTCAGCTTGCGCACCACCGGGCTATCGCACAGCACCTTACCCACTGACTGCGCATCACCGACAATGAGCTGTAACACGCCGCGCGGAATACCCGCCTGCTGCGCCAGTTCCGCCAGCGCCAGCGCGGTAAACGGCGTCTGCTCGGCAGGTTTAACGATCATCGTACAGCCCGCCGCCAGTGCGGGGCCAACTTTACGGGTAATCATCGCCGCCGGGAAATTCCACGGCGTTATCGCGGCACATACGCCGATGGGCTGCTTAATCACCATCAAGCGCTGTTGCCCCTGCGGCGATTGCAATACGCTGCCTTCAATGCGTTTGGCTTCTTCCGCAAACCAGTCGATAAAACTGGTGGCGTAGGCAATTTCACCGCGCGCTTCCGCCAATGGTTTTCCCTGTTCCGCCGTCAGCAACGCAGCCAGATCGTCCTGATTGTCCATAATCAGACGCGCCCATGCCTGCAACAGCGCCGAACGTTCTTTTCCCGTCTTCTTACGCCACTCAACCAACGCCCGTTCCGCAGCAGCAATCGCCAGCTCAGTTTGTGACACCGTCACGAGCGGCACGCTACCCAACACCTCACCCGTCGCCGGATTAGTGACATCCAGACGTTCACCGTTTTGGCTGTCTTGCCACTCGCCGTCAATCAGGCAATGTTGACGGAATAATGTTTGTTGTTTCAGTGAAATAGACTGTTTCAGTTGCATAGCATCTCTTCTATTGTGTTAATACGCGCGTCAGGATGTTCATCGCCTTGCTGAACTGCTCATCGGGAACTGTCAGCGGATACAGGAAACGAATCACGTTGCCATGTACACCGCAGGTCAGCAGCAGCAAGCCCGCTTCTAACGCGCTTTTCTGAAATTGGCGGGTAATCTCTGCCGAGGGTTTACCCGTGTTCGGATCGCTAAATTCAGCCGCGACCATCGATCCTTGTGCACGAATCGCCACCAGTGCCGGACACTGCGCTTTCACTTTTTCCAGCATTTCGACCAGCGCGGCACCCAGCCGCTGCGCCCGTTGGCACAATTTTTCTTCTTCAATCACATCCAATACCGCCAGCGCGGAAGCCACCGCCAGCGGGTTGCCCGCATAGGTACCGCCCAGCCCGCCCGGCGATGGTGCATCCATTACCTCAGCACGGCCGACCACACCAGAGATCGGGAAACCGCCGCCCAGGCTTTTCGCCATGGTGATCAGATCCGCTTTCTCAGTATAATACTCCATCGCAAACAGTTTACCGGTACGGGCAAAGCCGGTCTGTACCTCATCGGCAATCAGCAGAATGCCATGCTCGTCGCACAGCGTGCGCAGCCCGCTAATAAAGGCAGGTGGCGCGACGTGAAATCCGCCTTCACCCTGAACCGGCTCCAAAATAATCGCGGCAACTTGATCGGCAGCGATGTCGGTATGCATCAAACGTTCGACGCTTTCCAGTGCCTGTTCAACGGTGATGCCACTCTTTTCATTCGGGTAAAGCGCGTGAAAAATAGAACCGGGGAACGGGCCAAATCCCGTTGAGTACGGAGCCACTTTGCCCGTCAGCGTCATAGTCAGCAACGTGCGGCCGTGAAACGCCGCGTTGAAAGCAATCACGCCGGGGCGTTTGGTGTAAGCACGGGCGATTTTCACCGCATTTTCCACCGCTTCGGCGCCGGTGGTAAAGAACGTGGTTTTTGCCGCGCCTTGAATGGGTGCCAGCGCGTTAATACGCTCAGCCAGCGTAACGTAGCTGCCGTAAGGTACAATCTGATAGGCCGTATGGGTAAAGCGATCCAGTTGTTCACGCACCGCAGCGACAATTTTCGGGTGACGATGCCCGGTGTTCAGTACCGCAATCCCGGCGGCGAAATCGATAAACTCTCGCCCTTCAACATCCCATAGGGTGCTGTTTTCCGCACGCTCAGCATAGAAATCACACATGACGCCCACACCACGCGGCGTGGCGGCCAGACGGCGTTGATTCAGTTCGCTATTCTTCATGATCGGCTCCGGTATCCTAAACACATCTGTTAGTCGTTGAATGATGACTGTTAGTGTAGTTGCAAGATGATGATGTTATTTAGACGCGAGATGGTTCTATAATCCAGTGCCAGTTTTGAATATTTGAAGGGTCCACTTTTGCGCTCACTCCTGACCGACTTATTGCTTCAACGTTTGGCCAACCAGCAGGACGGTGCGCTAAACAAGCGTTTGTACGACAGCATTCGGCTGGCGATTCTTGATGGTGCCATTACCGCTGGTGAACGCCTACCGTCGTCACGCGATCTGGCGCAGCAGTTGTCGCTGTCACGCAATACCGTGTTGACGGCTTACGAGCAGCTACTGGCAGAAGGCTATATTGACGCACGCAAAGGAAGCGGAACCTTCGTCACGGAACAGTTACCCGATGGCAATATGCTGCCGGTGAGCAGCGGTAATGCGGGGGAAATACGAGAGCCTAAACATGAGCTTTCCCGCCGCGGGATGCATCTGCTGGGTTATGCCGGGGCTTCCGTTCGCCAATGGGGGGCATTTATGCCCGGCATCCCTGATATCGCCAGCTTCCCGCATGATTTATGGCGGCGGATTCAGACGCGTCTGACACGGCGCGTTCGTCCTGAACAACTTTCTTACTCGCCCATTGGCGGCTGTCCCGAACTTCAGTTGGCACTGGTGGATTATCTACGTGTCGCCCGTTCCGTCGAGTGTACGCCGGAACAGGTTCTGATTACCGAAGGCACCCATCAGGCAATGGATCTGTTGGCTAAAATGCTGTGCAACCCCGGTGATTTGGCATGGATTGAAGATCCCTGCTACTGGGGGATTCGTAATGTCCTGACGATTAACGGCCTGCGCGTTGCTCCTATTGATGTCGATGAACAAGGGCTGGCACCGCCGGAAACGCTTTCGTCCGATACCGCACCGCGCCTGATTTGCGTGACACCGTCACATCAGTATCCACTGGGCGCGGTGATGAGCCTGGCACGCCGCCAACGGTTGTTGGCACTGGCGCAAGAGCATGGTTGCTGGGTGGTGGAAGACGATTATGACAGCGAATTCCGCTTTTCCGGCAGCCCGATCCCCGCGCTACAAGGACTCCAGTCGCAATCCCCGGTGATCTACATCGGCACATTCAGCAAAACGCTCTACCCCGGCCTACGCGTCAGCTACATGGTGTTGCCACCACTGCTGGCACAATCGCTAAAGACGGCACACTCCGAGCTCTACCGCGGCGGACACTGGCTCACACAGGCAACGCTTGCGCAGTTTATCCGCGAAGGCCACTACGCCGCACATATCCGCCGTATGCGTTTGCTGTATGCCAAACGGCGCACGTTATTGACGTCGCTGATCGAACAGCATTTGGGAACGGCTTACATCGGAGACAACAGCAACGCCGGACTGCATATGCTGCTTAGCCTGCCGCCCCACATTGATGATGTCGTGCTGAGTGCCGCGATCCTGCGCCGTGGCGTGATGGTCAAACCACTTTCCAGCTATTATCTGCAACCGACGCAACAGCGCGGTTTATTACTGGGCTATGCCAGCGTCGAGGAACCTCAAATGGAGCCGGCTTTTTCCGTGATTGTGGCCTGTATTAAGGCACTGGATACCCACCATTCAGACGTTTGACAGCCCTCGTTTTCATTCGAGTCGATTCGCACCATTACGGTGCCATTTGCCCCTGCACGCCCCATAACTGCGCATCCGTTGTGATGATAAATCGCGTTTTAGCGCATTACCGCGCGGTGTTTTCTGTTCGTTCAGCATCCGGCATGGTTTATGCATTCTTATGAATAACAGTGACTGCCGGAGAGTGAAAAATGAGAAATTATGTCAGTTTCAGGAATGTTCAGAAAACCTACGACGGCGATCGCCTGATCGTCAAAAACCTGAATCTGGATATCCGCGAAGGTGAATTTCTGACCCTGCTCGGGCCTTCCGGTTCGGGAAAAACCACCAGTTTGATGATGCTCGCCGGATTTGAGACCCCAACTCAGGGGGAAATTCTGCTGCGCGAAGCGCCATTGCACCATCTTCCCCCGCATCAGCGCGACATCGGCATGGTATTTCAGAACTACGCACTGTTTCCACATATGACCGTGGCAGAGAATCTGGCGTTCCCGCTGTCCATCCGCCGCCTGAACCGTGCCGATATCAAAGAGAAAGTCGATCGGGTATTAGACCGTGTAAAACTCACCAGCCTGGCCGATCGCTATCCCGCCCAGATGTCCGGCGGTCAGCAGCAGCGCGTGGCGTTGGCTCGCGCACTGGTCTTCGAACCGAAACTGGTGCTGATGGATGAACCATTGGGCGCGCTGGATAAGCAACTACGTGAACATATGCAACTGGAAATTAAAGAACTGCATCAGTCGCTGGAATTGACCGTGGTATACGTCACCCATGACCAGAGCGAAGCGATGACGATGTCCAACCGCGTTGCCGTGTTTAACGACGGCGTGATTCAGCAGATGGATAGCCCGAGCGATATCTACGAAAAACCGGAGAACGCCTTTGTGGCGCAGTTTATCGGCGAAAATAATACGCTGCTCGCCACCCGCGCCGAGGCCGAAGGCGCGTTCTATCGGGCAACGCTGGACGACGGCACCTCGCTGCGCGCACTGAAAGTCCGCCCCAGTTCGCCGGGTCGTAAAATCACCCTCTGCATCCGCCCGGAACGTATTCACGTCAACGCGGCTCATACCGACGACACCATGCAGCACGTCAAAGCGCGCATTCAGCAGTTCATCTATCTTGGCGATCACGTCAGGATGATGACGGAAGTCGCAGGCCAGCCGCAGTTTATGGTGAAACTCCCCGCCAGCGAGATTCAACCGCACTGGAAAGCTGGCACTGAGGTCAATCTATCGTGGCAGCCGGACCACCTGCGCGCGCTGGATAGCATCATCACGCATTAACCCCTTCCGTATTAGCGACCTTCCTGCCTCATTCACCGGGCGCGATATGCGCCCGTCTCACTGATTTCCATCCCACACTCCTGTATAGTCTCGCTAACAGACACAGGGCTGAACTCTCGACCTTATGGATATACTGGGCTTTATCATTGCGTTAACCCCGATAACGTTATCTCCCGGAGCAAGTTTTACGCTGGCAATGAACAATGTCGCCAGTGGGGGAATGTACGCTGTATCACGCATTATTATCGGTACTGCGCTGGGTATTTATACGCATAGTTTACTGGCAAGCGTTGGTCTCACAGGGTTGCTATCCCTTTACCCCTCGCTCATGCATACCATTACCGTTATTGGTACAGGCTATCTGCTCTACTTAGCGTTTCGTTTGATAGAAAGTGGATTACGAGAGAAAAGTACAACCTCATGCAACAGCGGCAGAGTGGGTATCAAAGAGGCCTATTTGGCAAATGTTCTGAATATTAAAGCGATTCTGCTCTATGTCACTATCGTACCACTGTTTGTGAGTGCCAATGGTACCTCATCGGTATCGCTCGTGTCCTACCTCACACTCGCTACCCTACACATTGTGATGATGTCGGCCTGGCTGCTATTTTCAGCACAGTTACTTATCCGTTCATCAGGCAGAATCAACCCTATTGCGTTGAAAAAAACCATCAATATTGGTGGCGGGATCGTGCTGATTGTTCTGACACTCTCTCCCTATATCTCAACTTATTTTCACTAGAAATAACATTCCCGCCGAAGCGGGAATGAAAATGCTGGCCTTTAGCACTAGTCTCGAATCTTGCGGTACACCCACAGCACGACAATCGCGCCGACAATCGCTACCACAAAACTGCCGAAGTTAAAGCCATCCACCCGGCCGAACCCAAAGAAAACGCTGATGTAGCCCCCCACAACCGCACCGACAATCCCAAGCAACACCGTCAGGATAAAGCCACCGCCGTCTTTACCGGGCATAATCCACTTAGCCAGAATCCCCGCAATCAAGCCAAAAATAATCCAGGACAGAATACCCATACTTACTCCTCGCGTTTTCATTTTCACCACACCCGACGTTGCCGCTCGTTGGCAAATCGGGCAGTTAAGCAAGTATAGGTGAGGATTGAGGAATTCGTTGGGTGGGGTGTTTCATGATGCAGCACTGCGCATCACTCACTGAGGAATACAATAATTCATTCGCCGATATTTAGGGTCATAGTATCCAGCGGAAAATAACTTCGATAGCGATCTCAATTCTATTAATAAAAAAACCAATTAAACATAAAACATCTGATTTTCAATATATTAAATGGACTTATCCTATTAGGATGAATCATTGAATCAATCTCAACATTCAACATCGGAGAGAAGGATGCCAGATGCACTACATATCTTAGATGCTGGCGTAAGCGCGCTAGCATCCACAAATGAGATACTGGGCATTGCAGATAAGGATTTTCGTGTTGCGCAATTGACTGATATAGATTTGGAATGGTGTATTGCTCATACACGCAATACTATTCATACGCACCAACTCCCGTGGGATCAAAACGGTGGCGTGTTAGAAAATCCAGATGCATTTAACTTCAGTTTTAAACTCTTGGATATAAACGACAGGCCCGCAGCTGCCTGCATGTGCAGCTTTTGCCCACGAACGGAATGGGAAGAAGATGGAGAACACATTGAGGAAGGCCCAACGCTAAATGTTGAAATGTTACAAAATTTCCATCTGCGTGATTCAGAACTGGATGGGAATACTCTAAAGTATGCACTCTACGCCATACTATTTTTCATACTAGAGACACAGTGTACCGGAGTCCGCTTAATCGAACCGATTAATGATAGTGTTGCTAACTATTATATTACACAGGGTTTTGAGGATATAACGGGAGGTAGCAAAACGATATTGTGGCGATCTTCAGAAAATCTTCTTCAGTGGCTTCGTGAAGACATTCAGGTCGTAAACGATGACGTTGAAGGTGAGTATTTTTTAGGCAATAATGAGCTCAATGAGAACGAATCTAATGGAGGTGAAAATGGCAACTAACAGAAAAAAAACCTATGCTCCGCCTCTAATCCCAAATAGTCATGATATTGATTCTGATGAAGATAAAATTGGCTCAATGCATATGGGAAGTATAAAATATACACAGGAAGAACTTGCTCGCATAACACCACACGGGAAATGCATTACTGCTACTAAAGAAGAGGTTTTTTCTATCGTCTTAGCCTCCGCTAAAAGAACTAAGCGCCAGAAAGATCCTATAATTGAGGCAATTGGGTCAGTTTATAAACCCGCTAAATAACGTCTAATGGTCGTATACATTTCTTGATTTACGACCATTTTACTTAAAAATTCAACCACCATCACATCAGTAACTTGGCGTATCAAACAATCTGGCATTAAACGCCGCCCTTTATTTAATCCTTCGCATACAAATAAACCGAAGCCCGTGATACGCCGAGGTGTTGTGCGATGGTATCCATGGATTTTTTGACTTCCAGCAGGCCGCTGTCTTTCAGTTCCTGAAGCAGGATTTTTCTGTCCTGCGCTTTTAGCGCTCGTGGCGTAGTGGCAAGCCGGGCGGCGAAGTGATCGATGTGTTGTCTGATCGCCGCGGCACCATTTGGCTCTAAATGCTCCGTTACGGAGTCCGAAGCGAGCTGGGTGAACTGCGCCAGCGCATTCTGCATGCCGCGAAAGAGCGTCATGTCGACGTTCAGGCACAGCGCGGCGACATAGTCGCCTTCCGCATTTTTGATGCCGACCGAAGTGCTTTTTACCGGACGCCCATCCGCAAACTGGTTGGCGTAGTTCGCCAAAATGTTAGGAAATTCGGGCGAGGCGATGCGGGCAAGACCCAGTTCCGTCGCGGGCGCACCCACCTCCCTACCGGAGAGGTTATTGTGAATGGAAAGTATCGCGTGTTCTGGGTTCTTCAGATCGTGCACAACCACTTCACAGAATGGCGCGAACGTTTCGCTTAGCCCTTTGGCTATCGCATCTAACTGCGTTAGCAGCAGACCTTCTCCAGATGCAGACATATTCCTCTCCAATACCAAACCGACGCAACCGCGTTTTCTGGCGCTGAGTGTACTGTAAGTACATCTTCTTTAGTACCACGGTCTTGCCCTGTGAAGGGTTCTCGTTTCGCCCTTTCCCAGCAGCACACGATGCGTCTCACGTAAGCTGAAAATCTGAAGATAAATCAAATTAGACAATTTATCTAATTTTATATATTTTGTTTATCAGGCATTCAACAGCATCGAGGACAGCGGCCTCGGTATTCACAATCACGACTAGCAGGTGATCCAGATATGAGCGACTTACGCCTCCCAACCTTCGACGATGTGGTAGCCGCAGCGAAACGCATTGCCGGCTATGCCAATAAAACGCCCGTCATGACATCGCGTACCGTCGATGACGCATTTGGCGCTGAGGTTTTCTTCAAGTGTGAAAACCTTCAGCGCATGGGCGCATTTAAGTTTCGCGGCGCGATGAACGCGCTGTTGCAGTTTTCCGACGAGCAGAAAGCCGCTGGTGTCGTCACCTTTTCTTCTGGTAACCATGCGCAGGCCATCGCGCTGGCTGCCAAATTACTCGGCATTCCCGCAACAATTGTCATGCCGCACGATGCCCCAGCGGCAAAGGTCGCCGCAACGCGCGGCTATGGCGGGAACGTGGTGGAATACAATCGATATACCGAAGATCGTGAACAGATCGGTAGAGATCTGGCCGAAAAACGGGGTCTGACGCTCATTCCCCCTTACGACCACCCGCACGTCATTGCTGGACAAGGCACTGCAACGAAAGAGTTGCTGGAAGAAACCGGTGAGTTGGACGCCCTGTTCGTCTGCCTGGGCGGCGGCGGGTTGTTGGCAGGCTCTGCACTTTCTGCTCGTCAGTTGTCTCCACACTGTAAAATTTATGGTGTCGAGCCTCTCGCGGGCAACGACGGGCAGCAATCTTTCCGCAGCGGCAACATTGTGCATATCGATACGCCTAAAACCATCGCCGATGGCGCACAAACTCAGCATCTGGGCAACTATACCTTCCCTCTGATTCACCAAAACGTCGACGATATTCTGACGGTAACGGATGACGACCTGATTGACGCGATGCGATTTTACGCCGAGCGCATGAAGATCGTCGTCGAGCCAACGGGATGCCTCAGCTTTGCGGCAGCGCGCAACCTCAGGGAATCGCTACGCGGTAAACGCATTGGTATTATTATCAGTGGCGGGAATGTCGATATCAGCCGCTACGGCGCATTTCTGACCGGTAGTGCTTGAGGAAAAAACGATGATCTTTATTTCTGAAGCAGAGTCAGCAGCGCTTATCAGCCATGGGCTGGCTTATGACGCCGTTCGTGAAGCCCTACTTGCTGCCAGTGAACCAGAAGCACGCAGTTTCCCGGTGGTACACGGGCAAGGCTCCGATCCGGTCAATACATTCAGCATCAAAGCCTCCGCCACGAGTGAACTCGCGGGGCTAAAAGTCGGTTCGTTCTGGCCGGGTAACCCCGCTAACGGGCTGCCCCGCCACAATTCCCTTATTCTGCTGTTCGATCAGCAAATCGGGAAAATGGCTGCGGCCATAGAGGCAGGAAAAGTTAACGCCTTTCGTACCGCTGCCGCCGATGCCGTCGCCGCCGATCTGCTGGCAAGACCGGATTCCTCGGTTCTGGCCGTGTTCGGAACAGGTCATCAGGCTCGTTACGAATGCGCTGCACTGGCAAGAATACGTCCCATTCGTACCGTGCTGATTGTCGGGCGTGATAACAGCAAATCCGCAGAAATAGCGCAAGAACTCAACGCTATCGGACTGGATGCACAAGTCTGCGATGCGGAAAGCGCGTGCCGTGCCGCGGATATCATCGTGACGGCAACGCCATCCCGCGCGCCGCTGTTTAACGCTGACTGGGTTAACGCCGGAACGCATGTCGTCAGTATGGGATCGGACGCCGCCGGCAAGCAGGAACTGCCGCCAGAACTGTTTACCGCTGGCCGCCTGTTTTGCGATCTCCCTTCTCAGTCCAGAACCATTGGTGAGTTTCAACACGCGCCAGCGCATGTGACACTGACCGCCATCGGCGATGTCATCAGCGGGAACACAGCGGGACGGCAGACGCCGGACGACATCACCATTTTTGACAGTTCTGGCTTATCCATTCAGGACTTATATATCGGTCAGCGCATTCTTGTCGCCTGGCAGGCAGCGAAACAAAATGGAGACATGCAATGAGTAACGTCGAGTGGCTTAACACGCTGGAAACGCCCTTTTTACTGATTGATGAATTCCGCTTTCAACGCAATATCGATAGGCTTTATCAGCGTACGGAAAATCTAGGCAGCCAGGTTCGCCCACATCTCAAAACGCTACGCTCGATTGAGGCTGGTCGCTATCTGCTCAAAGATTCTGCCTCACCGGCGACGGTTTCGACGCTGGCAGAAGCGGAGGCTTTTGCCGCGGCGGGTTATACCAACCTACTCTACGCCGTGGGGATCGCTCCGCACAAGCTGCCGCGTATCGCTAATCTCATCCATAAAGGCGTGAATATTCATATTTTGCTGGATAGCGCGGAACAGGCTCGTGCGGTGACCGATTTCGCACGCGCCAATAACGTGACATTTTCGGTGTTTATCGAGATCGACTGTGACGGACATCGCGGCGGCATCCCGCCAGAAAGCGATGCGCTGCTTGAGCTAGCGAAGCAGATCGACGGCAACGGCGCGACGCTCACCGGCCTACTGACTCATGCCGGGGAGTCTTACGCCTGCCGCACGGACGAGGCGATCAGGGCAGCGGCGCGTGCCGAATGCGCCGCCATCAACACCGCAGGACAACGTGTGCGAGCGCTGGGGATTGCCTGCCCTGTGCTCAGCGTGGGCGCCACACCGACGGCGCACTTTGCCGAAGACTTAACCGGCGTTACCGAAGTCAGGGCGGGCGTATTCACCACGTTCGATCTGGTGATGAAAAATGTCGGGGTCTGTTCGCTGGATGATATCGCCCTGTCGGTCGTTAGCACCGTGATTGGACACAACCGCGAAAAAAGTTGGGTATTTATCGACGCGGGCTGGATGGCGCTCTCCCGCGATCGCGGTACAGCCTCTCAGGCGAAAGATTACGGTTACGGGCTGGTTTGCGACCTGTATGGCAGCCCTTACCACGACCTCTGCGTGACTGTCACCAATCAGGAACACGGCATCATCGCGCTACCCACCGACCGTGGATTTTCAGTCGATCATTTCCCCGTCGGCACGCGGTTGCGGATATTGCCTAACCACGCCTGTGCAACGGCCGCGATGCATCAACACTATCAGGTGCTGAAATCACACCGGCATGAGCAAGAAACCTGGCAACGCATTACCGGATGGTAAGTATCATTGTCATATCGCCCGATCTAAACGTATCGGGCGATGATTTTCGCCGATCTCTTCGCGTCATCAATCCGTTAGGCTCAATTGTTCGTCCCTAACGTCGGCTCGCAGTTCACCGGGAAATTCACCGAGTGCGCAATGTAGCAAGCCTCATGCGCCAGCTCGTGCAGCGTGGCATATTGTTCGGCGGTAGGCTGTTTTTCGCCGCTGAATGTGACCTGTGGATGTAGCGTGACATCGAGCATCGCCATTTTTCCCGTCGCATTCACGCCCATCGTTCCCACCGCATGGTCCTGATAATCATCCACGCAAAACCGCTTTTTGGCTGCAATCGACAGAAACCACAGCATATGACAGCTGGACAACGAGGCCACCAACGCCTCTTCAGGATCGACTGCATCTTCCAGCGAAAAAGGCAATGGAACGACATGGGGCGACGATGAGGCGCGTAGCGTAATACCGCCGTCAAACTGCCATTGATGCAGTCGGCTGTAGCGATTATCAATAAAATCTTGCCCATCACGCCGCCAGCTAATTGAAGCACGGTATTCAGACATGGATCAGTTCCCTTTGTTATGACTTTCCAACGCTCGTAATAGCGTAGCGAGATTAGCATCAAGTGCAGCCAGCACATCCGTAGATAACGCAGAAAGCACCTGCCGCTCGTTCTCAATATGCGCTTCGACGGCGCGATTAATTAGCTCAAGCCCCGTGTTGGTAAGTTGTACGAGCGTACTACGCGCATCCTGTTCGTTCTGTACGCGCTCGATAAATCCTCGGATTTCAAGGCGCTTGAGCCGATGGGTCATGGTTCCTGACGTCACCATCAACGTAGAGAACAAATCAGTCGGACTGAGGCAGTACGGCGCCCCCGCACGACGCAGCGTAGCCAGCATATCAAATTCCCAACTGCTTAGATCGAATTTGGAAAAGCAGGATTCCAGGCGCTGATCCATAAGCACAGCACATCGTCTGAGGCGTCCAATCGGCCCCATCGGGCTGGCATCCAAATCGGGTCGCTCGCGCCGCCATTGTTCAAGAATGACATCTACCGCATCGTGCTCGCTGGTTTGATTTTTCATTTATCTTGACTTCAAGTTAATTAATCAACACTATCATAGTATCTTGAATTAAAGGTAAAGTCATGAACACGACATCCTCACCACACTACTGGCGTGACGTCATACTCACAGCATTGGCCCCCGCGATTTGGGGCTCCACTTATATCGTGACATCAGAACTCCTGCCGCCGGATCGTCCCTTCACCGCGGCACTTATCCGCGTGCTGCCTGCGGGACTGTTGCTGCTTTTATTCACCCGGCGCTTTCCCGCCCGGCAAGACTGGTGGCGTGTAGTCGTACTCAGCGCCCTGAATATCGGTGTTTTTCAAGCGCTGCTGTTCGTCGCCGCTTATCGTTTACCGGGTGGATTGGCTGCGGTACTGAGCGCGATCCAACCGCTGTTGATCATGGTGTTAGTCTGGGTTGTAGATCATCGAACGCCCAGACAGGCCACGCTGTGGTCAGCGGTCATCGGCGTGATTGGTATGGCCACGTTGTTGCTGTCGCCGCAGACGACATTTGAACCTGTGGGAATCGCCGCCGCACTGCTGGGTGCAATGTGCATGGCGATGGGCGTCTGGTTGACGCGTCGCTGGCAGCTTGATCTCCCCGTGCTGCCGCTTACCGGCTGGCAACTTTTCATCGGTGGGTTGATGCTGGCACCCGTTGCATGGCTAGCCGATGCACCGCTGCCTACATTGACTCTGTCGCAGTGGGCGGCCTACACCTACCTCTGTCTTGCGGGTGCGGTGCTCGCTTATGGGCTCTGGTTTCGTGGCGTGACGCGCCTGCCGACGGTTGCCGTGGCCTCATTGGGGTTGTTGAGCCCGCTGACTGCCGTGGTGCTCGGCTGGGCGTTACTTTCCCAGTCGATGACGGGCACCGCGTTCTTAGGTTTGGCGATCGTACTAGCCAGCGTCTTCGCCGTGCAATGGACGACGTCGCGGAGCAAGTAATCGATTGAACTGCCGATGGTGAGTGCTGTCGGCAGCTCTTTTTACCCTTTTCCAGATCAACTCGAATGCGCTTTTATCAATTCCGCCATATCCGATGCAGAGCATATACAGAAACTACAGTTTGTATCGTATAAAAGCACTCTTCTTTTTTAATATTGCTCATAAACATCCTTTTCATTAAAAAATTATTACTTCTCACTAAAAAAATGAGAAATTATTTGATAAAAAACAGCAGTGGCACTGGCTATAAATGCGTATCGGATTATTCGTTCCATTTCAAAATAATCAGCCAGCAATCCCATTATAAAAACAAAAATAAAAACGAATAACATTAAAAAAAACCTCTTCATAAGAATCCTTTATATTATTAATGACATTAAAGTGACTTTCATAAAACATCCCAAAAAATCAGACTAAAGAAATAACCCTATTTGCTAGATCAATAGGTGGCGAACAGTGAAAAACAATAACTCCAGTTATTCTTAACGCTGCAATTTCTTTATTAAAGATCGCTTCATTTTCTAAAACCAAGTGGATAGTTGCTTCATCCATAAAAATTACACTTGGGCGACGATACATTGCTCTGACGATTAAAATTCGTTTTTTCCCACCAGATAAATTACCGCCTAATTCTTCGATTAAAGTTTCATATCCATAGGCATTTTTTAATGTTTTCATGGATATTACAACGACTCACACATTCTGTCATCCATACCACTACGTCAAAGACCGACAACAGGCTCAGAAGACTTTCCAGTGTGCCCATGGTGCTTTGCGCCACGACCGTTCTGCGTATCCAGTCATGCGCGTAAAACAGCCAGCGCTGGTGTGATTTAGTTCCATAGAGGAAAAGTTAAAATGCGGAGGGAAAGGAAGAGATTAAAACGGCGGTGTTGTGATAACACCGCCATTTTCTATCATGCCTAGCGGCGGTTACGCACGAGCTGGTAGCGACGAGTCAGGTACTCGACCGGTGCACTCCAAATATGAACCAAACGGCAGAACGGAAACAGGACGAACAGCGTCAGACCCAACACGATATGCAGTTTGAAGATCAGTGCGACACCCACCAGATGGGCAGACGCCCCCCCTTGGAAGTACGCCACGCTCTGTGCCCAACCAACCAACTTCAGCATTTCGCTGCCGTCCATATGCTGTGCAGAGAACGGGATGGTCAGTACACCCAAACCAGCCTGAATCACCAGCAGAGACAGAATGAGAATGTCGCCAACGCTGGACGTGGCACGAATGCGCGGGTTAGTCAGACGGCGCTTTAACAGCAGCGCACCACCAACAAACGTCAGCAGACCTGCCGCACCACCGCCGAACATCGCCATTTTCTGTTTTACATCCATTGGCAGGAAGGCTTCGTACATCCAGTGTGGCGTCAGCATACCGAGGAAGTGCCCGGCAAATACGCCTAAGATCCCCAGATGGAACAGGTTAGACGCCAGACGCATCCCTTTCTTATCCAGCATTTGGCTCGAACCGGCACGCCAGCTGTACTGGCCGTAGTCATAACGCAGCCAGCTGCCAATCAGGAAAATAGCCATCGCCAGGTAAGGATAGATGTCAAAAAAGAATATATTGAAATAATTCGTGATTGCACTCATTAGCGTTGCCCTCCCGCCGATGTAGCGTCAAGATTCAGATATTGCGGCACCACCGCGCCAGCGAAGCGGCGTTGATGTTGCGTTTGTTGAGCCGATGCGCAGCCTTCTTCGCCGAGGAACTTAACCTGTTCCTCTTCCCACACGGCATCCAGCGCCTGCGGCGTGTCGTCGCGCGCCTCGTCAGCGACCTGGTGTGTGACATCGTCACTTTTCAGGTCACTGCCGGACAACGCCAACAGCAGATCGAACAGCGCGGCATAGCTGCTGTCACGCTGCTGCAAACGCGCACCAATCAACGCCAGAATCGGCGCGATGTCGAGTAAACCCGCGCGACCTTGCGCGGGTTCCAGACGAGAAAGGTACTCAAGATACAGCGGCAGATAGTCCGGCAACTCACGGCAATCCAGTGCCAGACCGGCATCCTGATATTGCTGCATGAGATCGACCATCGCCTGACCACGGTCACGAGACTCGCCGTGAACGTGTTCGAACAGTAGCAGCGACGTCGCACGACCGCGGTCAAACAGGCCGCTATACTCCGCCTGTTTGTCCAGTAAGTCCTGCGCGCACAGCGTATTGATGAACTGCATGAGCTGATGACTCTCACGCAGCGGTAAAGCATCAGCCTGCTCTACCGCTTCGATCAACTCCGCCTTGTTTTCCCACAGCTCGCTATCGGGATAGTCCAGCAGTCTGGCAATAATCCGCAGGCTAATCATGATTCGTCTCCCGCATGATTTTGCTGTTCATGTCGCGCGTTTTGTTGCTGACATCAATGGCATCAATACGCTTGCTGTTAAACAGGTTGAATTTGGTATCGCTACCGTGGCAACCATCGCCAAAGCTAAAACCGCAGCCCTTGCTTTCAGGGAAGGCTTCACGCGCCAGTTCACGATGGCTTGACGGGATCACAAAACGATCTTCGTAGTTAGCAATCGCCAGATAGCGGTACATTTCCTGCGCCTGTGCTTCAGTCAGCCCAACCTGCTCCAGCGCGCTGGTATCGATTTTGCCTTCCACGGTTTCTGCACGTTTGTAGTGACGCATCGCCAGCATACGTTTCAGCGCCAGCAAGACAGGCTCGGTATCCCCTGCGGTCAGCAGGTTCGCCAGATACTGCACCGGAATACGCAGGCTTTCGACGTCCGGCAGTACGCCAGTGTGCGCCAATTGACCCGCATCCGCGGCAGACTGAATCGGTGACAACGGCGGCACGTACCATACCATCGGCAGCGTGCGGTATTCTGGGTGCAGCGGTAGCGCCAGCTTCCAGTCCATCGCCATTTTGTACACCGGTGATTTCTGCGCCGCGTCAATCACGCTGTTTGGAATGCCATCTTTCAGCGCTTGTTCAATGACTTTAGGGTCATGCGGGTCAAGGAACACATCCAGTTGGCTCTGGTACAAATCTTTCTCGTTTTCCACCGAAGCCGCTTGTTCGATGCGATCGGCATCATAGAGCAGCACACCCAGATAGCGGATACGTCCAACGCAGGTTTCTGAACACAGCGTTGGCTGACCACTTTCAATACGCGGGTAGCAGAAAATACATTTTTCTGATTTGCCGCTCTTCCAGTTGAAGTAAATTTTCTTGTACGGGCAACCGGTCAAACACATACGCCAGCCACGGCACTTGTCCTGATCGATCAGGACGATACCGTCTTCGCCGCGTTTGTAGATCGCGCCACTCGGACAGGTCGCCACACACGCCGGGTTCAGACAGTGTTCGCACAGGCGTGGCAAATACATCATGAACGTGTTTTCGAACTGGCCGTACATCTCTTTCTGCATATGCTCAAAGTTTTTATCTTTGGCGCGTACGCTAAATTCACCACCCAGATCGTCTTCCCAGTTCGGGCCGGTTTCGATTTTCTTCATCCGCTGACCGGTAATCAGCGAGCGTGGACGGGCGACAGGCTGATGTTTACCTTCCGGCGCTTTACGCAGGTTCTGATAGTCGTAGTCGAACGGTTCATAGTAGTCGTCGATTTCTGGCACATCAGGGTTAGCAAAAATTTTGGACAACACGCTAATGCGGTTACCCATCCGCGGTTCAAGCTTGCCGCTGATTTTACGTATCCAACCGCCCTTCCACTTTTCCTGATCTTCCCAGGCATGGGGATAACCCACGCCCGGTTTGGTTTCGACATTGTTGAACCAGGCGTACTCCATCCCTTCACGGCTGGTCCAGACGTTTTTACAGCTAACGGAGCAGGTGTGACAGCCGATGCATTTGTCCAGATTCAGCACCATGCCCACTTGTGAACGAATTTTCATCAGGCTTTCTCCTGCTGTACCGCTTTCTGTACATAGTCCTGACCTTCATCATCCAGCCAGTCGATGCGTTTCATTTTACGAACCACGACGAACTCATCGCGGTTTGACCCGACGGTGCCGTAGTAGTTAAAGCCATAAGCCAACTGGGCGTAGCCGCCGATCATATGGGTCGGTTTCGGCGTGATACGGGTCACCGAGTTGTGAATACCGCCGCGCTGCTGGGTAATTTCCGATCCCGGCAGGTTAATAATGCGTTCCTGCGCGTGGTACATCATGGTCATTCCCGCAGGCACACGCTGACTCACCACTGCTCGCGCTGTCAGCGCACCGTTGGCGTTGAACGCTTCTATCCAGTCGTTATCCGCGATACCCAAGTCACTCGCATCGTCTTCGCTCAGCCAGATAATCGGGCCACCGCGACCCAGCGTCAGCATCAACAGGTTGTCGCTGTACGTGGAGTGAATGCCCCATTTCTGGTGCGGCGTCAGGAAGTTCAGTGCTTTTTCCGGGTTGCCGTTAGGCTTCTTATTCAGCACCGGCTCAGCCGCACGGGTATCAACCGGCGGACGGTACACCAGCAGGCTTTCACCAAAGGCACGCATCCATTCATGGTCTTGATACAGCTGTTGGCGACCGGACAGCGTACGCCACGGAATCAGCTCATGAACGTTGGTATAACAGGCGTTATAGGAAACGTGTTCGTCTTCCAAACCAGACCAGGTCGGGCTGGAGATAATCTTGCGCGGCTGCGCCTGAATATCGCGGAAGCGAATTTTCTCGTCTTCTTTATTCAGTGCCAGATGCGTGTGGTCACGACCAGTGAATTTGCTCAGCGCTTCCCACGCCTTCACCGCTACCTGACCGTTGGTTTCTGGAGCCAGAGACAGAATCACTTCTGCCGCATCGATCGCCGTTTCAATCTTCGGACGACCCGCCGCCGCACCGTCAGCCTTGGTGTAGTTCAGCTTTTTCAGAAAATCGACTTCGGTCTGCGTGTTCCAGCCGATGCCTTTACCGCCGTTGCCCAGCTTGTCCATCAATGGACCGAGCGAGGTGAAACGTTCGTACAGGTTCGGGTAATCGCGCTCCACCATCATTAAGTGTGGTGCAGTTTTGCCCGGAATCAGATCGCATTCGCCTTTTTTCCAGTCATCCACGCCGAACGGCTGCGCCATTTCTGCCGGGGAGTCATGCTGAATCGGCAACGTAACCAGATCGGTTTCCTGACCAAGGTGTCCTTGACACACGCGAGAGAAGGCTTTCGCGATGCCTTTATAGATTTCCCAATCGCTTTTGGAATCCCACGCCGGATCGACAGCCGCAGACAGCGGGTGAATAAACGGATGCATGTCCGAGGTATTCATGTCGTCTTTTTCGTACCAGGTTGCCGTTGGCAGGACGATGTCGGAGTACAGACAGGTGCTGGACATACGGAAATCAAGCGTCACCACCAGATCCAACTTGCCTTCAACGCCCTGGTCGCGCCATTCCACTTCTTCCGGCTTCACGCTGCCCGCGGTACCCAGATCTTGCCCTTGAATGCCGTGCTCCGTACCCAGCAGGTACTTCAGCATATATTCGTGGCCTTTACCGGAAGAACCCAGCAGGTTAGAACGCCAGATGAACAGGTTGCGCGGGTAGTTTTGCGGACTATCCGGCTGTTCAGCGGCAAATTTGATTTCACCTGATTTCAACGCAGCAACGGTATATTCCTGCGGCGTGACGCCGGCAGCACGCGCTTTCTCGGCGATATCCAGCGGGTTAACGTTCAACTGCGGTGCAGACGGCAACCAGCCCATACGCTCGGCGCGCACGTTGAAGTCAATCATGCTGCCGGTAAAGCGGGATTTATCTGCCAGTGGTGACAGCAGTTCCTGCGGCGCGACGGTTTCATAACGCCACTGGCTGGAATGGTTATAGAAGAACGACGTACTGTTCATGTGACGAGGCGGACGCTGCCAGTCCAGACCAAACGCCAGCGGCGTCCAACCGGTTTGCGGACGCAGTTTTTCTTGCCCAACGTAGTGCGCCCAACCGCCACCGCTCTGGCCGACACAGCCGCAGAAAATCAGCATGTTGATAATGCCGCGGTAGTTCATGTCCATGTGGTACCAGTGGTTGATACCCGCACCGACGATGACCATAGAACGACCGTGCGTTTTATCCGCGTTATCCGCGAATTCACGCGCAATACGAATGATGTTCTGACGAGAAACGCCCGTAATCTTCTCGGCCCAGGCTGGGCTGTACGCTTTTACATCGTCATAATCGCGTGCGCAGTTGTCGTCGCCCAGACCGCGATCCAAACCGTAGTTTGCCATGGTCAGGTCATACACGCAGGCAACCAGCGCTTCGCTACCGTCAGCCAGCGTCAGGCGCTTAACGGGCAGTTTGTGCAGCAGGATTTCTTCTAGCGCAACGTTGTTGAAATGTTCGCTGACCGCGCCGCCAAAATACGGGAAGCCAACATCAACCACATCGTCGTGAGACCCCAGCAGGCTCAAGCGCAGCTTCACTTCTTCGCCGCTGACGCCATCGCGCTGTTCCAGATTCCATTTACCCTGATCGCCCCAGCGGTAGCCGATCGATCCTTGCGGAGCCGTCAGATTGCCGCTTTCATCGTCAATCGCGATGGTTTTCCACTGCGGGTTATTGTCTTGGCCGAGGTTGTCCACCAGATCGGAGGCACGCAGCATACGACCCGCTGCGTAGTAACCATCTTCACGCGGCTCCAGCAGCACCAGCATCGGTAAGTCCGTGTATTGACGAACGTACTCGCTGAAATACTGGCTCGGTTTGTCGAGGTGGAACTCTTTGAGAATAACGTGTCCCATTGCCAGCGCCATCGCGCTGTCGGTGCCTTGTTTCGGGTTCAGCCAGTGGTCGCACAGCTTGGCGATTTCAGCGTAGTCCGGCGTGACCGCGACAGTTTTGGTGCCTTTGTAGCGCACTTCCGTAAAGAAGTGGGCATCCGGCGTACGGGTTTGCGGAACGTTAGAGCCCCAGGCAATGATGTAAGAGGAGTTATACCAGTCGGCAGACTCCGGTACGTCAGTCTGTTCACCCCAGGTCATCGGTGACGCTGGCGGTAAGTCACAGTACCAGTCGTAGAAACTCAGGCACACACCGCCGAGCAGAGAGAGGTAACGCGCACCGGCGGCATAGGACACCATTGACATCGCCGGAATCGGTGAGAAGCCGATAACGCGGTCTGGACCATAGGTTTTGGCGGTGTAAACGTTAGAGGCGGCAATGAGTTCGTTAACTTCATTCCAATCTGAACGCACGAAGCCACCACGACCACGAATTTGTTTGTAGTATTTGGTTTTTTCGGGATCGTTGACGATGGATGCCCAGGCATCAACGGGATCGCTGTGCGTCAGTTTCGCTTCACGCCACAGTTTCATCAGGCGTTTACGCATCATCGGGTATTTCAGGCGGTTTGCGCTGTACAGATACCAAGAGTAGCTGGCGCCACGTGGGCAGCCACGAGGTTCATGGTTAGGCAGATCCGGGCGGGTACGCGGATAGTCAGTCTGCTGTGTTTCCCACGTCACCAGACCGTTTTTCACATAAATCTTCCAGCTACATGAGCCGGTGCAGTTTACCCCGTGGGTAGAACGCACGATTTTGTCATGCTGCCAGCGACTGCGATAGCCATCTTCCCAG
Source organism: Pectobacterium sp. IFB5596 (assembly GCF_021432585.1). Classification (NCBI taxonomy): domain Bacteria; kingdom Pseudomonadati; phylum Pseudomonadota; class Gammaproteobacteria; order Enterobacterales; family Pectobacteriaceae; genus Pectobacterium; species Pectobacterium sp. IFB5596. The sequence continues at coordinate 511,820 of NZ_LXFY01000001.1, forward strand.
TCACGATTGGTATTGAGGGTTTGCCCGTGACCGTCGGAAAACGGTTCGGCCAGTTGTTTGAAGTAACGTAACCGGTCAAGGAATTTGCTCATCCGGACTCTCCTGCTGCGAAGCCTGTTGGCTCCTGTCGTTATGAAATGCTCGTAGCAGACATCTGTTTTTGCTAACGACACATCGCTCAAATTGGCGCTAGGGTATCCAGCAACCGCGCCGCCAAACTTGATAACGATCAAGAGTGTCCCCCGGTAAAAAACGGAGTACATCACCATCTACCACCAAAGAATTATTATACAAAAAACACATAAATAAATGATTTTAAAAGATAAAAATAAAACCACTGATTTTGTGTTTATACTGAATTCATACACACGACTATTTAGAGGTAGTAGTCGGGAGGCGACGAAAAATCGTACAAATTCAGTAAAGGGGGTAGCTGGATACAGCGCGAAAAAAAACGCCTCTCCGAAAAGGAGAAGGCGTCGTAGTCACATTTTATGTTTTATGCAGATATTGCGAATGTTTCGTGCGCGACAACACTGTCATTTTCATGCTACTTCGTAGCACGCGCCCGACTCGGGGCGGCTCAAGCGCCGCTCGCCCCGAGACCCCAGGCTTCCGGCTAAATTATGCCGCTGCGGCGGTCCCATCGGTGTTCATGAGCACTATTCGAGCCGCCAGTGACGCGTTTACTCGCCCCATAAATGGAGCTCGCCCTTCGGGCCAGCACAAGTGCTGTTCAAAAACGTCTCTGACGTTTTTGTCAGACGCGGCACTGACTTTCGCGGCGTCCATGCCGCTCACTTGGTGCTCATGCCCACCGCTGCATAATTTTTACGCCGGAAAAACAGAAACAGAGAATATTCTGGAATTTTAGGCAACTAATTTTTCTTTCTGGCATAGAACAACCAGGTCACCAAGATGCACACCACGTAGCACACCACAAACACTTTCATCGCACCAGTGGGTGAACCAGTCAACTCAAGCGACATCCCGAAGGCTTGCGGGATGAAGAAGCCGCCAATAGCGCCAATGGCCGAAATGAAGCCCAGCGCCGCGGCGGTATCTGTAGCGGCAGAACTCTGTGCATCCGCATCGCTGCCACCCTGCGCTTTAACCCGATCTCCCGTTAATTTACGGAAAATCACGGCAATCATCTGGAACGTTGACCCACTCCCCAAACCCGCCGTCAGGAACAACATCATGAAGATGCCAAAGAACATCCCGAATGAACCAGCAGAGTTCGCACTCGGCAAAGACAGGAACAGTAACACCGAGAAAATCGCCATCAGGATGAAGTTAATCAACGTGACTTTCACACCGCCAAAGCGATCGGATAGCATGCCGCCAACCGGGCGCGCCAACGCGCCCAGCAGCGGCCCGAAGAACGCGTAGTACAGAATAACGATGTCGGGAAACTGCGTTCTGGACAGCATGCCGAAGCCCGCCGAGAAACCGATAAATGAGCCAAACGTGGACAGATACAGGAAACTGAGTACCCACAAGTGCATTTGCTTCAAAACGGGTAACTGCTTGCGTATTGATGCATTGGCCGTCGACAGATCGTTCATGCCAAACCAGGCAGCGGTTGCGGCAATCACCAGAAACGGTACCCACATCCATGCGGCATGGTGCAACCAAATTTGGTTACCGTCTGGCTGAACAACGCCATTACCGGAAAAGCCCAGAATCGGCAGAAAAATCACCACCGGCACCAGCAACTGCATCACGCTCACGCCGAGGTTACCCAATCCACCGTTAATACCTAACGCACTGCCCTGACGTGATTTAGGAAAAAAGAAACTGATGTTAGCCATGCTGGAAGCAAAATTAGCCCCCGCGAAACCACACATCAGGGAAATCGTAACGAAAATGCTGTAAGGCGTTTGCGGGTTCTGTACGGCAAACCCGAGCCAAATACACGGGATCACCAAGATGATGGTACTTAATGTCGTCCAACGGCGACCGCCAACCATGGGGATAACGAAGGAGTAAGGCACACGCAACAGCGCGCCGGAGACGGAAGGCAACGCGGTAAGCAAAAATAACTGGTCTGTGGTAAAACTAAATCCGACCTTGTTTAGGTTAACGGCTACGGTGCTGAAAATCATCCAGACACAAAACGACAACAGCAGGCACGGTACGGAGATCCAAAGATTACGCTGTGCAATCCGTTGTCCACCAGATTGCCATAATTTTGCATCTTCAGGATTCCATTCCCTTATCAGCGTGCTTTGCGATACTTTTTCGGGTGATGAAGGCTGCGTCATAAAAACCTCGATAAATAAAAACGCGGTAGAATTAAGGCGCAACATTAGGGATTACACAGCAGGTAAAGTTGATGCAAATCAACGCGCTGTCAGGTAAAAAAACCGGGTAAAAATAACCACACTCCTTAATGAGTAATAAAAATAGAAAAATAAGCATCAATAATTCAATCTGTTATCTCTCTCTTTTTTCTTACTGTCATATCCCCTTTCAAGGCGTGGATATTCGGTGGTACTCACTAGTGGGTATAGGGTTATCATGTAGGATCGGGAAAAATGCCAAAAGGGTTATCCTTCTCGGTACTGGTTTTCTACTCCTCCAGCAGAGGTCGCTTTATTATGTTGAAACGTTTCCTGCTGCCGCTGTCGCTCGTCAATCAGGTTGCACTATTGATGTTGCTACTCGGTTTGCTGGGCATTGCCGGCATGTCGGTTTCCAGTTGGATGTCACAAAGCATCCAAGGGAATGCGCACGCCATTAATAAAGCAGGCTCGCTGCGTATGCAAAGCTACCGGTTGCTATCGATGGTGCCGCTCTCTGCCGAGAATGAAATTTATCTGCAAGAACTGGAAGAAGATGAAATCAGTAGCGACCTTCAGCAGGCGGTGCGCCGGGAAGGACTCAGTGAACAATTCACTGCGCTGCGCGTTTTCTGGCTGGAGAGCCTGCAACCGCATCTGCGGCAGGCGACGCACTCTGCCGATGCCTCGCCGGATGTCGCTCGTTTCGTGAAACAACTGGACGATCTGGTTTCCGCTATCGATCATAAAACCGAGCAGCGGTTAATGATGGTCACGTTGGTGCAGCGTATCTTCATCGGCATCATGTTTATCCTGCTGGTTACCACGTTCTTTTATCTACGTCGCCGCTTGTTAACGCCGTGGCGACGTCTGGTTTCGATGGCGCAGGCTATCGGACAGGGTGACTTCACCCAACGCGTCACCATCAACGGCCATGATGAAATGAGCACGTTGGGGCAGGTGTTGAACAGCATGTCGGATGAACTTTCCGCCATGTACCATAGCCTGGAACAGCGCGTGGCCGAGAAAACCGCCGATCTGCAACAGAAAAACGATCTGCTTTCTTTCCTTTATCGCGCCAGTCGCCGCCTGCATACTGGTGCGCCGTTGTGTAGTCGGCTGATGCCGATCTTGAACGAATTACCCTCATTAACGCCGCTGCGCAATATTCAACTGCGGCTGTATGAAGATAACAATCAGGAGCAGTTTCATCAGTTCAGCGATTTCAGCCAATTACAACCGGATCACTGCCCGGATAACAGCTGTCAGAGCTGCGGGATGCAGGCAAAACGTGAAGAATTGCCGGGTGATCCTCACTGTTGGGATCTCCACGATAAACACGGACAATACGGCGTTGTGCTGGCCACATTGCCGGGTAATACCGCACTCAGTCGCGATCAGAATCAGTTGCTGAATACCTTATTAGAGCAGTTGACCAGTACGCTGGCGTTAGAACGACAATCCAACCATCAGCAGCAGTTGATGCTGATGGAAGAACGCGCCACCATTGCCCGTGAACTACACGACTCTATCGCACAATCCCTCTCCTGCCTGAAAATTCAGGTGAGCTGTCTGCAAATGCAGGGCGGCGATTTGCCCCCCGCTTCACAGCAGTTGCTGACGGAAATGCGGGAAGAGTTGAACACAGCCTATCGCCAACTGCGTGAGCTGTTGACCACCTTCCGGCTGAAACTGTCTGAGTCTGGCTTACTTGCCGCACTGCGGGCATCGGTCGATGAATTCGGCAAGCGGTTAGGGTATCCCATCGAACTGCATTACCATTTGCCACCACAGTCGGTCTCTGCTCATCAAGGCATTCACGTTCTACAAATTGTGCGTGAAGCACTGAGCAATATTTATAAACACGCGCAGGCCACGCAGGTCGATATCACGCTGCAACTACGTCAGGGTTGTATTGAACTTAGCGTGACGGATAACGGCATCGGCATTCCCGATGATGCCAGCCGCGCCAACCACTATGGACTGATTATCATGCGCGACCGTGCACGAGGTTTGCACGGCGAATGCATTGTTCGACGCCGGCCACTAGGGGGGACTGAAGTCAATGTCAGTTTCCTCTCCGAATACCGTCACCGGCTACCATTAACAGGAGAAACACATGATTAACGAAGACGCCGCCACCCTACTGCTGATTGATGACCATCCCATGTTGCGCAATGGCGTTAAACAACTCATCAGCATGGACCCAGAGTTACAGGTGGCGGGTGAAGCCAGTCACGGCGAACAGGGTGTCGAACTCGCGGAACAGTTGGACCCGGATTTGATTCTGCTCGATTTAAATATGCCCGGCATGAATGGCCTGGAAACGCTAAATCGTCTGCGGGAAAAGTCACTCTCCGGCCGCATTGTGGTCTTTAGTGTATCTAACCATGAAGACGATGTGGTCAATGCCTTAAAGAATGGCGCCGATGGTTACCTGCTGAAAGATATGGAGCCGGAAGATTTATTAGCCGCACTGCATCAGGCAGCATCTGGGAAAATGGTGCTGAGTGAAACATTGACACCGATTCTGGCCGCTAGCCTGCGTGAAAGCCGCCACAGCAGTGACCGGGATATTCAGCAACTCACGCCACGCGAGCGCGATATTCTGAAATTGCTGGCTCAGGGACTCTCTAATAAAGTGATTGCACGTAAGCTCACCATTACGGAAAGTACTGTTAAAGTTCACGTTAAACACCTGTTGAAGAAAATGAAGCTCAAATCGCGCGTTGAAGCAGCCGTCTGGGTATTGCAAGAAAAAGTCATTTAATCAAACCGTAACAACAGGCAGTTATGATCAGCGGTAAGGATAAGGCGCTCAGGCGCCCCTCCCATCGAGATTATCCTCGCGCGAGCGAGGATGCAGCAGAAGTTGGTGGAAATACCACCGCTATCCCAATAAATTAAACGGTTGCTAAACGGCACCGGCATTTATAGCCATTATCCTAATTAATGTGACGTTGCTCTCGTCTAAACTAGTTTGTAATCGCATTTTTAAGCTTTTACACCGAGTTTAACGTTGAGGAACAACATGAAGAAGGTCAGTAAAGAGCGATTTATCGGCCTGGAATGGTTACGATTTTTGCTCGGCTGCTATGTGATGATTTATCACACGGTTCACATTTATCCCCAGCGTGAGCGTATCCCTTTCTTGAGTGAACTCACTAGTATGGGATTCTTCGCCACCAGCACGTTCTTTGTCCTGTCTGGCTTTTTGCTCGCGCATGTCTACATTAAGGACGGGCGTCTGCGTGAACCTGTTCGCCAGTTCTGGGCTAAACGCTTCTTTAATCTTTACCCTATCCATATCATTGCCCTGTTGTCTTCTATTGCCGTCGTCACGCTCATGCAGTGGCTGGCAGTGCCGCCGGAAGGGCAAGTTGCCAGCGCGCGCTTCGTCATTTATGACACCAACGACCCCGCTGCCGACCCCGAAACGCTGCGCCATTACATGACGAATGCACAACTGGCGTTCAACGGGTTATTGCAGGTACTGATGTTGCAGGCATGGAATCCCTACTTCCTGACCTTCAATGCCCCGTTATGGTCGCTTTCTACGCTGTTCTTTTTCTATCTGGCGTTTCCGCTGTTGGCTCCGCGTCTGTTGAACAGCCGTCATCCGTGGCTGTGGATGGGGATTGTTTGCTTACTGTATCTGATACCGCCGATTTGGGTGATTTGGCAGCAGCAGTTCGGCATGCCGTACACAGGGCTGTTGCAACGTGGGCCGATCTTTCGTTTGCCAGAATTTCTGGCTGGGATTTTAGGCTATGCGCTGTTTCGTCATTATCGCCAGAAAGATCGCTCACCATTAAGCAAGGGCCAGCGCTACAGCGTTGCCATGTTTATCGGTATCAACTTCCTCGTCGCAACCTGGCTATTCACGAAAGGTGACGCCTATTGGTACTTTCTGCTGCACAACGGTTTGCTGTTGCCAGCTCAGGTCGGTTTAGTGTGTCTCAGTGCGCTGGCGCGTGAGCCTGACAGCGAGTGGCTGCGGCATTGGTCGCCACGACTGGGGGCTGCATCGCTCTCCATCTTTGCGCTACATGTTCCGCTCTTCAATCTATTCCGCACTTTGGAACAGCTGGTACGCGGTAACCCGATGGCCTGTTTCAGCGATTGGGATCAGTGTATTGCCGCAGCCGGTCAAGTGCAGTTGTCCATGACGGGCTATATCATTTTCCTGCTCAGCACCGTGACGCTATGCGTTCTCTTCCAGGAACGAATCGTGTTCCGCGTAAGGACGTTCCTGACCTCACGTTTCCTTAGCAGCAATACATCACGCACGCAGCGTACCGCGTAGCACAATCATCGCACACGCTCTCTGGCCTGAAACACGCAGGCCAGAGATCCCCCCCCACATCGACGTCCTCTGCCACCGCTAAAAATGTGACATATGTCGCGTTATAGCGGTTAATCATCAATAGCAACTTTTATAACTATTTACATTCTAATCAATTATCGTTTTCGGGTAGAGCATCACTCAGATTCCTGTTAATGTTTGCCGTTCCGGGCTAAACCGGTTCGTTTTTATCGGCTGTACGTCTTCGACGGACATCTCACTACCTGTCACCACGGTTTATTTGGCAATAATGACACTATCCAAACACGCAATCTCTTCCCTCAGCTTGGTCATCGCCCTCTCCGCAGGCATTACGCAAAGTCGCGCTGACACCATTTGGCTGAACAATGGCGACAAAGTCACAGGGAAAATCACGCTGCTTGACGGCGGCAAACTCTTTATCAACACCGACTATGCAGGCTCCATCTCCGTAGCCTGGGATCAGGTGAAAACCTTTGAATCTGACCACGGTCTGGTGATTCAAGGCGAACGCTACGAGAAAGGCGTACTGTATCCAACGATCAAAGCGGGCGAAAACCGCGCTATCGTCGCAAGCCCGTCGCTTGCTAACGAAGCAGCAGGTCCGCAAACATTGCCACTGTCCGAAATCACTTCCATCGTGGCACAGAAGCCGCTGGTGACCGATTTCGCCTGGAAAGGCAATATCGATGCTGGCATGTCGCACAAGAAAAGCTCGACAGAAACCGATAACTACGATGTGACGCTGAACACCAAAGCACGTCACGATACATGGCGACACAACCTTGATGCCAGTTACCATTTGGCAAAAGAGGATAAAGTCGAGAGCACCAAGAATGCGGCTGGCGAATATGCGCTGGATAAATTCGTGGATGAAAACTGGTTCTGGCAGGGCCGTTATCAGTACAAACGTGACTGGATTGAAAGCATTAAAATCAACCGTTCTTTCGGTCTCGGTCCCGGTTATCAGTTCTGGGATAATGATTTAGGCGCGTTCTCACTGACGTCTCTGGTCAACTCCCAAACCTTCGTGTACCGCGATCAGGGCGATGATGACTTCTACTCTGGCGCGATAAAGTGGGCGTACAACCGCTATTTGTTCAGCAAAAACGTTGAAGCCTTCACCAACGGTGAATTGGGACGTTCATTTGATGGCACGGCACCCATCTATCTGAAAGCGGATGCAGGCCTGCGCTTCAAGCTGACTGATTGGTCTTCTATGACCATGAAAGTGTCACGGACCCGTATCGAAAGTAATCAGGGGAATGTTGACGACACGCTGTACACCATGGGTGTTGGCGTCGGCTGGTAATACAGCCACTTCCTCGTTTCACGGTGAATGGCGATATCGTCGTTCACCGTGAATTTCTCCACTCACTTACCGTTATTGACCATTTCCTGCTGACTCAGAGCACGACTGTTGCAGAATACGCACCCGCTGCGCCAATTCGCTCACGCGTTCATCTTCTGTTCCATGATTTTTCAGTTCTTGTTCGAGTGCAAAAAGATACTGCGCATTGGTGCCAAGCGGGCCGCTAGCGCGCGCAATCAGCGGTGCGACGCTCTGAATGCAGGTATCATTTTCGTTCAAGGGATGTTCCGGCTCGGAAACAAACACCAGCGCCGTCAGCGGTGTACCGTTCTTGCGATGCAGTTCGCACCAGAGCGGACGATAGCAGCCCGTCAGCATTTCTCGCTTCCAGAGCAGTTCCAAATCTTCACGCAATGAGGTTTCGGGTAGGCGGAAAGCCAAACCCGTTGTTTGCCCGCCGGGTTGCAGCGCCAGCATCCGCCCCGGCTGTGTTGTCGTGCCGCGACCGATAGTGAGGCGCAGGCAAAAAGCACGCTGCCACCCCGCCAACGTTGCCAGACAGATTTCTTCGGCGTCAAAAACCGGATTCCACATCAGTGAACCGTAGCCAAATACCCAGACAGGACAGCTATTGGGCCGTAGCGCCAGCGTCCTGTCCAGAGAATCAGCCCGCTGTTGCGGCGTGAGCAGTAAGGTTTCTTCAATACATCCAAAAGACGTTCTACAATCTGCTTTCTGCAAAAAATCGCGTGTTAACACTACTTACCACCCCCAGCCCTACTCTTTTTCTGCTCATCAGATCGGCTCTCGCCTGTGTTTAAAAAACCAACTGCTTCATCTGTTTAATTTTACAACACTATAGAACCTGAGGTTATTCATTTATGGCTTCGCGATCAAGCTTGATACGGGTCACAAAACCTGAAAAAGTTCGTGATAATGTTTCGCATCACGTGATGTTCCGCCTTTATATCAACTCATCGGCAATACGGCGTCAGACTTGACGTTTTCCTGATATAAACACCATTTTTGTGATAACAGATACCTATCTTCGGCCTTTCGCTGAATATGAAAGCCCAACAGCGTATTTATTTCGATGGAAATGACAACGACTAGACACAAAGCGATAATAATTATCATCTCGTGTTGTTATTATTTCCCATACTGGAATTGACTACCACGGAGACACTGAATGGCAACGCCTCGTCAGCCTGTTTTAGTTCAGGTTAAACAGATTCACGATATTTCCCCACATTTACGCTGTATTACGTTCCATCATGATGCGCTGCGCGACTACCCAGTCGAGCGATACGGTGCACATCTCAAACTGTTTTTGCCTCAGGATGGACAACAAAAACCCGCTCTGCCCGTCATCGGTGAACGTGGTCCGATCTGGCCGGAAGGCGAAGCCCGCCCTATCGTTCGCACCTATAGCGTCCGGGCGTTGCGACCAGAGGATGCGGAGCTGGATATGGTTTTCGCGCTGCATGAGCACGTTGGCCCAGCCGTCAATTTTGCTCGTCAGGCCAAGCCCGGTGACTGGGTGGGTATCTCGCAACCCGGCGGCCCACTTCCGATGCTGCCTCCCGCCGCCGCGTATTATCTGGCAGCCGACCCGTCCTCACTCCCCGCGCTCATGGCGTTGCTGGAAAACCTACCTGATGATGCTCAAGGACATGCGGTGATCCGTGTCGACAGCGAGGCTGATAAACTCGATATCGCGAAACCATCACAGCTTCAACTGCATTGGATCGTCGGCGGGACAGAAATGACCGACGCGCTGTTGCAGCATTTTCAGGCACTCCCAGCGGCTGAAAATGCATTTTACTGGTTAGCCGGTGAGGATCGTATCGTGGTCCAGCTTCGTCGCCATGCGCGTCGGGAACGCGGGTGTGAACGAAATCAGATGTATGCAGTACCTTATTGGCGAGAAGGGCTAAATGAAGAGGATTATCATCATAAACGCCACGATATTATGGACAATCCTGACGAATAACCATAAAAAATACATTTGATATTATAACTATAGGGAGAAGATATGCAGATTCTCCCTTTTCATTTGAATTTATGCTCAAAGCGTAAAAATCCGTAAAAAAAAACCGCACAAACACAGCAATCTGTTATCATATTGTTCGTTTTATTACGTTATAACTACTTTTTAGTAACCTTTTGCGGTTTATTATCGTGTTACGGCCATGAATAAATGGTTTTATGTCCTTAATAAATTGCTTTATGCCCCGAGTCATTCGAGTTGTCAGTGCGCTAGCTTGATGTATGACGGGGATATTTTGCCGCACTATTCCTCTGGATAAGGAGAACACCCACAATGAAGTCTCATGCTGAGGTGGTCAAAACTCGCCATCATGAATACTCACTCATTTTTCCTGTTATTGCGCTGGCCGTGCTCTACATGTGGGGCAGTTCACAAGATTTTGTCGCCATTCTCGGTATTAACGCCCTCGCGCTAGCCGGTATTCTTTTCAGTGCATTTAGCGTAGTACGCCATGCTGATGTGCTCGCTCATCGCCTGGGTGAACCCTACGGTTCACTCATCCTCAGCCTATCCGTCGTGATTCTTGAAGTCAGCCTAATATCGGCGTTGATGGCCACTGGCGACGCGGGCCCGGACCTGATGCGTGATACGCTCTATTCCATTATCGTGATCGTCACTGGCGGCCTGGTGGGCTTTGCCCTCTTGCTCGGTGGCCGTAAATTCGCCACGCAGTATGTCAACCTCAGTGGCATCAAGCAGTATCTGATGGCGATATTCCCGTTGGCGGTGATTGTGCTGGTTTTCCCCAGCGCCTTACCTGACGGTAACTTCAGCGTAGCGCAGTCGCTGATTATTGCCGCCATTTCTGCGGCGATGTACGGTGTTTTTCTGTTAATTCAAACGCGTACGCACCAAAGTCTGTTTGTCTATGAACATGAAGATGAAGGTGACGGCGACGATCCACATCACGGTAAACCGTCCGCGCACAGTTCGCTGTGGCACACCGGTTGGCTTCTGGTTCATCTGATTGCCGTTATTGCCGTGACCAAGACAAACTCAATGCCGCTGGAAACGCTGCTGACCGAAATGAACGCGCCGACGCAGTTTACGGGCTTTCTGGTCGCGCTGTTAATTCTCTCACCTGAAGGGCTGGGAGCTATCCGTGCTGTTCTAAAAAATCAGGTTCAGCGCGCCATGAACCTGTTCTTTGGTTCCGTATTGGCGACGATTTCACTCACCGTCCCGACCGTTACCCTCATCGCGATGATGACAGGCCGCTCGCTAAACTTCGGGCTGGATATGCCACATATCGTCGTGATGCTGTCTGTGTTGGTGCTGTGCCACATTACATTCTCCACTGGGAGAACGAACGTATTGAGCGGCAGTGCGCATTTAGCACTCTTTGCCGCCTATCTGATCACCATCACGCTATAACCTCTCAGCTGACGCGGTTTTCGCCGCGTCAGCCTCGCCAAACTGCACTTCTCTTGATGTATCTCTGGATCTTCTAAGCGCCTCCAGCGTATCGTAAGGCTGTCGTCGACGGACCGGCAGGCCCGCCATGTTGATTTACTTCCTTACTTTGGTTTCTGCTTAGATGAAAACGCACGGAATTAACGGCGTCAGGCCGTTCAGCGCGCTGATTGACGCGTGCTGGCGCGAAAAATATACGCTACAACGTTTTATTCACGACATGATCGCTGGCGTTACCGTCGGCATCATCGCCATCCCGCTGGCGATGGCGCTGGCGATTGCCAGCGGCGTTCCCCCGCAGTACGGGCTGTATACCTCGGCGATTGCCGGGATCGTCATTGCCGTCAGCGGCGGTTCGCGCTATAGCGTATCGGGTCCGACAGCGGCTTTCGTCGTCATTCTCTATCCTGTATCACAGCAGTTTGGGTTATCCGGCTTGCTGGTCGCCACCCTGCTTTCCGGCGTGTTTCTGCTGCTGATGGGGCTCTGCCGCTTCGGCCGACTGATCGAATATATTCCGCTCTCCGTGACGCTGGGGTTTACCTCTGGGATCGCTATCACCATCGGTACGATGCAAATCAAAGATTTCTTCGGCTTGCAGATGGCCGTCGTCCCCGAGCACTACGTCGAAAAAGTGTCGGCACTGGCGCAATCGCTGCCAACCCTGCATCTTGCCGATACGCTGATCGGCGCAACGACGCTGCTGGTTCTCATCGTCTGGCCCAGACTCGGTATTCGCCTACCCGGCCATTTGCCCGCACTGCTGGCAGGCGTCGCGGTGATGGGGATGATGTCGCTACTGGGTGAAAATGTGGCCACCATCGGTTCCCGTTTTAGCTACATGCTGGCGGATGGTTCGCAAGGGCAAGGGATTCCGCCCATTTTGCCTCAGCTTGTTTTACCGTGGGACATCCCGTCGCCCGATGGGAAGACGATGACGCTGGATTGGCAGAGCATTTCCGCTCTGCTGCCTGCGGCATTCTCGATGGCGATGCTGGGCGCGATTGAGTCACTGCTGTGCGCCGTCGTTCTGGATGGCATGACAGGAAAAAAACACAACTCTAATGCCGAGCTGATGGGGCAAGGCTTCGGTAACATCATCGCGCCCTTCTTTGGCGGTATTACCGCGACTGCCGCGATTGCCCGCTCCGCCGCCAACGTACGCGCAGGAGCAAATTCGCCGATCTCCGCCGTGGTTCATGCCCTGTTGGTGCTGTTAGCGTTGCTGATACTTGCGCCGTGGCTGTCTTACCTGCCGCTGGCGGCAATGGCGTCACTGCTGTTGATTGTCGCCTGGAACATGAGCGAAGCGCACAAGGTAGTAGATTTACTGCGCCACGGACCGAAAGACGACATTATCGTGATGCTGCTCTGTATGTCGTTGACCGTATTGTTCGATATGGTGATCGCGATTACCGTCGGCATTGTGCTGGCCTCGTTGCTCTTCATGCGGCGCATCGCGCAAATGACCCGTCTGAGCGAACTGCCGGACACCAAAATACCGGATCATCTGGTGTTGCGTGTCAACGGCCCGCTGTTTTTTGCCGCGGCAGAACGCATCTTCAACGACCTGACCGTACGCAGCGAAGGCTATCAAAACATCATTTTGCAGTGGGATGCGGTACCGGTACTGGATGCTGGCGGGCTCAATGCGTTCCTGCGCTTTAGCGAAACATTGCCCGAAGGTAAACAGCTCATTATTACTGATATTCCCTTCCAGCCGCTAAAAACGCTAGCGCGAGCAAAGGTTCACCCGATTGAAGGGCGACTGAGCTTCTACGGCTCATTGGCGCAGGCCATTGAGGCGACGACGGCACGCTCAGCGTAGCAGAGGCAACGGGAACATGTAGGTTCAGGGGATATTCCATCGTCCCCTTCTCCTCTTTTCGCCCGTGGTTTGCCACACCGTCTCTGCCGGGCACAAAACCATACCCTGCATAGTCGTTAATTCAGGTATATTGTCACGGTTCGCCCCCTTTTAACCCGCGTGTTGAGGAGACTTAATTGTGGCAATGTTTTCTTCTGCCCCCGTGCTAATTACCGGTGGCGCACGGCGTATTGGGCTGGCACTGGCGCGTTCGTTTCTGGCGCAGTCGACCCCGGTCATCATCAGCTATCGCACACCTTACGCTGAACTGGAGACGCTGCGGCAAGACGGCGCGATTTGTCTGGACGCCGATTTTTCCACGACGGAAAACATCTATGCCTTTGCGGAGCAAATCCAATCGCTCACGCCGCAGCTACGCGCCATTATTCACAATGCCAGCAGTTGGGCACCAGAAAAGCCTGACACACCATTGGAGCAGACGCTGAGCGATATGCTGCAAATTCATGTCTATGCCCCCTATTTACTCAACCAATTGCTAGAACCTTGCTTACGCGGGCAAGGCATTGCGGGTGCGGATATTATTCACCTGACAGATTACGTGGTAGAAAAAGGCAGTGAGAAACACATCGCTTATGCTGCCAGCAAAGCGGCGCTGGATAACATGACGCGGTCATTTGCCCGCAAGCTGGCACCGGAAGTAAAAGTAAACGCCATCGCTCCCAGCTTAATCCTGTTTCAGGAACAGGATGACGACGAATATCGCCAGCAGACGCTGGAAAAATCATTGATGAAAATCGCGCCCGGTGAAGAGGAAATAGTCCAATTGGTAGACTATTTGTTCAAGAGCCGTTATGTGACGGGGAAGACACTGGGCGTCGATGGCGGACGGGCGTTGCGCTAAAACGTTGAGTAGTAACGTGAGGATAAAAAAATCACTAACAGTGAAGTTCGCCAGCAGCTTACTGCTCACCTAAAATGCATGTGGCGCTATGGGCTGGTACTGTCACGCAGCCACGAAGTTGCCGAAGAATTAGTCCAGTCTACTTGCGTTCGTGCGCTCGAAAAAAGTACACAATTTACCCCAGGTACCCGTATCGACAGATGGCTGTTCTCCATTCTCTACTCAATATGGATTTCTGAGCTGCGCGCCCGCCGCGTACGCCAGGGGCAAGGGTTTATCGAAAGCGAGGAATTGCTGGCTCCAGATACCCATGAGCGGGATAACGATCGTCTGCATTACCAGAAAATAATGCAACGCGTCAGCGCACTGCCAGAAGCACAGCGCAATACCGTATTTTTAGTTTATGTCGAAGGGTTTACCTATCAGGAGGCGGCGGACACGCTGTCAGTACCGATCGGCACCATAATGAGCAGACTGGCCGCCGCGCGGGGGACGCTGGCTAAACCCGTTGATACCACGCCCTCTGCAAAGGAGAAACAGTCTTGAAACCCATGAGTTTTACTCCTCCTTATAGCGACGAAGCTATTGTTGCCTGGTTAGATGGCGAGATGAATGAGGCTGATGCGCAAAGATTCAAGACATTACTTGAGGGGGACGAACAGCTTGCTGAGCGCACCGCCGAACTGATGAAAAGCCAACTTGATTTTGAAGAAGCCTTCGCCCCGTTACTCGACAAAGCACCTGAGGCGAAGATGCAGGCCAGGCTTGAGGCATTAGTAACGACAGCACCAATCCTTGGTAAACCCTCATCTCATGCAGGAATCAGCCGCCGTTCGCTGATAGCCGCCTCTCTCAGTTTTCTGGTGATTGGCTCAGGGTTAGGCTACTTCGTACGTTCACCCCAGACCGCTCTCAGCGACAGCGAGAAAATTCGCGATCTTGAAGCCCAGTACATGTCTCTGTACAGCGCTAAAACCCTACTCGATGCGGACAGCTCCGCACAGACCTTGCAGCGAGGGCTGTCTCGTACAGCTCAGGACATCGGATTGTCTCTCAATGAGCAACAGCTGACGCTTCACGATGCGGCGTTGAAAATGGTACGCCTGTTGAGCTATGACAATACGTCGATTGCACAGATTACCTGGATGCATACTACATATGGGCCGATGGCACTGTGTATTTCCCCCGATCGCCAGGCAACTGCCACTGCGCTTCATAATGAGCAACGCCATGATATGCAGGTTGTCTGGTGGCGCGATCGCGGCTATCAGTTCGTATTAATTGGCCGTAGCCCTGTTACGCCGCTGACAGAAAGTGCGCTCAGATTACAAGCGTCGCTGGCATAGACAGTGAACAGCCCTCCACGCCCGGACAACTCCGTCTGTGTGTGGAGGGTAAATACTTATACGGTGTGTCCGACTTTCGCCTGAATTTCAATATTAATCGCTACGCGATCGTCCACTACTCCGATAAACCGATCCATATTAAAAGATGAGCGCGAAATAGTGGTGGTGGCATGAAGAAATAGCGAACCATCATGGGATGAGGTTTCCCCATGTTCTTCAAGCGTGGCTTCCAGAATGACCGGGCGTTGAACGTTTTTTACCGACAGTGAACCAAAAACCCGAAAGTGACCATGGCCCTGCGCTACAACCCTGCTACTGGTGAAAGTAATCGCTGGATAGTGTTCAGCATCAAAAAACAGGCTGCTTTTTAACTGATAGGTCAACAGGCTGTTGGAAGCCTGTAGCGTCGTGATTGGAATTTTCACATCAATACGGTCATTTATTTCCTTTTCAGCATCCAGTGTAATGTTGCCCGTCACGCCATCGAGAGAGGCTTGTGACTGGTGTCCAAATGCTTGCCATGAAAGCCCAATGACGGTGTTATCAGTAGCAATGGTGTAGTTAAGCGGCATAGCGCGCAACAGTGGGCTGATGAGCAGCCCGAAGGCCAGTACAGGAACAATGCGAGTCATAACAGGATTCTCCTCAGAATAGACAACGCGTAAACGCTCCAAAGCACGACTTTATTCGGACACGTTTCACTATTTCTGTTTATTCTGAGAAAAAAGCCTAGCGAGCACTGCATTAGCACCCCGCTCAACGAGGTTGCTGATGCGATTACGAACCTTTTTTCTTTCCACGTCCCTTACGCTGGTACGCTTTATGGTTGGCGACATACGCCAGGTAGGCGGCGCGCGTCATCCCGCCGGTATGTTGGGCAAATGCATCGTAGGTTGTCTCTGGCGGAAAACCAAACTCAGCCAAGACCTGCTCCCATACTTCGCGGTGTTTCGGGTTTAACAGCGTTTTATCCCTATCAGGGAACCCTCTCTCGACAAAACAGTCTGCTGACACGCTGCTATAAGCCCCATTGTTTATATAGTTGCGCTCGGCTTTCAACGCGGTGTCCTGACCGGCTTTACTGATCGAACTGGGTCCCCACGACAGGCGATAGTCGTTTTTATGCACACTGATACTTGAGCCATAGCCAACTGGAAACAGGATGTCTTCTTCTGCCAAGATTTTCGAACCTACATATTGGTAATTGCCGCGCAGGAAAGCGTCATCCATAACAATCCAGCATTTCTCGGACAAAGGAGACGCCATAATCTCCGACAGCGCGGGATTACGCTCGGTCGTGCGGAAAAGGTAAGGCCGAACAAACAGCGGCATCGTCATTACATCGTGCCAGATGCTGTGTTCAGCAAACAATTCGTCCTTCTGCATCTGACGCAGGTTGCCAATAACCAGAACATAGCCATCAGTATGTAAATCTATTTCGACGCGAAAGATGTCGCCCGGAATGGTTTTATGCTGCTGATTTTTCATACTCCTCAGCCGTTCCAGTTTATTTTCATAATCAACAGGTAAACGCTCACGATAAGAGTTCAGCCAGTCGACAATCTCCTCTTTACTGGTTAAATCCCGACACTCTGGCAGCGGGAGTCGAATAGAATTTCGATGATTGCTGGCGTTAATATAGCCGTAATTTCCCGAGTTCAGCGTTCTGATACCTGCGGAAAACACAATGCCATCAGCCATTACGCTAGAAACGCTGGTGTAAGTGAGTTTTTTTTCTTTACCCCGCGAGGTTCTCGGCAAAATAACCTCACGTCCACGCGTGTGAATAATAACGTCTTCTTCCTGATAATTTAACGCAGTGGCGGTAATACGCTTGCGGATCGTGTCACCCTCGAAGCAGATAAAATAACCGTCGCGTACCGTTAAAATATCCCATTCAGCCGCTAACGGTTCCAGACCGAAATAAGGGCGTAAGGCTTCCTGCATCCAGCTATTTATCTGATCAATCGGTTTCATCTTTAGCACGGTTCCCAGTGGGATAATCGATAATCATGGCGCAGTCGTTCTCGATAAATTGCGAGAACCGACTAAAAAAACACGCACCGCAGCTTATCTAATTTTGAAAAATAAACAAATACTTAACACCCATTTACGCTTCGCTTCTCGTTTATCTTCGCTCATCAGGCTATGCTATCAACAGAGAGATGGGGATGACGTAGATACCATGCATAAGATTGTTTTTATAGAAGATGATACCGAGGTTGGAAAATTGATCGCTGCCTACCTCGGCAAGCATGACATTGATGTTCAGGTTGAAGCGCGAGGCGATCAGGCACAGGCCTTTATTGAACAGCAGCAGCCCGACCTTGTGCTGCTGGACATTATGCTGCCCGGCAAAGACGGGATGACCATCTGTCGGGAGTTGCGGCCACAGTACAGCGGCCCGATTGTGCTGCTAACGTCGTTGGACAGCGATATGAATCATATTCTGGCACTGGAAATGGGTGCCGATGATTACATTCTGAAAACCACGCCGCCCGCAGTCTTGCTTGCCCGCTTGCGCCTGCATTTGCGGCAATATGCCACTACGCCACAGCCTGTGGCAGAAAATACAACACCCGCGGCGTTGCAGGTACATAAATCACTGCACTTCGGCCTGCTCTGTATCGACCCGGTCAACCGGGAAGTGACATTAGGGCAAGAGCACATCGTGTTATCCACCGCGGATTTCGATCTCCTCTGGCAGTTGGCGACCCATGCTGGCCACATTATGGATCGGGATGCGCTGCTGAAAAATCTGCGCGGCGTGACCTACGATGGCATGGATCGCAGTATTGATGTGGCCATCTCCCGCCTGCGTAAAAAACTGTACGACAACCCGCTGGAGCCGTTTCGTATCAAAACCGTGCGTAACAAAGGTTACCTGTTTGCCCCCAATACCTGGGAGAGCGTGACGCTATGAGAAAACTGTTCGTCCAGTTTTTTCTCTTGCTGTTCGCCTGCTTTGTCGTCATGACACTACTGGTCGGGCTGGTCTATAAAGTCACGGCTGAACGTGCCGGACGCCAGTCCATGGACGACCTGATGAAAAGTTCGCTGTATCTCATTCGTAATGAGCTACGCGCGATCCCCCCCCGCGAGTGGCATAAAACCATCAGCCAGCTTGATTTAAACCTGTCGTTCAAGTTGCACATCGAACCGGTGAGTAAATATGCGCTCAGCCCCAAGAATCGGCAGCGCCTGAATCAGGGGGAAATTATCGCGCTGGATGACGAGTACACGTTTATCCAACGTATCCCACGCAGCCACTACGTTCTCGCCGTCGGCCCTATTCCTTATTTGTTCTTTCTGCACGAAATGCGGCTGCTGGATTTACTGCTGGTGATGCTCATCGGGCTGTCGCTAGCGTTACCGGTTTTCTTATGGATGCGGCCACATTGGCAGGCCATGCTAAAACTGGAAAATGCCGCACAGCGTCTGGGAGATGGTCATCTGGAAGAGCGCATTCACTTTGATAGCACGTCAAGCCTGTTTCGGCTGGGGGTCGCCTTCAACCGAATGGCAGATAACCTGAACCAGCTCATCAACAGTAAAAAGCAGTTGATTGACAATATCGCGCACGAACTGCGCACACCGTTGGTCAGGCTGCGCTATCGGCTGGCGATGAGCGACAACCTGACAGAAGATGAGCAGCAGGCATTAAATCGAGATATTGGTCAACTTGAAGCGCTGATTGACGAACTGCTGACGTATGCCAGGCTCGATCGCCCACAGGTAACGCTGCATCTTACCGATATTGATATTCCTTCATGGTTACAGGCGAAAGTTGACGATTTTCGTCTTATCCATCCTGACAAACAGATTTCGCTGGAAATGCCCCCTTCGGCACATATTGGCGCGCTTGATTTACGTCTGATGGAACGCGTCTTGAATAACCTGATCGGCAATGGGTTACGCTTCTGTCACAGCCAGCTGCGTATCAGCCTGACGTCCGACGCGGCGCATATCGCGTGCCTGCAAGTCGAAGATGATGGCCCCGGCATTGCTCCCGAAAACCGAGAAAGTGTTTTTGAACCGTTTATTCGTCTGGAAGCAGGCATTGAGAACAGCAGCGGCGGATGTGGGCTGGGGTTGGCGATTGTTCATGCTATCGCGCGTGCTTACGAAGGCAATATTACGGTGGATGAAAGCCCGCTCGGCGGTGCACGTTTCCGCTTTTGCTGGCCAGTAAAAACCGCGACAGCCGCCATTCAGCCTTGACGTCAAGACAGCGTTGATCCCGCTGTCTTTCAATGTTTTCTTTGCTTTCCTCAGCCTGTACATTAGGTTACACGCCGAAACCAATCACTCACTGAAGCCGCCCTCTGTTTATCCTATTCTCTCTTCAACGGCCCACATGAGGGTCACGAAACGTGAATGAGACAACGAGGAAATGATGATGAATAAAGTATTAGTTATGATCGCTGGTGCGGCTCTGGGTCTGTCCTCTGTCGCATTTGCCGCAGATACCGTAACCAGCACACCCGCTCAAACATCTGCAACCACGATGACTTCTGCTCCAGCTAAAGCTGTTCACCATAAAAAACAGGTGAAGAAAGCGAAACCAACTGCTGAACAGAAAGCG